>DASPRB010000007.1:0-33734 GCA_035624675.1 Burkholderiales bacterium
ATGTCCGACCATCCGGCCTATCTGGCGCAGCGCGAACGCCTGTTTCAAGGGTTGCGCAAGCTCGGTCTTCGCGAGTGAAGCGGTTCCGCGCGGCGCCCTAGGCGCCGAGCTTGGGCCTGCTGCTCGCCTGGCTGCCCGCGCCTCGCATTGGCGGGGGGCTCATCGGTCATCCGTCGATCCGATCATCCGGCGGCCGTTCTTTCCCGTCGTTCGGCGCCGAAACGGATCTCGCAGGCGAATCAGCGTCTTGTCCCGCCTTTCGCCGGCTATCATGCTCTGGAGAACTGCGCAGCGAACCGAACCCGTTGATTCAAGGTTCCGTTGACGCGGCATCGACTGACGCAGACGATTCTAGCTAAATACTTTTCGTATCCATATAGCGTTAGGGGGCAAGATCGCATTGCGTGAGGGAGCAATCAAATGGCTTCTGTTCACGGTAATGTTTTTGACCGTCCCGGTTCCGTATTTCATGTTCGTTATCGGTGGTTTTCTGCCGCTCGGGACGATTCTCGTACTGACTCTGGCAGTTCCCGTTAGCTTTGTTCACGTGGTGCTATATGCGCCAATTTTTTATCTCGTCTCCAAATTACTAACCAAAGGGCTGATGCTGATGCCTAGTTCTCGGAGAACTATCGCCTTAATCTCCATTCACGCCCTGCTCATGAGCATCACGTTCTTACCCATTTATGGGGTATCGCATGGATCAACTGAATACCAAACGTTATATCGAGCGACGAGTGATCTATGGAAGTGAGTCGCTGTGCCATGCCCCCTAACACCGCAGCCCACCCGGACGCGTGCGAAGCGTCGAGCCTTGCGCGCCACCGGGCGGCGCGTTAGCCGGAACGTCAGACGTCTTTATTGCGTCGCCATGCCAACTTGCGTCGTAGCATCCTTCAATAACACCACGAGCGACCATTGCGTGGATATCTTCGCTCGCGACGATGGTACGTTCGGCTTTGAGGAGTACCGCAGGGATACCGAGGACATGAGAGGCTGGTTTTCGCTCCATCGTTACTCAAGCCAGGTCTTCGCTACCGAACAGGACGCTCTGGTTCGGGCGAAAGCAATGGTTGCGTGGATGGCGGCAGTTTTGCGATGACTCTGTTGTTCAAAGTGAAACCTCGCGCGGTGCGTCAACGCCGTGGGGCCTAGCCGCAGCAGCCTTGAAGAGACGTTTCGCGAGCTCGCCGACGACGAGCTGCAGAGGCGCTGCGCGTCGGGCGAGCTCACGGAATTCGCGCGGTCGATCGCCCTGGAGGAGCTGCGCGCGCGGGGCCTAGACGTTCCTCGAGAGCCGGCGATTCAAAAGCAGCCGGAACAGCCCTATCTCGGGGACTGGGTGAAGGTGGCCCAATATCTCTCCTACACCGAGGTGCATGTCGTGAGGTCCTGCCTGGAGGCGGCGGGCATTCCAGCCGAAGTGGCGGACGCGCAGCTTATCCAGACGGATGGTCTTCTGACGCCGGCCATGCGCGGGGCGAGCGTGCGCGTCCCGGCGGCGTACGCGGACGAGGCACGCAAGGTCATCGCGGCATACAGGCGGGGGGATTTCCGCCTCGACGACGACTTCGACCCGGGCCCGCGCAGGTAAGATGACGCGCACATGCGACCGTTCCGCGCCGCCCCCTGGGCGACGAGCCTCAAGGCCACTTCCTTCGCCGGCAGCGCGATCCTGATCGCGGTCGGCTACGCGCTGGCCTATGCGGTCCCCACCGGCACGCGCGCGCCGTACGCCGAGAGCTTCGGCGCGTTGATCGCCTGGATTCCGCCGCTCGTCGGCGCGGCTGCACTGCTGTTCGTGGTGCGCGGCTACGAGCTCGCGCCGGGCGAGCTGCGCGTGCGGCGGCTGCTGTGGTCGACGCGCATCCCGCTCGCGGGCCTCGCCGAGGCGCGCGTCGATCCGCAGGCGATGACGGGATCGATGCGGCTGTTCGGCAACGGCGGCCTGTTCTCCTTCACCGGCCTGTTCCGCAGCCGGACGCTCGGCAGCTACCGCGCATTCGTCACCGATCCGGCGCACGCGGTGGTGCTGCGCACCGCGGGCCGCGCGGTGATCGTCTCGCCCGCGGATCCGCAGGCGTTCGTCGAGGCGGCGCAGGCGCTCGCCTGATGCTGCTCGTTCGCACCCGGCTCGCGCCGAGCGCGATCCACGGCCTGGGCGTGTTCGCCGTCGAGCCGATCGCGCGCGGGACGGAGGTGTGGCGCTTCACGCCGGGCTTCGACCTCGACCTCGAGCCGAAGGCGCTCGAAGCACTGCCGGCGCAGGCGCGCGAATGGCTGCTGGTGTACGGCTATCTCGATCCGCGCTTGAAGCGCTTCATCCTGTGCTGCGACGACGCGCGCTACTTCAACCACAGCGCCACGCCGAACCTGCGGCCGGACTTCGCGCGCGAGCCGCACGGCGTCGACCTCGCGCTGCGCGACATCGCGACAGGTGAGGAGCTGACTGTCGACTACGCGCTGGTCGACAACATCCTGCCCTAGCTCAGGCGCCGCGCGCGAGCCAGGAATTCCACAGGCGGCGCGCGGGCTCGATCAGCTCGCCCGCGGTCAGGCCGACCGGGCCGCTGCCCGCGCCGGCGAGCGCATCGGCCGCGCAGCCGTGCAGATGCGTGCCGAGCACCGCGGCGGTCTCGCCGCTGTAGCCCTGCGCGAGCAGCGCGCCGAGGATGCCCGAGAGCACGTCGCCCATGCCGGCGCTCGCCATGCCCGGATTGCCCGAGGTGTTGACGAACCAGTGCCCGTCGGCCGCGACGATCACGCTGCCGTTGCCCTTGAGCACCGCGTGCGCGCCGAATTCGGACGCCAGGCGCTGCGCCGCCGCGAGCCGGTCGCGCTGCACCGCCGCGCTGTCGCAGCCGAGCAGGCGCGCGGCTTCGGCCGGGTGCGGCGTGAGCAGCGTGTCGGCGCGCCGGCGTGCGCAGGCGCGCCTGAGCTCGGGGCTGCGCGCCATCAGATTCAGCGCGTCGGCGTCGAGCACGAGGCGGAGCTCGCTCGCGAGCGCGGCGCCGAGCAGCGTCTCGCCGCGCTCGCTTTGGCCGAGCCCGGGGCCGACCACCAGCGCGTCCAGGTCGAGGCCGAGCACGTCGTCGGGCCGGCGCAGCATCAGCTCGAGCGCGCCCGTATCGAACGCCGGCGCATCCTGCGCGAGCAGCCCGATGTACACCCGCCCCGCACCGAGCCTGAGCGCCGAGCGCCCGGCGAGCAGCGCGGCGCCGGTCATGCCGGCCGCGCCGCCGATGATTGCGAGCGAGCCGGCCATGCCCTTGTGGAAGTTGCGCGGCCGGGAGCGCAGCACACCGGCGAACAGCGCAGGGTCGGCGACCCAGCCCTGCGGCTGCACGAGCCGCGGCGCATCGAGCCCGAGGTCGGCGACGGTGAGCAGCCCGCAGTGGTCCGGGCCGTCGAGCGTCAGCAGGCCCGGCTTCAGGCCGATGAAGGTGATCGTGTGCGTGGCGCGCAGCGCGCGCCCGAGGACGCGCCCGGTGTCGGAATCGAGCCCGCTCGGAATGTCGAGCGCGAGCACCGGGCAGGCCTGCGCGCCGGCCCAGTCGATGAGCGCGGCGTACTCGCCCGCGGGCTCGCGCGCGAGCCCGATGCCGAACAACCCGTCGACCAGCAGGCTCCACTTGCGGCCGGACGGCGGGGCGGCGAGCGTCTCGCCCCCGGCTGCGTCCCAGCGATGGCGCGCGCGCGCCGCGTCGGGCGGCTGCTGCGCCGGATCGGCGGGCGTGACCACGACGACGCGGAAGAATTGCTCCTTCAGGTTGGCCGCGAGCTCGTAGGCGTCGCCGCCGTTGTTGCCCGGGCCGGCGAGCACCAGCACGTCCTTGCCGCGCTCGCCCGCCAGGCGCGCGGCGATCTCGGCCGCGGCGCGGCCGGCGCGCTGCATCAGCCCCGGCGTGGGCGCGCCCGCGGCCGCCTCGATGCGGCGGATCTGCGCGGTGGTGTAGATCGGAGTCGCGGCCACGGGCTGCCTCAGCGCAGGTTGAACATCTTGCCGGGCAGGTAGGTGACGATGCCCGGGAACGTCCAGATCAGCGCGACCGCGACCACCATCAGGAAGAAGAACGGCAGGGCGGCGCGCGCGACGTAGAACATGTTCTTGCCGGTGAGCCCCTGCAGCACGAACAGGTTGAAGCCGACCGGCGGAGTGATCTGCGCCATTTCGACCACCAGCACGATGAATATGCCAAACCACAGCAGATCGATGCCCGCCGCCTTGATCGACGGCATCACGACCGACGAGGTCAGCACCACCATCGAGATGCCGTCGATGAAGCAACCGAGCACGATGTACAGCAGCGTCAGCACGACGATCAGGTGCACCGCGGTGAAGCCCTGCGCCGCGATCCATTCGGCGATGACGCGCGGCAGGCCGGTGAATCCCATGGCAACGGTGAGGAAGGCCGCGCCGGCGAGAATGAAGGCGATCATGCACGAGGTCTTCATCGCCCCCATGACGCTGTCGGCGAAATTCTTCCAGCTGAGCGAGCCGGTCACCGCGGCGAGCACCAGCGCGCCGGCCACGCCGATCACCGCCGCCTCGGTCGGCGTCGCCACCCCGGTATAGATCGAGCCGATCACCGTCGCGATCAGCGCCACCGCGGGAATCAGGTGGCGAGCGGCGTACAGCTTCTGCGCGAAGCTCGTCACCGACTCGCGCGCCGGCGTGCGCGCCGGGTTGAGCAGCGCCCAGCCGGCAATGTATCCGGAGAACATCAGCATCAGCATGATCCCCGGCAGCACGCCGGCGACGAACAGGCGTGCGATCGACACGTCGGCCGCCACCCCGTACACGATCATGATGATCGATGGCGGGATGAGCAGGCCGAGCGTGCCCGCTCCGGCGAGCGAGCCGATCGCCATCTTCTCGTCGTAGCCGCGCTTGAGCAGCTCGGGGATCGTGATGCGGCCGATCGTGGCCGCGGTGGCCGCGGACGAGCCCGAGATCGCGGCGAAGATGCCGCAGCCGAAGACGTTGCAGTGCACGAGCCGGCCGGGCAGCGGCGCCATCCACGGCGCCAGCCCGCGGAACATGTCCTCGGCGATGCGCGTGCGAAACAGGATCTCCCCCATCCAGATGAATAGCGGCAGCGCCGTGAGCGCCCAGCTGGTGCTCGCGCCCCACACCGTGGTGGCCATCAGGCTGCCGGCGGGCGCGCTGGTGAACAGGACCATCGCGATCCAGCCCACGCCGAGCAGCGTGAGCGCGATCCACAGGCCCGAGGCGAGCAGCGCCGCGAGCGCCGCGACGAGCACGAGCGAGACGATCCAGGTTTCCATCGGGCTAGCGCTCGAATCCGGGGCCGGCGGGCGCGCGCTCGGCGGCGGCGCGGTCGTACGAGGTCGACGCGCCGCGCAGGGCGCACACCAGATCGTCGACCAGCGCGACGAACAGGATCGCGAGCCCCGCCGCCATGCCGCTTTGCGGAATCCACAGCGGCACGGCGACCAGCCCCTGCGACACGTCGTTTATCTGGTAGGAGGTGAGCACCATGGCGCAGCTCGACCAGGCGAACAGGCCGACCAGGAACGCGGCGCAGGCGAGCGACAAGAGCTCGAGCGCGCGGCGCACCCGACCGCGCGCGTGGTGCAGCAGGAGCGTCATGCGGATGTGCTCGTTGGCGCGCAAGGTCCACGCCAGGCCGAGGAACGACGTCGCGGCGAGGCAGAAGCCGGCGAAGTCGTCGTAGGAGGAGGCGGGCAGGCCGAGCTCGCGGCCGACAATCTGCACCGCCGTCAAGACTGCGATCGCCACCAAAAAAAATCCGGCTAGCAGGCCGGATCCGAGATAAAGCAGCTCGAGCGCGCGGCGCATCGGGTGCGCGCGCCTACTTGCCGTGGTAGGCCTTGAGAATCGCCTCGCCTTCGGCGCCCGCCTTCTTGGCCCATTCGTCGGCCATCTGCTTGCCGATCGCCTCGAACTCGGAGGCGAGCTTCTTCGACGGCTTCACGATCTTGATGCCGTGCGAGGCCATCGTCTTCACGTAGTTCTCGTTCTCCGCCTCGCTCGTCTTCCAGCCGCGCGCCTCGGCCGCCTTGGCCGCCGCGAGCACGGCTTTCTGCTCGCCCGCCGGGAGCTTGTGGAACGCGGCCTTGTTCACGATCACCATGTTCTGCGGCAGGAACGCCTGCGTGTCGTAGTAGTAGGACAGGTAATCCCAGGCCTGCGTGTCGACGCCGGTCGCGCCCGAGGTGATCATCGCGTCGACCAGGCCGGTCTTGAAGGCCTGCGGGATGTCGGGCACCTGCACGGTGGTCGGCGTCGCGCCGATCAACTCGGCGAAGCGCGAGGTCGTCGGGCTGTAGGTGCGGAACTTGATGCCCTTCAGGTCGGAGAGCGACTCTATCGGCTTCTTGGTGTAGATCCCCTGCGGCGGCCAGGGCACCGAGTACAGCAGCGTCAGCCCCTGGCTGTCGAGCTTCTTCACCAGGTAGGGGCGGGCGGCGCTCCACAGCTTGCGCTCCTTGGCGTAGCTGTTGGCGAGGAAGGGGTTCGAGTCGAAGGCGAACAGCGGCGACTCGTTCGCCAGCACCGAGATCAGCACTTCGCCGATCGGCACCTGCCCGGTCTGCACGGCGCGCTTGATCTCGGGATGCTTGATCAGGCTGCCGTTCGAGTGCACCGTGATCTCGAGCTTGCCGCCGGTCGCCTTCGCGACGTCGGCGGCGAACTGACCGACGTTCTTGGTGTGGAAGTTGCCGTCCGGGTAGGGCGTGGGCATGTCCCACTTGGTCTGCGCGTGTGCGGCGCCGAACACTGCGGTCGCGGCGAGCGCCGCTGCGAGCCTGGCTTTCATGAGTCCTCCGAGGGAGCGGTGCGAAATTTTCAGTCCTGCAGGAGTGCCGCCACATGATCGGCCAGCGCGAGCGACGCTGTCAATCCGGGCGACTCGATACCGAACAGGTTGACCAGCCCCGGCACGCCGTGCTCGCGCGGGCCCTGGATCACGAAGTCGGCAGCCGGCTCGCCGGGTCCCGAGATCTTCGGGCGGATGCCGGCGTAGCCGGGCGCGAGCGCGCCATCCGGAAGCTCCGGCCAGTAGCGCCGGATCGCGGAGTAGAAGCGCGCGGCGCGCTGCGGGTCGACCTGGTAGCCGATCGCGTCCACCCATTCGACGTCCGGGCCGAAGCGGGCCTGGCCGCCGAGGTCGAGCGTCACGTGCACGCCCAGGCCGCCCGGCTCGGGCACCGGATACACGAGACGCGTGAAAGGCGAGCGGCCCGTGAGCGAGTAGTAGTTCCCCTTGGCGTAGAGCTCGCGTGGCGCGAAGGCCGCAGGATAGCCGTTGACTGCGCGCGCGACCGTGGGCGCGCGCAAGCCTGCGCTGTTCACCAAGAATCTGGTTTGGATGCGGATCGGTTCCGCGCCCCCGACAACGAGACGAAACCCGGTGCCGATGGCTTCGGCCTCTTCGAACCGGCTCTTCAGCGCAAGCATGGCGCCGTGGTCCTCGGCCTCGCCGAGGTAGGCGAGCATCAGGGCGTGGCTGTCTACGATCCCGGTCGAGGGAGAGTGGAGCGCCGCGACGCAGCGCAGTTCCGGCTCCCATGCGAGCGCCTGCTGCCTGGGGACGAAATCGACGTCGCCGACGCCGTTGGCGCGCGCCTTGTCGCGGATCCGCTGCAATTCGCCGAGCTGAGCCTCGTCGCTGGCGACGATCAGCTTGCCGCAGCGGCGGTGCGGCACGCCGTGCGCCGCGCAGTACTCGTACAGGCGTCGTCGCCCCGCGACGCAGGTCGTGGCCTTGAGCGAGCCCCCGGGGTAGTAGATGCCGGCGTGGATCACCTCCGAGTTGCGCGAGCTGGTATGCGTGCCGATCGCGTCCTCGGCCTCCAGCACGACCACCTCGCGCCCGGCGCGCGCCAGCGCTCGCGCCACGGCGAGCCCGACGACGCCGGCGCCGATCACCACGGCCTCGACCGCGTCCATGTCTCTCCCGAAAGCGGAACCATGCACAATTTAACGCCCGGATGGGCGCGCTACCGGTAGTATCGGACCGTCCGCGGCGGGCCCGGCGTCCCCATCTGCTTATAATAGCCGTCGATCCCCTGCCGGATGCGAGGATAAGAACTCTGGCCGCAGCATGAATCAGACCGCGATCTACTCCAAAACCGGCAAGGGCGTACAGGAGGCCTCCGGCAAGACCAGCATCCTGTCGCGCGCCGAGCGGGCGGTGCTCGCGGCCATCGACGGCAAGACGACCGTCGGCGAACTCAACATCAAGTTCGACAAGATTTCCGAGGCGAATTTCTTCGCCTTGGTCGAGAAGCTCGAGCGCGAGGGCTTCGTGCGCGAGGCCTCCGTCGGCGTCGCCACGAAGCCGCCGCCCCCGCCGGCCCGGCCGGCGGCACCGCCCCCGGGCCCGCCCTCGGTTCCTCCCGCTGCCGGCGGCGACGATCTGGACTTCACGCAGGTGCTGCCGGGCGCTCCGGCGTCCAAGCCGTCGGTCGATCTGGCGGCCAAGGCGCGCGCCGAAGCCGAGCGCAAGGCGCAGGAGGACTCGCTCGGATTCAGGGCGCGCGAAGCGGCCGAGGCGAAGGCGAAGGCGGAGGCGGACGCGCGCGCCAAGGCCGCTGCGGCGGCGAAGGCCAAGGCCGAGGCCGAGGCGAAAGCCAAGGCGGAGGCGGAAGCGCGCGCCAAGAAACAGGCGGAGGAACGGGCCAAGGCGTCCCAGCCGAAGCCCGCGCCCGTCGTACAGCAGAAGTCGAAGGAGGAAATCGAGCGCGAGGCGCGCGAGGCGATGGAGCGCGCGCGCAAGGAGGCCGAGGAGAAGGCGAGCCGCGAGGCCGAGGCGCTGCGCCTGAAGATCGAGCAGGAGCGCCGTGCGCTCGAGGAGGCCGACGAAAAGCGGCGCGAGGAGGAAGCGGGCAAGCGCCGCGAGGAAGAAGAGATCAAGCGCAAGGCGGACGAGGAGCGCCGCGCGCGCGAGGAGGTCGAGCGGCGCAAGGAAGAGGAAGCGCGCAGGCGGCGTGACGAGGAAGAGCGCAAGCGGAGGGAGGAAGAGGAGCGCAAGCGCAAGGTGGAGGACGATCGCCGGGCGCGCGAGGAAGCCGACCGCCGGCGCAAGGAAGAGGAAGAAGAGCGCAAGCGCAGGGAGGAAGAAGAGCGCCGGGCGCGCGTGGAGGCCGAGCGCCGGCGCAAGGAAGAGGAGGAGCGCAGGCGGCGCGAGGAAGAGGAACGCCGGGTGCGAGAGGAGGCCGAGCGCCGTCGCAAGGAAGAGGAAGAGCGCAAACGACGCGAGGAAGAGGAACGCAGGCGCAAGGAGGAAGAGGAGCGCAGGCGGCGCGAAGAAGCGGAGCGCCGCGCGCGCGAAGAGGCCGAGCGCCGTGCGCGCGAGGAAGCGGTACGCAAGGCGCGCGAGGACGCCGACCGGCGTCGCGACGAGGACGATCGCAAGCGGCGCGAGGAGGACGAGCGCAGGCGGGGCGAGGAATCCGAGCGGGCCCGTGCCCGGCGCGAGGAGCAGGAGCGCGCGCGCAGCGAGGAGCAGGCGCGTGTCGCGGCGGGCGGCGACAGCTTCGCGAACTCGCTGCTCGCCGACCTGGAGAGCTTCGCGCAGCGCGACGAGGGGCAGCGCCACGTGCGCGAGGCGGCCGAGCGCGAGGAGAAGGAGCGCACGGCGCGCGAAGCCGAAGCGCGGCGCCGGCGCGCCGAGGAGGACCGCACGCGCGAAGCAGCGCTCGTGACCAGCATCCCTCCGGGCGGAGGGGAAGCGCCGTCTCAGGGCCGCGCGACGCGCCGCCTGGCGGCGATCGTCGCGGCCGACGTGGTCGGCTACAGCCGCATGATGGGCCAGGACGAGGAAGGCACACTGGCGCGCCTGCGCGCGGTGCTGAACGACATCATCCGCCCGATGGTGACCGAGCACAGCGGGCACATCGTCAAGACGGTCGGCGACGGCCTGCTGATCGAGTTCGCGAGCGTCGTGGCCGCGGTGCGCTGGGCGGCCGAGAGCCAGGAGAAAGTCGCCGAGTCGCAGGCGAGCGCCCCGCGCGATCAGCAGATCGTGTTCCGCATGGGGATCAACCTGGGAGACATCATCTCCGACGAGAACGACGTGTTCGGCGACGGCGTGAACGTCGCCGCACGACTCGAGGGGCTCGCCGACAACGGGGGGATCTGCATCTCGAGCACCGTGTACGACCAGATTCGCGATAAGGTGCCCTTCAAGTTCCAGGACCTCGGCAATCAGCGCTTCAAGAACATCTCGCGGCCGGTGCACGTGTACCGCTTCAAGGACGAGCGCGAGGCCGAGCGCCCGCGCGGGCCGGTGCTGCAGGACGCCGCGTCGCTCAAGCCCGCGACCGCCAAGTACCGCGAGCCGGAGGCCGACGAGATCGAGGTCAGCGAAGACGACCTCAGGATGGACGAGGTCAAGCGCGACGAGCAGGCGATGACCAAGGAGGCGCGCAAGGCGGCGCGCCAGCGGGAGAAGGAGGAAAAGCGCCGGCTCAAGGAGGAACAGCGCAGGCTCAAGGCCGAGCAGGAGCCGATCAAGCCGATCAAGATCCGCCGGCCGCGCAAGTGGGGCAAGACGATCACGCTGACGCTGCTCACGCTCGTGATCGGCGCGCTCGTCGCCGTGCACCTCGCACCGGTGCCGGTGGGCGACTACGAGCGCGCGGCGAGCGCGGCACTCGGCCAGCCGGTGAAGATCGGCTCGGCGCGCATGTCGCTGCTGCGCGGCCTGGAGATCGTGTTCTCGCGCGTGTCGATCGGCGACGCGGTGCGCATCGACAAGCTGCACGCCTACCCGTACATCGAGACGCTCACCGGCGACAGGAAGATGTTCCACAGCCTGGAGATCGAGGGCGCGACGGTGCAGCAGGGGCGCCTCGCGGACCTGCTGTTCGGCAGCATGAAGCTCGGCGCGCTGCGCGTCGGGGACATCAAGGCGACCAAGCTGACCCTGCAGGGCCCGCTCAATCTGCCGACCTTCGACGCCGACGTGAAGATCGCCGCAAGCGGCGCACTCGCTTCGGTGACGCTGAAGGGCCCGGACAACCTGGTCGCGACGCTCACCCCGCACGGCAACGCATTCGGCGTCGAGGTGAATGCCGACCATCTGACGCCGCCGTTCGCGCCGGACGTGGTGCTGTCGCTGTTCAGCGGCAAGGGCAGCGCCACGCGCGACGGACTGGAGATCACCGAGTGGAGCGCCGTCGCGCTCGACGGCGATATGTCCGGCACGGCGAGCATCCGCTGGGGCCCGCAGTGGAACGTCGAAGGCAAGCTCAAGGTGCGCCGCATCAACGCGGCGGTGTTCAGCCCCGCGCTGCTTTCGGAAGGCAGGATCGAGCAGGGGCAGGGCAACTACCGCATGAGCGGGCCGAATCCCGCGAAGCTGTACGAGAGCGCGCATATCGAGGGCCATTTCGACATGAGCAAGGGCTCGCTCGGCAGCGTCGACCTGTCGCGCGCGATCCAGACCCAGGGCGGCCAGTCGGCCGGGCGGACCGTGTTCGCCGAGCTGAGCGCCGACGGCGTGTACGACGGCGGTACCGTCCAGCTGCGCAACATCAACCTCTCGGCCGGCGCGTTGAGCGCGGCTGCGGCGGTGGACGTTGCGCGCAGCGGTGCGCTGAGCGGGCGCATCGTTGCCGACATGCGCACCCAGAACCAGACGATGCGCCAGGTGCTGAACGTCTCCGGCACGGTGAAGGAGCCAGTGGTCAACGGACGCAGGTAGCGCCGCGTCGCCGCGAGGCGGTCTGCTAGAATTCCGCCTTACCGGCTTCGCTCAGATGCCCACGATCCTCAAGCTCCGCGGCGCGCGCGCGCTGTCGGAGTTCAGACTCGCCAAGCTTCTTCCCTCCCTGCAGCAGGCCTTTCCCGGCGCGCTCCGCGTCGCCGCCGAGTACTGGCATTTCGTAGAAGCCGACGCCGAGCCGGATGCCGCCGGGCGCGGTCTGCTCGAGCGCCTGCTCGACTACGGCGTGCCGCCCGAGCCCGCTGCGCCGGGCGCCAGCCTGTTCCTCGTCGTGCCGCGCCTCGGCACGCTCTCGCCCTGGTCGTCGAAGGCGACCGACATCGCGCACGCCTGCGGACTGGACTGGGTGCGGCGCGTCGAGCGCGGCATCGCCTACCGCGTGGAAGGCAGAGGTGCGGCGCCGCGCGCCGCGCTGGCGGCTCGGCTGCACGACCGCATGACCGAGACCGTGCTCGACGCGCTGGACGGCGCCGCGCAGCTGTTCCGCCATGTGCCGCCGCGCCCGCTCGCGCAGGTGCCGCTCGCGCGCCTGGCGCAGGCGAACCGCGAGCTGGGCCTCGCTCTGTCGGAGGACGAGATCGACTACCTGCGCGCGGCCTACGCGCGGCTCGGGCGCGACCCGACCGACGCCGAGCTCACCATGTTCGCACAGGCGAACTCCGAGCATTGCCGCCACAAGATCTTCAATGCGAGCTGGATCGTCGACGGCGAGGCGCAGGAGCACTCGCTGTTTGCCATGATCCGGCACACGCACGCCGCGCATCCCGCGGGCACCGTGCTCGCCTATTCCGACAACGCCGCGGTGATGCAGGGGCGCGAGGCGCAACGCTTCCACCCCGATGCCGACGGCGTCTACCGCGCGCACCGCGAGCTCACGCACACCGTGATGAAGTGCGAAACGCACAACCACCCGACGGCGATCTCGCCGTTCCCCGGCGCCGCCACTGGCGCCGGAGGCGAGATCCGCGACGAGGGCGCCACCGGCCGCGGCGCGAAGCCGAAGGCCGGCCTGGTGGGCTATTCGGTCTCCAGCCTGCGCATCCCGGGGCTGCCGGAGCCCTGGGAGCGCGACGACCCGGGCAAGCCGAACCGGATCGCCTCCGCGCTCGACATCATGCTCGAGGGGCCGATCGGCGCGGCCGCCTTCAACAACGAATTCGGGCGTCCGAACCTGGCGGGCTACTTCCGCAGCTTCGAGGCGCGCGTCGGCGGGGTGCAGCGCGGCTACCACAAGCCGATCATGCTCGCCGGCGGCATCGGCAACATCGCGGCCGCGCACACGGCCAAGGCGCCGCTGCCCGAGGGCACGCTGCTGGTGCAGCTCGGCGGGCCCGGCATGCTGATCGGCATGGGCGGCGGAGCGGCCTCGTCGATGGGCGCGGGAGCGAACATCGAGGATCTCGACTTCGACTCGGTGCAGCGCGGCAACGCCGAGATCCAGCGCCGCGCGCAGGAGGTGATCGACCGCTGCTGGCAGCTCGGGGCTGCGAACCCGATCCTGTCGATCCACGACGTGGGAGCGGGCGGGCTGTCGAACGCGTTGCCCGAGCTGGTGCACTCCGCCGGGCGCGGTGCACGGCTCGAGCTGCGTGCTGCGCCCTCCGAGGACTCCGGCATGTCGCCGCGCGAGATCTGGTGCAACGAGGCGCAGGAGCGCTACGTGCTCGGCGTGGCTCCGCAGGACCTGGAGCGCCTGCGCGCGATCTGCGAGCGCGAGCGCTGCCCGTTCGCCGTGCTCGGCGCGGCCACCGCCGACGGCAGGCTGCGCGTCGCCGACCGCGAGTTCGGCAACACGCCGGTCGACATGCTGCTCGACACCGTGCTCGGCAAGCCGCCGCGCATGCTGCGCGACGTGCGGCGCATGGCGCGCCCGCTCGAGCCTTTCCCGCTCGCCGGCATTGAGCTCAAGGAGGCCGCCTACCGCGTGCTGCGCCATCCCGCGGTGGCCGACAAGACCTTCCTCGTCACCATCGGCGACCGCACGGTCGGCGGGCTGTGCGCGCGCGATCCGATGGTCGGGCCCTGGCAGGTTCCGGTGGCCGACTGCGCCGTGACGCTGCTCGACTACGACGGCTACGCGGGCGAGGCCTTCGCGCTCGGCGAGCGCGCGCCGCTCGCGCTGATCGACGCACCCGCCTCGGGCCGCATGGCGGTCGCGGAGGCGCTCACCAACATCGCCGCGGCGCGCATCGGCGACCTGGGCCGCGTCAAGCTGTCGGCGAACTGGATGGCGGCCGCCGGCTATCCGGGCGAGGACGCGGCCCTCTACGACACGGTGCGCGCGGTGGCGCTGGAGTTCTGTCCGGCGCTCGGCGTCTCGATCCCCGTGGGCAAGGATTCGCTGTCGATGCGCACCGCCTGGGGCGACAAGGAGGTGGTCGCACCGCTTTCGCTCGTCGTGTCGGCGTTCGCGCCCGTCGAGGACGCGCGCGCGACCCTCACGCCGCGCCTGCGCACCGATTGCGGCGATACCGAGCTCGTCCTGATCGACCTCGGCGGCGGCCGCAACCGGCTCGGCGGCTCGATCCTCGCGCAGGTGTACGGCCGCTTCGGCGACCAGTGTCCGGACGCGGACGACGCGGCGCTCGTGAGAAGCCTGTTCCAGGCGATCCAGTCGCTCGCCGCCGAGGGCCTGCTGCTCGCCTATCACGACCGCTCCGACGGCGGGCTGTTCGCCGCGGCCTGCGAGATGGCCTTCGCCGGGCACTGCGGCGTGACGCTCAGCCTCGATGCGATCGCCTTCGACGCCGCGGCGGCGGACGTCGACGCGTTCAAGCGCAACAGCGATGCCCAGCTCGCGGGCCGCATGAACGATCTCGCGCTCGCGGCGCTGTTCGCGGAGGAGCTCGGAGCGCTGGTGCAGATCCGCGCAGCGGACCGCACGCGCGTCATGGGCGCCCTGCGGGCGGCCGGTTTGGGCGACTGCGCGCACCTGGTCGGTCAGCTGAACGCGAGAGACGAGGTGCGCATCTCGCGCGATGCGAAGACCGTGTTCAGCGAGAAGCGCGTGGATCTGCAGCGCGCCTGGAGCGAAGTCAGCCACCGCATGCAGGCGCTGCGCGACAATCCGGAGTGCGCACGCGAAGAGCACGCACGCATCCTCGATGCGGGCGATCCGGGCCTGTCGGTGGCGCTCAGCTTCGAGCCGAAGGAAGTATTCGTCGCCACCGGCGCGCGGCCGCGCATCGCCGTGCTGCGCGAGCAGGGCGTCAACAGCCAGACCGAGATGGCCGCCGCCTTCACGCGCGCCGGCTTCGACGCGGTCGACGTGCACATGTCAGACGTGCTCGCCGGCCGAGCGCGCCTCGCGGGCTTCAAAAGCTTCGTCGCCTGCGGCGGGTTCTCCTACGGCGACGTGCTCGGCGCGGGGCAGGGCTGGGCGAAATCGATCCTGTTCCACGCCGCGGCGCGGCGCGAGTTCGAGGCCTTCTTCGCGCGCGCGGACAGCTTCGCGCTAGGCGTGTGCAACGGCTGCCAGATGATGGCGGCGCTCAAGGAGCTGATCCCGGGCGCCGCGCACTGGCCTGCGTTCCTGCGCAACCGCTCCGAGCAGTTCGAGGGGCGCTTTGCCCTGGTGGAGATCGTCGACAGTCCCTCGATCCTGTTCCGCGGCATGGCGGGCAGCCGCGTGCCGATCGCGGTGGCGCACGGCGAAGGGCGCGCCGCGGAGGACGCCGGCCAGGCGCTCGTCACGATGCGCTTCGTCGACCACCGCGGCGCGCCGACCGAGCTCTATCCCTACAACCCGAACGGCTCGCCCGGCGGGATCACCGGCCTCACCACGGCCGACGGGCGCTTCAACATCGTCATGCCGCACCCGGAGCGCGTGTTCCGCAGCGTGCAGATGTCCTGGGCGCCGGACGGCGCGCCCGAGGACTCCCCGTGGATGCGCCTGTTCTACAACGCGCGGCGCTGGGTCGGGTGAAGCTCGACGCGCCGTTCTACACCGAGGAAGAGCTCGACGCCCTCGAGCGCGAAGATCCGCGCGCGGCGCTGCGCATCGCGCGCGAGCAGGCGCAGCTGAAGAAACGGCTCGACCAGGCAGTTCCGGCCGGGGCGCGCATGCCGAGCGAACACGAAGTTCGCGAAGCTCTGAACGAGGCAAGGCAAATCCTGATGCGCGACGGCGGCGACCTGGAGTTCGTCGCGCTCGCGCAGGGGATTCTCACGGTGCGCCTCAAGGGCGCGTGCGCCGGCTGTCCGCGCTCGGCGCTAGATCTGAAGAACGTGGTCGAGGCGCTGCTGCGCAAGCGCTTTCCGGCGCTGCGCGAAGTGCGCAGGGTGACCTGATCCGCATGGCGCACCCCGGACATCATCATCATCGCCACGACTCGCACAGGCTTCTGGGGCTGGCCGTGGCGCTCACGCTCGGCTACGCGGTGGTCGAGGCGGCGGGCGGCTGGTGGGCGGGATCGCTCGCGCTGCTCGCCGACGCCGGCCATATGGCGACCGACGGCGCGTCGCTCGCGCTCGCGGCGCTCGCCGCGTGGGCGGCGCGCCGCCCCGCGTCGGCGCGCCACTCGTTCGGGCTGGGGCGCGCCGAGATGTTCGCCGCGCTCGCCAACAGCGTGGCGATGCTGCTGATCGTCGCGCTGCTCGCGCTCGAGGCGTACGCGCGGCTCGCGAACCCGCAGCCGGTGCGCGGCCTCGAGGTGAGCGTGGTGGCGGCCATCGGCCTGGCGCTCAATCTCTACGTCGCGCGCCTGCTCGCGCGCGACGCGCACAACCTGAACACGCGCGCGGCGCTGCTGCACGTCATGGGCGATCTGCTCGGCTCGGTCGCGGCGCTCGTCTCGGGCCTGGTGATTGCGGCCTCGGGGTGGACCACGATCGACCCGCTCGCGACCCTCGTCATCTGCGTGCTGCTGGTGGCCTCGAGCGTGAAGCTGCTGCGCGAGGCGGTACACGGCCTGATGGCGGGCGTGCCCCCGGGGATCTCGCTGCAGGAAGTCGGCGAAGCGCTCGCCGCGGTGCCCGGCGTCGACTCGGTGCACGACCTGCACGTGTGGATGCTCTCGGGCGAGCGCCTGTCGCTCTCGGCGCACGTGGTGGTCGCCGACCTCGCGCAGTGGGAGAGCACGCTGCGCGCGCTGCAGCGCGTGGCCGAGGAGGGCTTCCGCATCGACCACGTCACGCTGCAGCCCGAGCCCGCGCAGCGCGTCCTGCGGCGCATCGACGCGCCGCGCTAGCGCTCAGGCGGCCTGCGCGACCGAGGGCAGGCCGGCGAGCGCCATCGCCAGCTCGGCCTCGTCGTAGTGCTGGTCGACGAGCTTGCCGGAGAAGTAGTCCATGTAGGCCTGCATGTCGAAGTGGCCGTGGCCGCACAGGTTGAACAGGATCGTCTGCGAGCGGCCTTCGACCTTGCAGCGCAGCGCCTCGTCGATCGCGCCCTTGACGGCGTGGTTCGCCTCGGGAGCGGGCAGGATGCCTTCGGCGCGCGCGAACTGCACGCCGGCGGCGAACACCTCCTTCTGGTGATACGCCTTCGCTTCGAGCAGCCCGAGCTCCTTGCAGTGCGACACCAGCGGCGCCATGCCGTGGTAACGCAGGCCGCCGGCGTGGAAGCCCGGCGGCGTGAAGGTCGAGCCGAGCGTGTGCATCTTGACCAGCGGCGTGAGGTGACCGGTGTCGCCGAAGTCGTAGGCGTACTTGCCGCGCGTCAGGCTCGGGCAGGCGGCCGGCTCGATCGCCACGATGCGGCGCTTCCTGCCGCCGCGCAGCTGCGCGCCGAGGAAGGGGAACACCAGGCCGGCGAAGTTGGAGCCCCCGCCGGTGCAGCCGACGAGCACGTCGGCGTCGTCGCCCGCCATCTCGAGCTGCAACATCGCCTCCTGCCCGACCACGGTCTGGTGCATCAGCACGTGATTGAGCACCGAGCCGAGCGCATACTTGGTGTCGTCGTGCGTGGCCGCGACTTCGACCGCCTCGGAAATCGCGATGCCGAGGCTGCCCGGGTGGTCCTTCGCCTTCTCCAGGATCGCGCGCCCCGACTGCGTCTCGGCCGAGGGCGAGGGGATGCAGCTCGCGCCGTAGGTCTCCATGAGCGCGCGGCGGTACGGCTTCTGGTTGTAGGACACGCGCACCATGAACACCTTGATCTCGATGCCGAACAGCGCGCCCGCGAAGGCGAGCGACGAACCCCATTGCCCGGCGCCGGTCTCGGTGGCGATCTTCTTGACTCCGGCCTGCTTGTTGTAGAACGCCTGCGCCACGGCGGTATTCGGCTTGTGGCTGCCGGCGGGCGAGACCCCTTCGTACTTGTAGTAGATCTTGGCCGGCGTCTGTAGCGCCTTCTCAAGGCGGCGTGCGCGGAACAGCGGCGACGGGCGCCATTGCCGGTAGATCTGGCGCACCGGCTCCGGAATCTCGATCTCGCGCTCGGTGCTTACCTCCTGCAGGATGAGCTCCATGGGAAAGAGCGGCGCCAGGTCGTCCGGACCGACCGGCTGCCTGGTGCCCGGATGCAGCACCGCCGGCGGCGGCGACGGCAGGTCGGCCATGATGTTGTACCAGTGCTTCGGGATGCGCGTCTCGTCCAGCAGGTATTTGACGGTGTCGGTCATGGTGTCCTCCAGCGGGCGTCCATCCTAGCTTAAAGGAAAAAATTCAGCACGCCGTCGAGCCCGGAATGGTCGAGCGCGAACGCGGCGAACTCGCGCACGATCGGCTTGGCGCGGTACGCGACCGAGAACGCGGCCTCGTCCATCATCGGCATGTCGTTCGCGCCGTCGCCGATCGCGATCAGCTGCTCGCGGCGCGCGCCGAGCGCGCGCGCCGCCGCGCGCACGGCCTCGGCCTTGACGCGCGCGTTGACGATCTCGCCCAGCAGCCGGCCGGTCAGACGCCCGCGCTCGATTTCGAGGGCGTTCGAGCGCACGATGTCGAAGCCGAGGCGCGCGCGCAGCCGCTCGGTGAAGAACGAGAAGCCGCCCGACACCAGCATGAGCTTCAGGCCCGCCGCCTTGCTCGCCTCGAGCAGCCGCTCGGCGCCGGGCGACAGGCGCAGCTTGTCGCGGTACACCTGCTCGAGCGCCTGCTCCGGCACGCCTTCGAGCAGCGCCACGCGCCGCTTCAGGCTCTCGGTGAACTCGATCTCGCCGCGCATCGCGCGCGCGGTGATCCCTGCGATCTCGGCCTTGCGTCCGGCCGCCGCGCCGATCTCGTCGATGCACTCGATGGTGATGAGCGTCGAATCCATGTCCATCGCCAGCAGGCGCATGTCCGCCAGGCGCACGGGACGGTGCAGCCAGCCCCAGTCGATCGCACGCGCGCCGCACCACGCGCCGAGCCCCTCGAACGGCGTGGCCTCCCTCAGCAGGTAGGCGCCCGCGCCATGCGTCTCGGGCGCGCGCGCGCCGACCTGCGGCGCGAGCTCGGCGGCGGCCGTGCGGGTGGCCCCCGAGCCCTGCAGCACCAGGTCCATCAGGCGGCGAGCTGCGCGAGCACGTCGCGCACCGCGCGCGCCCGCTCGCGCCAGTCGGGCAGCTTCGCTTCCAGGCGCAGGCGGTCCTGTCCGGCGAGGCGCGCGCCGCGCCGGCGCTGCACGAAGGCGATGATCTTCTGCGCATCGAGCGGCGGGCGCGGCACGAACTGCAGCTGCAGCGCCTCGTGCGTCGCATCGATGCGCGCCACGCCGAGCGGGCGCGCGGCGAGCCGCAGCGCATGGCACTCGAGCAGCGCGCGCGCCGCCTCGGGCAGCTCGCCGAAGCGGTCGACCAGCTCCTCGCGCAGCGCTTCGAGCCCCTCGGCCGACTCGCAGTCCGCGAGGCGCTTGTACAGCGTCAGGCGCTCGTGCACGTCGCTGCAGTAGGTGGCCGGCAGCAGCGCCGGCACGTGCAGGTTGATTTCCGCGGCGACGTCCGCGGCGTCCTCCAGCTCGGCGCCCCTGCCGGCCTTGAGCCTGCGCACCGCCTTGTCGAGCATGCTGGCGTACAGCGAGAAGCCGACTTCCTGCATCTCGCCCGACTGCGCCTCGCCCAGCACCTCGCCCGCGCCGCGGATCTCCAGGTCGTGCATCGCCAGATAGAAGCCCGAGCCGAGCTCCTCCATCATCTGGATCGCCTCCAGGCGCTTCTTCGCCTGCGCCCCGAGCGCCTCCTCATCCGGCACCAGCAGGTAGGCGTAGGCCTGGTGGTGCGAGCGGCCGACGCGGCCGCGCAGCTGGTGCAGCTGCGCCAGGCCGAACTTGTCGGCGCGGTGGATGACGATCGTGTTCGCGCTCGGGATGTCGAGGCCGGTCTCGATGATCGTCGTGCACAGCAGCAGGTTGTGGCGCTGCGCGGTGAACTCGCGCATGACGCGCTCGAGTTCGCGCTCGCGCATCTGGCCGTGCGCCACCGCGATCCTCGCCTCGGGCAGCAGCCGCTCGAGGCGCTCGCGCATGCGCTCGATCGACTCGACCTCGTTGTGCACGAAGTACACCTGGCCGCCGCGCTTCAGCTCCCTCAGCACCGCCTCGCGGATGCGCCCCTCGGACCAGGGCGCGACGAAGGTCTTGATCGCCAGGCGCTTCTGCGGGGCGGTGGCGATCACCGAGAAGTCGCGGATGCCCTCGAGCGACATGGCGAGCGTGCGGGGAATCGGCGTTGCGGTGAGCGTGAGCACGTCGACCTCGGCGCGCAGCGCCTTGAGCGCTTCCTTGTGGCGCACGCCGAAGCGGTGCTCCTCGTCGACGATCACCAGTCCCAGGCGCGCGAACTTCGTGCTCTTGGAGAGCAGCTTGTGCGTGCCGATGGCGATGTCGATTTCGCCGGCCTGGAGTCTTGCGAGGATTTCAGTAGTCTGTTTTCCCGTTTTGAACCTTGAAAGCTCCGCGATCCGCACCGGCCAGTCCGCGAAGCGGTCGCTGAAGGTCTGGAAGTGCTGCTCGGCGAGCAGCGTCGTCGGGCACAGGATCGCTACCTGCTTCCTGTCGGCAACCGCGACGAAGGCCGCGCGCAGGGCGACCTCGGTCTTGCCGAAGCCGACGTCGCCGCACACCAGGCGGTCCATCGCCTTGCCCGAGGTCATGTCCTTCAGCACCGCGTCGATCGCCTGCGCCTGGTCGGGCGTCTCCTCGAAGCCGAAGCCGTCCGCGAAGGCCTCGATGTCGTGCTGGTTGAGGCCGAAACGGTGGCCCTGGCGCGCGGCGCGCTTCGCGTACAGCGCGAGCAGCGCGGCGGCGGCATCGCGCGCCTGCTTGGCGGCGCGCGCCTTCGCCTTCTCCCACTGGCCGCTGCCGAGCTTGTGCAGCGGCGCCACCTCGGGCTGCGCGCCCGAGTAGCGGCTGATCACCGCCAGCTGCGACACCGGCACGTACAGCCGGTCGCTACCTTCGTACTCGATCAGCAGGAATTCGTTCGTGCCGTCGCCGAGGTCGAGCTCGGCGAGGCCCTGGTAGCGGCCGATGCCGTGCTGCGCGTGCACCACCGGGTCGCCGGTCTTCAGCTCCGAGAGGTCGCGCAGCATGCCCTCGACCGAGGTCGGCTTCTCGCGCCCGCGCGTCTTGCGCCGCACCGTGCCCGCGTACAGCTCGGACTCGGTGACCAGCGCCCAGCCTTCCTCCGGCAGCGCGAAGCCCGCGGCGAGCGGTGCCACCGTCAGGGCGAAGGGGGTTTTCCCCTGAACGAAACTTTCAAAATTCAAAACCGGGTCCGGCTGCAGCCCGTACTCCGCCAGGTACGCCGACATCGTCTCGCGCCGCCCGGGCGACTCGGCCGCGAGCAGTACGCGCAGCCCGGAGCCCGCGAGGAAGCTCTTCAGCGCCGTGAGCGGGTCGTGCGCGCGGCGCTCGACGGCGAGCGGCGGCAGCGGCGCGGCGGCGAGCGGCTCGCCGGAGGCGTCGGGATGCTCGTTGGGAGCGATGTCGATGCGCGCATGGGGGCGCGCACGCAGGAAGAACTCCTCAGCGGGTACGAACACCTGAGCGGGCGCGAGCAGCGGGCGCTCCGGGTCGGAGCCGAGCAGCCGGTAGCGCGCCTGCGCGTCGCGCGAGAACTCCTCCACCGCGGCCGGAACGTCGCGGTGCAGGACGAGCGTCGCCTCGCCGGGCAGGTAGTCGAACAGCGTCGCGAGCGAATCGAAGAACAGCGCGAGGAAGTACTCGACACCCGCCGCCGGGATGCCGTTCGAGACGTCGCGGTACAGGCTCTTCTTCGACGGGTCGCCCTCGAAGGTCTCGCGAAAGCGGCTGCGGAAGCGCGTGCGCGCCGCTTCGTCGAGCGGGAACTCGCGCGCCGGCAGCAGGCGCACCTCGTTCACCGTGTACAGGCCGCGCTGCGTGTCGGCGTCGAAGGTCCTGATCGTCTCGATCAGGTCGTCGTCCAGATCCAGGCGCAGCGGCAGCGCGCTGCCCATCGGAAAGAGGTCGACGATGCCGCCGCGGAAGCAATATTCCCCGGGCGCCACCACCTGCGTGACGTGCTGGTAGCCGGCGGTCGCGAGCTGGCGGCGCAGCGCATCGATATCGAGCCGCGTGCCGGCGCGCAGGAAAAAGGTGTGCGCGGCGAGGTACGCGGGCGGCGCGAGGCGCACGAGCGCGGTGGAGGCAGGCGCCAGCGCGACGTCGAAGTCGCCCTGCTGAATACGGTAAAGCGTCGCGAGCCGCTCGGAAACGAGGTCCTGGTGCGGCGAGAACTGGTCGTAGGGCAGCGTCTCCCAGTCCGGCAGCAGGCACACGCGCAGGCCGGGCGCGAACCAGGCGATCTCTTCCGTCAGGCGCTGCGCGTCGAGCGCGGTCGCGGTGACGACCGCGAGCGGCCGCGCGGCTCGCGCGAGGCGCGCGAGCGCGAGCGAGTCGGCCGAGCCGGCGAGTCGGGTGACGCGGCGGCGCGATCGCGGTTGGGGAAGCTCGTCTCGGTGCATGGACTGCGGCGGCTTGTCCGGGTGGACGCCGCGTGCAATTATACCGGCTTGAATTTTCGGAACTTTTGTTTTGAGCCTGTTTGCGCTGATCCCCGCCGCCGGAGCGGGAACGAGAATCGCGGGGGAGACGCCCAAGCAGTACCTGCCGCTCGCCGGCAAGCCGATGCTGTGGCACGCGCTGCGCGCCGTCAGCGCGGCGCAGGTCGAGACCGTGTTCGTGGTGCTCGCGCCCAATGACGCGCGCTTCGGCGCGCTCGACTGGAGCGGCTGCGGCGCACGCGTCGAGCCGCTTTACTGCGGCGGCGAGACGCGCCGCGACTCGGTGTACAACGGCCTGGTGGCGGCGATGGCGGCGGTCGACGCGGACGACTGGGTGCTGGTGCACGACGCGGCGCGTCCGTGCCTGCCGCGTGCCGACCTCGAGCGTCTCATCGCAGAATGCAGCGGCGACGCGATCGGCGGCATCCTCGCGCTGCCGGTGGCCGACACCGTGAAGCGCGTGACGAAGGACGAAGCGGGAGCGCAGCGCATCGCGGGCACGCTCGACCGCGCGCAGCTGTGGCTCGCGCAGACGCCGCAGATGTTCCGCGCCGGGCTGCTCGCGCAGGCGCTCAAGGACGCGAAGGGCCTGGTTACCGACGAGGCGAGCGCGCTCGAGAGCCTGGGGCTGCGCCCGCGCCTGGTGCTCGGCAGCCGCGCGAACCTCAAGGTGACCTATCCCGAGGACCTCGCGATCGCCGAGGCAATCCTCGCGGGGCGCGCATGAGGATCGGGCAGGGCTTCGACGCGCACGCGTTCGCCGCAGGGCGGCGGTTGGTCCTCGGCGGCGTCGCCATCCCGCACGCGCGCGGGCTCGCGGGCCACTCGGACGCCGACGTGCTCCTGCACGCGATCTGCGACGCGCTGCTCGGCGCGGCGGCGCTGGGCGACATCGGGCGCCATTTCCCGGACAGCGACCCGCAGTACAAGGACGCGGACAGCCGGATGCTCTTGCGCGCGGTGGCTGCCAAGCTCGCCGCGCGCGGGCTGCGCGCGGCCAACGTCGACGCGACGGTCGTCGCGCAGGCGCCGCGCCTCGCGCCGCACGTGCCGCAGATGGTCGCCAACATCGCCGCCGACCTGGGCCTCGCCAGCGACCGGGTGAACGTCAAGGCCACCACCACCGAGCGGCTCGGCTTCGCCGGGCGCGAGGAGGGCATTGCCGCCATGGCGGTGGCGCTCGTGGAGGAAACCTGATGTATTCGCCGCCGTACAACCGCATCGAGGAGCGCGCCGAGCTCGTGCCGTTCATGCGCGCGCACAACTTCTGCCTGCTGGTGACCGGCGCCGGCGGCGAGCTCGCCGGCTCGCACCTGCCGTGCATCGTCGAGGAGCGCGGCGAGCGGCTCGCGCTCGTGATGCACATGGCGCGCACCAACCCGCAGTGGCAGAGCTTCTTCGACGACGAAGCGCTGGTCGTGTTCTCCGGCCCGCATGCCTACATCTCGCCGCGCTGGTACGAGCGCAAGCCCGCGGTGCCGACCTGGAACTACGCCGCGGTGCATGCCTACGGCACCGTGCGCGTGCTCGAGGACGGCGCCAAGCACGCCGCGGTCGCGAAGCTCGTGGCGGTGCACGATCCGGCCTGGCAGCCGGAATTCGAGCGCCTGTCGGCCGAATACCTGCGCGACATGCTCGGCGCCATCGTCGCCTTCGAGATCGCGGTAACGCGCCTGGAGACGCGCTGGAAGCTGTCGCAGAACCGCGGCCGGCGCGAGCAGGAGCTGATCATCGAGCGGCTGGAGGCCTCCGCGGACCCTGGCGAGCGCGCGCTCGCCGAGCTCACGCGCAAGCACCTGGTGTGACGGGTGCGGCTGTTCTTCGCCGCCTGGCCGCCGCCGCGCACTGCGCTCGGCCTGTACCGCTGGGCCGAGGAGGCCGCGCGCGAGACGCGCGGGCGCGTAACGCGCGCCGAGACGATCCACCTCACGCTCGCCTTCCTGGGCGAAATCGAAGAGTCGGGAATGTCGGCTGCAAGAGACGCAGGACGAGCGATTATCGGCAAGGCCCATGCTCTGCCCATCGAGCAGGCGCGCTACTGGCCGCACAACCGCATCGTCTGGGTCGGGCCTAACGAGACGCCGCCGCCGCTCGCCGCGCTCGCCGCGGACTTGAAGAGTCTTCTCACAGGCACGGGATTCGAGCTGGAGCGGCGCGCGTTCGAGGCGCACGTGACGCTGATCCGCAAGGCGCGCGCGCCGCGCGCGTTGCCGCCGCTGCCCGCGCTCGACTGGCCGGTGGAGGAGTTCGTACTGGTGCGCTCGACGCTGTCCAACGAGGGCTCGAGCTACGACGTGCTCGAGCGCTTTCCGCTCGCGCGCTAGCGCCGCCGCGCCGCGAAGGCGGCGAGCGCGAGCGCCGCGACGATGAGCGCCACGCCGCCCCACTCGGGCGCGCTCATGCGCTCGCCGAGCAGCAGCGCGCCGAAGCCGGCGCCAAGCACCGGCACCGAGAGGATGCCGAAGCTCGCCAGCCCGGCATCGAGCTTCTGCAGCGCCCAGAACCACAGGAACCAGCAGATCGCGCCGACCAGCACGCCGTTGTACAGCACGGCGAAAACGAGCACCGGCGACCAGTGCATCGGGCGGGAGGGAAAGACGAACGCCAGCGCCGCCAGCCCGGCGCCGCCGAGCAGCGTTTGCCAGGCCGAGAGCGACAGCGTATCGATGCGCGCGTGCATCTGCAGCCGCTTGGTGAGCACCACGCCCAGGCCCCAGGCCACGCCCGAGGCGAGCGCGAGCAGCTCGGGCAGACCCGGCCGCGCGCCCGGATGCACGAGGAGCAGCAGGCCGGCGAGCGCGAGCAGCAGCGCGCTCCACTGCGCGCGCGACGGCCGCTCGCCGATCACCGGCCAAGCGAACAGCACCACCCAGAAGGGCATCGTGTAGTTGAGCACCGCGCTCTTGCCGGCGGCGCCGGAGACCAGCGCCCAGGTGACCAGCGCGAAGGTCGCCGTGGTCTGCAGTAGGCCCACCGCGAGCACCTGCGGCGCGTGCGCGAGGCGCAGCGGCCGGCCGAGGGCGGCGAGCGCGCCGAACAGGCAGGCGCTCGCGATCGCGAAGCGCCAGGCGAGGAATTCGAACGGCCCGGCCTCGCGCATCGCGAGCTTGAGCACCACCCAGTTGAAGCCCCACACCAGCGCGATGACGCCGAACACCAGCGCCGACAGCCGGCGCGTGCGCGCGTCGCTCACCTCAGGCGCTCTGCGTCAGCCAGGCGAGCGCGGGTTCGTGCTCGGTGAACCAGGCGAGCCTCAAGCCGCGGTTCGAGGTGGCGTCCTCGGCGAAGCGGTCGAGCGGCGCGCCGGGGCGGCCCGGTCGCACGACCGCCGCGATGCGCGTGCCCGGCGGCAGCCGCTCGGCGGCCGAGACCGCAAGCTCGAAGATGTACAGCGTCGAGTCGCGCTCCGCGGCCTCGGCGGCGCGCAGGTCGAGCAGCAGGCCGAGCAGGCCTTGTGCGCGCATCAGGGCCGCCGCCTGATCCTGCGCGGCGCGCGCCTCGTCGAGCGTGAGCTTTCCCCGGTGCGTCACGTACACCAGGGCTTCGGCCGCACGCGCCTCGACGGTGAAGGGCATGCGCCCATTTTATCCGCCGAGGCTCAGGCGGGCGAGCAGGCCGCCGCCCTCGCGCGGCAGCAGCTCGAGCCCTCCGCCGTGCGCGCGCGCGACGCGCTCGACGATCGCCAGGCCGAGCCCCGAGCCGCCGCGGTCGCCGCGCGCCGTGTCGAGCCGGGTGAAGGGCTGCTTGAGGCGCTCGGCCTCCGCGGGCGGAATGCCCGGGCCGCGGTCCATGACCTCGACCAGCGTCGCGCCGCGCTCGCGGCGCGTGCGCAGCTCGACCGGCTCGCCCGCGTAGCGCAGCGCGTTGTCGATCAGGTTGGCGATCGCGCGCCGCACGGCCATCTGCGCGAAGGCGAGCGGCGGCACACCGCCACGCTGGAAGGAGACCCGCTTGCCGCGACGCGCATAGCTCTCGGCGAGCTCGGCCACCAGCGCGTCGAGGTCGCGCACCGCCTGCGGCTCGTGCTCGCCGCGCGCGAAGTCGAGGAACTGCCCGATCACCGCGTCGATCTCGTCGATGTCGGCCGCCATGCCCTGGGCGGTGGCGCGCTCGCCGCCGAGCATCTCCAGGCCCAGGCGCAGGCGCGCGAGCGGCGTGCGCAGGTCGTGGCTGATGCCGGCGAGCACCATGGCGCGCTCGCGCTCGAGCGAGGCGAGGTCGTGCGTCATGCGGTTGAAGGCCTCGGCGAGCGTGCGCAGCTCGCGCGGCCCGGCGGCGGGCAGCGGCTCGGGCGTCTCGCCGCGGCCGACGCGGCGCGCCGCGCCGGTCAGCGCGGCGAGCGGCCGCGCGATGGCCGAGGCGATGAACCAGGCGCCGACCAGCGCCAGCGCGAGCAGGGCCACGCCCCAGTACAGCCATTGTAGGCCGAACCCGGGCAGGAAGCGTTCGCGCGGCAGCATCACCCAGTACTCGTCCACGTCGATGAAGAAGCTCACCCAGAAGCCCTCGACGCCGTCGCGCGCGAAGGCGAAGCGGGTGCGCGCGCCGAGCGCCTTGCGCACCCGCTCGGCGACCATCTGGAACAGCGGCTCGTCGGGCAGCGGCTCGAGCTTCTCGTCCGGGACGGAGGGGTAGATGCGGATGCCCTCGCTCTCGTTCAGCTCGATCAGCAGGTCGCGGCGCAGCGACGGGTCGGCGTTGATCAGCGCGGCGCGCGTCAGGTTGACCACGCTCACGGTCTGCTGCGCGAGCTCGCGCGAGCGCGGCTCGCGCTCGTAGACGTGGTAGATCTGGAAGGAAGCGAGGGTCGAGACGACGAGCAGCAGGGCGATGAGCAGGAAAGCCCGCCCGAGCAGCGTCATGTCGCGTCGCCGTCGGGCACGAACACGTAGCCGAAGCCCCACACCGTCTGGATATGGCGCGGGTGCGAGGCGTCCTGCTCGACGATCTTGCGCAGGCGCGAGATCTGCACGTCGATCGAGCGGTCGAACACCTCGTACTCGCGGCCGCGCGCGAGCTCCATCAGCTTGTCGCGCGAGAGCGGCGTTCTCGGGTTCTGCACCAGCACCTTGAGCACCGAGAATTCGCCGGTGGTGAGCGGTACCGGCTTGCCGGTGCGCGTGAGCGCGCGCGTGGCGAGATTCAGCTCGAACTCGCCGAACCGGTGCAGGGTCGCGTCGGCCGCCGGGCCGCCGGGCGGGCCGGCCGGCGCCTTGCGTCGCAGCACCGCATTGATGCGCGCCACCAGCTCGCGCGGGTTGAAGGGCTTGGGCAGGTAATCGTCCGCGCCCATTTCCAGGCCGACGATGCGGTCGACGTCGTCGCCCTTGGCCGTCAGCATGACGATAGCCGGCGCGTTGCCGGCGGCGCGCAGGCGGCGGCAGATTGCCAACCCGTCCTCGCCGGGCAGCATCAGGTCGAGCACGATCAGGTCGTAGCGCTCGCGCGAGAGCAGCTTGTCCATCGCCGCGGCGTCGGCCGCCGCCTTGGCCTCGAAGCCCTGCTCCGAGAGGTAGCGCAGCAGCAGGTCGCGCAGGCGCAGGTCGTCGTCTACGATCAGGATGCGGGTCTTCAATTCGGCCATGGCGCGAGGTTAGCGGTTATGCGGCGCGCCATGGCAACAAGCTGTAACCGCAGCGCGGCCGCGAAACACATTGTTACAAAATTCGCCCGGCCCGGCACCCCGGGTCGGCGTCGCCTGCGTAACATGCCGAACCATGGACGCCAGGCGCCGCTCGCTCGTCGCGCTGTTCGTCGGCGCCGCGCTCGCCGGCGCGGCCGGAAGCGCGCTCGCCCAGCGCCGCCCCAATCTCACCCCGGAAGAGCGCGAGCGGCTGCGCGAGGACCTGAACTCGGCGCGGCGCGACCTGTACCGCAACCGCGGAGCGCAGCAGCCGCAACAGATGCCGCCGCCCCAGCGGCGCCCGGGCGGCCGCCTGACGCCCGAGGAGCGCGAGCAGCTGCGGCGCGACATCATGGACGCCAACCGCAACATGCGCCACAGGCGCTGAAGCAGCGGCCATGCTCCGGGTGATGCTCGCAGGGTCCCTGGTCGCCTGGGCGGCAGCCGTCCAGGCGGCCGGCATGGGCGCGGACGACGCGCGGCACCTGCTGCTGCGCACCGGCTTCGATGCCCCGCCGGCCGAAGTCGCGCGCTTCGCGCGGCTGACGCGCGCGCAAGGCGTGGACTCGATCCTCGCCGGGACGCACCAGGAGGCGCGCACGCCGCTGCCGCCCGAGGTGCTCGAGTGGACCGATCCGCGCACGCTGCGCGGCATGTCCCCGGAGGAGCGCAAGGCCTTCCAGCAGGATCTGCGCCGGCGCGCGCTCGCGCTGAAGGGCTGGTGGCTGGACGAGATGGTGACCACCGACTCGCCGCTCACCGAGAGGATGACGCTGTTCTGGCACAACCACTTCACCTCCAGCATGCAGAAGGTGCGTTCGCCGGCGCTCATGGCGCGCCAGAACGCGCTTCTGCGGCGCTACGCGCTCGGCGACTTCGGCGCGCTGCTGCACGCGGTGGCGAAGGACCCGGCGATGCTCGTGTTCCTGGACGGGGCGCGCAACCGCAGGAGCCACCCGAACGAGAATTTCGCGCGCGAGGTGATGGAGCTGTTCACGCTCGGCGTGGGCCATTACTCCGAGAGCGACGTGCGCGAGGCGGCGCGCGCCTACACCGGCTGGAGCATCGATCCCGCGGACGGCAGCTACCGCTGGCGCCCCTTCATGCACGACCGCGGCGTGAAGACCGTGCTCGGGCAGACCGGCGACTTCGACGGCGACCAGGTGCTCGACATCCTGCTCGCGCAGCCTGCGACCGCCAAGTTCGTCACCGCCAAGCTGTGGCGCGAGTTCGTCTCGCCGCAGCCCGACGAGCGCGAGCTCGGGCGCATCGCAGCAGACTTCCGCGCGAGCGGCTACCAGATCCGCGTCGCGCTGCGCGAGCTGCTGCTGTCGGACGCGTTCTGGGCGCCGGCGAACCGCGACACGCTCGTCAAGTCGCCGGTCGAGCTGGTGGTCGGCACCGTGCGCCGCTACGGCGTCCGCTACGACGACCCGCGGCCGCTGGTGTTCGCGCTGCACCAGCTCGGCCAGGACCTGTTCGCGCCGCCCGACGTGCGCGGCTGGCCGGGCGGCGAGGAGTGGATCACCACGCAGACGCTGCTCGCGCGCAAGCAGTTCCTCGCGCGCGTGTTCCGCGGCGAGCAGGCGCGCAGGATGAGCCCCATGGCGATGGCGGCCGATGTGCTCGCGCCGGAGTACGAGCTCAAATGAGGCGCCGCGATTTCCTCGCCGCCTCGGTCGCCGCGCTCGCGCTGCCGCGCCTGGCGCTCGCACAGCAGGGCGCGTACCGCAGGCTGCTGGTGCTGGTCGAGATGAAGGGCGGCAACGACGGCCTGAACACCGTGGTGCCATATGCTGATCGGGCCTATTACGACCTGCGCCCGCGCATCGGGATCGCGCGCGACGCCGTGCTCCAGCTCGACGAGCGCACCGGGCTGCATCCGTCGCTCGAGCCGCTGATGCCGCTGTGGCGCGCAGGAGAGCTCGCGCTGGTGCAGGGCGTGGGCTACCCGCAGCCGAACCTGTCGCACTTCCGCTCGATCGAGATCTGGGACACGGCTTCGGCGAGCGACCAGTACCTGTCGCGCGGGTGGCTGGCGCGCGCCTTCGACGCGAACCCGGCGCCGGCCGGTTTCGCTGCCGACGGCGTCGCGGTCGGCGGCCACGACATGGGGCCGCTCGCGGGCGGGCGGCGCGCCATCGCGTTGAACGATCCGGGACAGTTCCAGCGCCAGGCGCGCCTGGTGCGGGCGGAAGGCCGCAGCGCCAACCCGGCGCTCGAGCACATCCTGCGCGTCGAGGCCGAGATTGCGCAGGCCGCGAGCCGGCTGTCGGCCGACGTGCCGTTCGCCACCGAGTTCCCGAAGAGCCCGTTCGGCAACGCGGTGCGCGCCGCGGCCGAGCTCGCCGCCAACCGCAGCGGCGTGGCGGCGATCAGGCTGACGCTCGACGGCTTCGACACGCACGAGAACCAGCCGATGCGCCAGCAGCGCCTGCTCGGCGAGCTCGCGGTGGGCCTCGCGGCGCTGAAGAGCGCGCTCCTCGAGATCAAGCGCTGGGACGAGACGCTCGTCATGAGCTACGCCGAGTTCGGCCGCAGGCCGCGGGAGAACGCCTCGGGGGGCACCGACCACGGCACCGCCAACGCGCATTTCGTCGCGGGCGGCCGGGTGCGCGGCGGGCTGTACGGCGCGGCGCCGGACTTCGGCGCGCTCGAGGGCGGCAACCTGCGCCACGCGGTGGACTTCAGGAGCCTGTACGCCACCGCGCTCGCGAGCTGGTGGGGGTTGGATGCTTCGCGCGCGCTGGGAGGCCGCTTCCCGACGCTCGAGCTGCTGCGCGCCTAGCCGAGCAGGTGCGCGATCGAGTTGGCGTAGTAGGTGAGCAGGCGCGTTTCGTGCGGGCGCGCGCGGTACAGCCCGTCGGCTTCGTCCACCAGCCGGCGCAGCGTGAGCATGCGCAGCCCCACGTGCAGCGCGTAGTCCAGGTCGCGACGCGGCACGTAGAGCTGCGCGTTGTTGCGCCCGAGCGCCTCGATCAGCTGCTCGGCCTCGGCCTTGATCTCGAGCTCCGAGAGCGCGCGCTCCGGGTGGCGCACGAACACCGTGGCGATCAGCGGCACCGGCAGCACCGGCACCACGCGCCCGACCGCCTGCATCAGCTCCTCGCCGAGCGCGGCCACCGCGGCGCGGCGCGCGTCGCCCGACAGCAGCGCGAAATCGACGCCGCGCGCACGGCAGTAGGTGCGCATCGAGACCGGTGCGCCGAAGTTGACGCAAGCGTAGCCGAAGCGGTGCCATTCGCTCCGCAGCATGAGCACGAGGTTGCGCCACAGGAAGCGCCAGGTGTTCCACAGCGCGCGCGCGGCGCCGGGCCGGCGCGCCGCCGGGTCGTCGGCGAGCAGCAGGCTGCGGTCCTCGAGCACGCGGTCGTAGTTCAGGCCGAGCGGCACGAACACCAGGTCGCGCTCGCCGTCCGCGCGGAAGCCGCGCAGCATGTAGTCGAGCACGCCCAGGCGCGGCGCGCGCATGCGCCCGTCGCGCGTCAGCCCGCCCTCTGGAAACAGCGCCTGCGGCACGCCGGCCTCGGTCGCCATCGCGACGTAGCGCTCGAGCACGCGGCGGTAGAGCGCGTCGCGCGAGTCGCGCCGTACGAAATAGGCGCCCATCGCGCGGATCAGCGCCGAGAGCGGCCAGCGGCGCGCCCACTCGCCGACCGCGTAGGAGAGCGCCGCCTGGTCCGCGGCGAGGTAGGCGGCGAGCACGTAGTCCATGTTGGAGCGGTGGTTCATGACGAACACCACCGTCGCGTCCGGGTCGATGTGCGCGAGGCCCACCGCGTCGACGTAGCCCAGGCGCACGCGGTACAGCGCGCGCGAGATGCGCCGCCCGAGCCAGTAGCCGGTGCGGAAGTAGAGGTAGGCGTTGAACGCCGGCACGATCTCGCGCGCGTAGCGCTCGACGAGCGCGAGCGCCTCGGTCTCCGGCATGCGCCGCTCGGCGGCGTGGCGCTCGGCGGCCTGCAGCACCTGGGGATCGGTCGCCAGGCGGTGGATGAGCGCCTGACGGCGCGTGCGCTGGAACGGCCGGATGCGGATCTTCAGCCGCGCGCCGATCTCGTCGATCACGCGGTTGGCGCGGCTCGAGACGAACCAGCGCAGCGCCGGCACGAGCAGCTTGTCCCAGGCCGCCCAGGCGGCGAGCAGGCCGGCAACCACCCCCAGCCAGAGCGGAACCTCGAGCGTCGCGGTCATCGACCCTCCCGGAGCGGGAGTCTAGCCTAGCGGCGCGCGCGCTCGCGGTGCAGGAGGTACAGGCCGCTCGAGATCACGATCGCCGCGCCCGCGGCCACCGGCCAGCCCGGCACGTCGCCGAACACCAGGTAGCCGAACAGCGCCATGTACAGCACCTGCGGGTACATGAACGGCGCGAGCGTCGAGGCCGAGGCATAGCGGTGCGCGAGCGCGAGGAAGTAGTGCCCGAGGCCGCCGTACACGCCGAGCATCAGGAGCAGCGTCCAGTGCAGCGCGCCGGCAGGCGGCTCCCACACCGCGAGCGCGAACGGCGCCACCGCGATCGCCGGCACCAGCGCCGACAGGAACTGCGTCGTCTCCGGCCGGTCGTGCGCGGCGAGGCGGCGCGTCATCATGTTGAACAGCGCGTAGATCACCGCGTTGATCATCGACAGGATCATCGCCGGATGGAACGACGCGCCGAACGGGCGCACCACCACCAGCACGCCGCAGAAGCCGACCACGATCGCCGCCCAGCGCTTGCCGTCGATGCGCTCGCCGAGCAGCGGCACGCCCAGCAGCGCGATGATGATCGGCACCGAGAAGAAGATCGAAGAGGTCACCGTGAGCTGCAGGTACTGCAGCGCCGTGAAGTTGATCGCCGTCATCGACACCATCAGCACCCCGCGCACCACCTGCAGCCAGATGCGCCGGCTCTTCACGAGCGCGCGGCCGTGGATCGGCAGCAGCAGCCCCGCCGACAGCACCGCGTGCGACACGAAGCGAATCCATACCACCTCGATCACCGGAATCGAGCGCACCAGCCACTTCGCGCTGCCGTCGAGCAGCGTGAAGAACACGTAGGTGAGCGAGATGAACCCGATCCCGACCAGGCGGTTGCGGGCGCTATCGGCGTGGAGCAAGGGAAATCCGGAAGGCGAGGGGCGGCGTCGAAGGCGCAATTATGAACGAGCGCGCCGTCAACCGCAGTGATGTAGGTCCGTTGTACCGGCATGGAGACGCGCCTCACGCTGCGCCCCGGGCAGCACGGCACGCGCAAACTCGTCGAGCGCTTCGGCGAGCGGCTGGTGTGCGTGCGCTACCTGTACGACGCCGCCGCCGGCCGGCGCCTGAAGACCGTCGAGCTGATCGTCGAGTCCGTGCCCTGGACCCCGCGCCCACGCCGCCCGCGCAGGCGCGACGACGAGATCGTCGCCGTGCGCATCGCCTTCGACGAGACCGACCTGCGCGAGCGCGCCCGGCGCCTCGGCGCAGTATGGCGGCCCGAGCAAAAGCTGTGGGAAATCCGCTGGGGCGACGTCCGCCGCCTCGGCCTC
>DASPRB010000023.1:0-5452 GCA_035624675.1 Burkholderiales bacterium
TACCTCGGCTACACGCGCCTGTTCGCCCAGCTCTGGGGCACGCCGAACCACGAGGGCACCGATCCGTTCTGCGCCAGCGGCAAGAACGTCGCCTACGAGCTCGTGCAGGGGCGCATCGGCTCGGGCAACAGCTACACGCCCGAGGACATCGGCTCGGCGGAAATGTACTTGTACCTGGGCGACAACCAGGCCGAGACGCGCCCGGTGTACTTCGGCATGGTGAACGACTGGCGGCTGCGCCGGCGCGCGAAGATGGTCGTGGTCGATCCGCGGCTAACGGTGACCGCCTCGAAGGCCGACCGCTGGCTCGCGATCCGCCCCGGCACCGACATGGCGCTCGCGCTGGCGATGTGCCAGCACATCCTGACGAACGATCTCGAAGACAAGGCCTTCTGCCGCACCTGGCTGCTCGGATTCGAGGAATGGCGCGACTTCATCCTGGCGCGCGGCTACACGCCCGTGTGGGCCGGGCCGGTCACCGGCATCGCCGCCGCCGAAATCAGGCGCCTGGCCGAGGAGGTCGCCGCCGCCGACGGCTGCGTCATCTTCGCCAGCCGCGGCATCAACCAGCACTCGAACGGCACGCAGACCAACCGGGTGCTGATGTTCCTCGCCGCGATCACCGGCAACTGGGGCCGCCGCGGCGGCGCGTTCTTCAACATGAGCCACGGCACGCCGATCGCGCCGAACGCGCCGCCCGAGCGCCGCCCGAAGATCTCGAAGCCGCGCGTGCGCCGCAGCCCGACCGGCTGGACCGAGGCGATGGCACGCGGCAAGCCCTACCCCATCAAGGCGCTGATCGCCTGCAACAACCCCATGTCGCTGTGGCCCGGGCAGGACGCCGCGCGCGCGGCGTTCTCGGCGCTCGACCTGCTGGTGCACATCGAGCTGTTCCCGAACGAGACCTCCGCGTTCGCCGACTACGTGCTGCCCGCGGCCACGGGCATCGAGAAGGGCGAGATCGGGCGCGGCAACGACGACCGGCGCATCGTGTGGATCGACAAGATGATCGAGCCGCCGGGCGAGGCGAAGGCCGACGGCTGGATCTGGATCGAGCTCGGCAGGCGGCTCGGCATGGGCGACGTGCTGAAGGAGTCCTGGAAAGACCCGCGCATCTTCTGGGACGAGGCGTGCATCGACAACGACCTGCTGCGCGGCGCGACGCAGAAGCGGCTGCACTCGGTGCCCTACCGCTGGGTGCGCCAGCCGGTGGCGAGCGAATCCGCGCCCGAGGTCGAGACGCTGTACCTGGAAGGCACCAGCGCCGCGGGTGCGCCGCAGGGGCATCGCTTCCCGACCGCGAGCGGCAAGCTCGAGTTCTGGACCGAGGCGATGGAGGCGAAGTTCGCCGCGCTCGGCCTGTCGGCGCTGCCCGAGTTCTACGCCGAGCGCGAGAGCCTCGCCGACCTGCCCTGGGTCGAGCTGCTCGACGGCGACGGCGATGCGGGCGTCGTTTCGCCCTTCTGCCGCCCGGACACCGGGGCGGCGCGCGCGCGGATCGTCGCGCCTTCGCCCGATGCGCCTGGAGCGCGCCTGCGCGCGCGCGGCTTCGACACCGAGCTCGTCACCGGGCGCCCGGCGGCCGCGCACTTCCACAGCCTCACGCACTACTTCTGGCAGGCGCAGGAGATGTGGCCCGACCTGTATTGCCAGATCCATCCGGACAAGGCCGCGCGCCTCGGCATCGCGGACGGCGAGCGCGTGCGCGTCGAGACCGCCCACGGCGCGATCGAGGCCGTGGCCTGGCTGCACGCGGGCATCCGGCCCGAGGCGGTGTTCGTGCCGATCGGCTGGGGCGAGCGCCAGCCGTACCACCCGTGGCGCTCGGTCAACTTCCTCACCGACAAGACGCAGCGCGATCCCGTCTCGGACCAGACCAACCTGAAGGCGCTGCTCTGCCGGGTGTCGCGTGCCGGCTAGGACGCGGCGGCTGCGCGCCGCCTGAGAAGCTGCTCGAAATCGGCCGCCTCGAGCGGCACGCTGTAGTAGTGCCCCTGCCACTCTTCGCAACCGAGCGCCAGCACGCGCTCGAGCTGTGCGGCGCTCTCGACGCCTTCGGCGACCACCGCCAGGCCAAGCGTCCTCGCCATCGCGGTGATGGTGCGCACGATGCTCTCGTCGGCAGGATGCGTCGCGAGCTCGCGCAGGAACGAGCGGTCGATCTTCAGCTTGTCGATCGGCAGGCGGCGCAGGTAGGCGAGGCTCGAGTAGCCAGTGCCGAAGTCGTCGATCGCGCAGCGCACCCCCAGCTCGCCGATGCGCCGCAGCGTCTCGGTGTTCTCGGCGAAATGCGCCATCAGGCTGCGTTCGGTCAGCTCGAGCTCGATGCTGCGCCCGTCCACGCCGTTCGCGGCGAGCGCCGCGCGCAGGCGCGCGGCGAACGCCTCGCCCTGGGCGAGCTCCGCGGCCGAGACGTTGAGCGCGAACCACGGCCGCCCCGGCAGGCTGCGCTGCCAGGCCCCGATCTGCGACAGCGCGCGCTCGAGCGTCCATTCACCGAGCGCGCGGATCAGGCCGCATTCCTCCGCGAGCGGGATGAATTCCTCGGGCAGGAGCAGGCCGCGCTCGGGGTGCTGCCAGCGCACCAGCACCTCGGCGCCGACCACGCGCCCGCCCGCCTCGGGGCGGCCGCGCACCACCGGCTGGTAGTGCAGCACGAGCTCGCCGCGCGCCAGCGCCCTGCGCAGCTCGTTCTCGGTGCGCAGCCGTTCCAGCGCGCGCTCCATGAGCCCGGGCGAAGCGAGCCGAAAGGTGCCGCGCCCGCTCTCCTTGGCGTGGTACATGGCCGCGTCGGCGTTCTTCAGCAGCTCGGCGAAATCGCGTCCGTCGTCCGGATACACGCTGATGCCGATCGATGCCGAGACGTTCAGCGTGCGCCCCTCGACGGTGAACGGGCGCGCCAGCACGTCGAGGATGCGCTGCGCGACCAGCGCCGCGTCCTCCGCGCCCTTCAGCCCGTTCCATACGAGCACGAACTCGTCGCCGCCCAGGCGCGCCAGCGTGTCCTCGCGCCGCAGCGTGTTGGACAGCCGCTCCGAGACCGCACGCAGCAGCGCGTCGCCCGCCTGGTGCCCGAGCGAATCGTTCACCAGCTTGAAGCGGTCCAGGTCGAACAGCAGGACTGCGAGGCGCGCGCGCACGCGCGCCGCGGCGAGGATCGCCTGCCCGGCGCGATCGGCCAGCAGCAGCTTGTTCGGCAGGCCGGTGAGCGCGTCGCGCGTGGCGAGATACTCGATGCGCTGCTCGGCCTGCTTGCGCGCCGTGATGTCCGCGCCCGTACCGCGGTACCCCTTCAGGCGGCCGGCGGCGTCGAGCACCGGCACGCCGCTCACCGACAGCCAGATCGCGCCGCCCGTCTTGGTGACCGCGCGGAATACCAGCTCGCGGAACGGCTCGGCCTCGCGCGCGTGGCGCGCGAACCAGTCCTCGAGCGCGCGCGCCTCGCCGAGCGCCATGAAGTCCTGCGGCCGGCGCCCGAGCATCTCGTGGCGCAGGAACCCCATCACGTGCTCGACGCGCGCCGAGAGGTAGCTGTAGCGCCAGTCCGCATCGGTCTCCCAGACGTATTCGCCCGCGGCCTCGACCACGTCGCGGAAGCGCTGCTCGCGCTCGGCGAGCTCTTCGCGCGCCTTGCGCTGCTCGCTCACGTCGCGCACTATCGACTGCACGACCAGCCGCCCGCGCTCGAGATACGAGACGCCGGCGGCCTCGACCAGGAGGTCGCTGCCGTCCGAGCCGCGCAGCCGCCTCTCCTCGAAGCGCGTGCTGCCCGGGCCGGCGAGCAGGTACTGCAGGCGCTCGCGGAAGCGCTCGCGCTCCTCGGGACGCACGAAGTCCTCCAGCCGCAGGCCGATCAGCTGGCGCGGCGCGCCGGCGCGCAGGATGCGCGCCGCGGCCTGGTTCGCATACTCGATCAGGCCGCCGCTGTGCACGATCACGCCGTCCGGCTGCAGCTCGATCAGCGAGCGGTAGCGCTGCTCGGCTTCGCGCATCGCCTGGTCGGCGCGCTTGCGCACCTCGACGTCGACCGCAGTGCCCGACATGCGCCGCGCGCGCCCCTCAGCGGTGCGCTGAGTGACCCGGCCGGCGGAATGCAGCCAGCGCCAGTCGCCGGCGGCGTCGCGCACCCGGTACTCCGCGCTGAAGCTGGGCGCCTCGCCCTTGAGCGCGTCGACGAAGGCCTGGCGCACCGCCGCGCGGTCATCGGGATGCACCTCCTCGAGCACGGCGCCGATGTCGGCGTCGTCCGACGAGGGCTTGCGCCCGAGCAGGCGCACCCAGCCGGTGCCGAAGTGCGTCACGCGCGCCTCGAGGTCGCAGTCCCAGGTCGCGAGGCTGCCGCCCTCCAGCGCCAGCTCGAGGCGTTCCTTGGCCTCGCTCAGCGCGCGCTCCGCGCGCCGCTGCTCGGTGACGTCGCGCCCGACGCCGCGGTAGCCGAGGAACCTGCCCGCCGCGTCCGTGCGCGCCTGGCCCGACACGATGTGCACGACGCGCGCGCCGCGCTCGTCGGAGCGCGCGATCTCCAGGTCGAAGAACGGCTGCTGCGTCGCGACCTGCTCGAGATGATGCGCGAGCGCCTCCGGAGCCACTTCGACGCCCGGCGCCTCCCAGAAGCGCTTGCCGTACACCGCGCCCTGGCCGAAGATCATCATCACCGGCGCGCCGCCGCTCACCCAGCTGATGCGGTGCTGCGCATCGGACTCCCAGAACCAGTCCGCGGTGAGCGCGGTGAGGCTGCGGAAGCGCTCGCTGTCGGAGCGCAGCGCCAGGATCTCGTCCTCGCCGCGCCGCAGCGATCCCTGAACCAGCACGAATATGAATCCGCCGGCAACCAGCGCGAGCAGCGCCGCATCGAGGCCGGCCTCGGCCTCGGCCGACAGATAGCTCGACAACGCGAACTTGAGCGCCAGCGCGAGCGGCCCGATGATGGCCAGGTACAGCGCGACGCCGCGCAGCAACGGGTCGCGCCGGATGCGCGCGAGGAGGAGCTCTAGGCGGCGCACCGGCTCCTCAGTGGACGCTGCCCGCGTCGTACGGCGGCGGGGCGACCTTGAGCACCTCGTCGATGGTGGTGGCGCCGGCGGCGACCTTCATCGCGCCGCTGATGCGCAGTGGCTTCATGCCCTCCTTGTACGCCTGGTCGCGCATGCGCCCGATGTCGGCGTTCGCCGCGACCAGGTCCTTGATGCCGCTCGAGCACACCAGCGTCTCGTAGATGCCGACCCGCCCCTGGAAGCCGGTCATGCGGCACTCGAGGCAGCCCACGGGCTTGTAGACGGCGGCCGGGCGCTTGGACTTCCACGGCGCGACCAGCGCGTCCCAGGCGTCGATGTCCTCGCTGCGGTTCAGCTCGGTCTTGCGCTTGCACTTCGGGCACAGGGTGCGCAGCAGGCGCTGCCCCATGACGCCGTTTACCGTGGCGTTCAGCAGGTACGGCGCAACTCCCAGCTCG
>DASPRB010000032.1:0-4864 GCA_035624675.1 Burkholderiales bacterium
CCGGCGAGCCCCGCGATGCGCGCAGCGGACTGCGCGGTCGCTGCCGGACCGAGCTTGCCGCCCGGGTACATCAGCGCCTGCAGCTTCGCCTTCTCGGCGGCGTCGAGCAGCACCCCGCCCTGCGCCGCGAGCTGCGCGAGCGTCGCGTCGTACACCGGCGCGAGGATCACCACCGAGTTTTCGGAAGAGCAGCTGGTCGCGTTGTCGAAGGTCTTGGACAGCGCGATCTTCGCGGCCGCGTCGGCGAGATCGGCGCTCGCGTCGACGATCGACACCACGTTGCCCTGGCCGACGCCGATCGCGGGCTTGCCGCTCGAGTAGGCGGCGCGGATGTTGGCCTGCGAGCCGGTGGCCGCGACCAGGTCGCACTGGCGCATCAGCTCGTGGGTCGCCTCCTTGGTCACCGGCGCCGGCAGCACCTGCACCAGGTCCGCCGGCGCCCCCACTTTTGACAGCTCGGCGTGCACGAACTCGAGCAGCTTCTCGCAGGTCGAGTAGCCCTTGGGCGAAGGCGCGATAATGATCGCGTTGCCGCACTTGAGCGCGTTGACGATCTGGTTGGCCGGCGTGGCGCCAGGATTGGTCGAGGGCGTGATCGCCGCCACCACGCCCACCGGGCGCGCGATCTCGGTCACGCCGCGCTCCGGATACTCAGCGATGATGCCCACCGTCTTCACGCCGCGAATGTCGCGCAGAAGCCCGAGCGTCTTGCGGTGGTTCTTGGTGATCTTGTCCGCCACATTGCCGAGTCCCGAGTCGCGCACGGCGAGCTCGGCGAGCTGGCGGTTGTTCTCCGGCTTCATGATCGCCCAACCGCAGGCGAGCGCCGCCTCGTCGACGCGCTCTTGCGGCCAGCGCTCGTATGCGGCCTGTGCGGCGCGCGCGCGAGCGACGAGCACGGCGACGGCCTGCGCGGCGCCCGGCAGCGGTGCCGGACTTGCGCTCATGGCGGCGTCTCGCGCCCGAGCGCCGCGATCCCAGGCGGCAAGTGCCGGACGCGCAGCGCCTGGCGCAGGTGGCGGATCATTGGGTAGGCGAGGGCGAGAAAGGTGAGCACCATCACGATGCCGCTTATCGGGCGGGTGAAGAACACGGTCCAGTCGTTCTTGTAGGCGATCATGCTGGTCATGAACGAATTCTCGGCCACCGGGCCAAGGATGCAGCCTAGCACCATCGGCGCGATCGGAAAGCGGAAGCGTTCGAACAGGTAGCCGACGACACCGAAGATGACGATCATCCAAAGGTCGGTGACGCTGTTGCGCGCGCTGTAGGCGCCGACGAAGCAGAACAGGGCGACGAACGCCGAGGTCACCGCCTCCGGCAGCTGCAGCACCTTGATCAGCGGCTTGATGGCGAAGTAGCCGAGCAGGCACATGCCGATCACCGCGGCGAACATTGAGGCGAAGATCGTGTAGACCATGCCCGCTTCGGTCTGGAAGATCTGCGGGCCCGGCTGGACGCCGTGCAGCAGGAACGCGCCGAGGATCACCGCTGTGGCCCCGCTGCCGGGGATGCCGAGCGCGAGCAGGGGCACCATGTGGCCGCCGACGGTGGCGGTCGAAGCCACCTGCGGCGCGACAATGCCCTCCGGTATCCCGGTGCCGAGCTTGTCGCGGCGCTTGCCGTACTGCGCCTCGGCGCCGTAAGCAACGAAGGAGCCGACCGTGGCGCCCGCCCCCGGCACGATGCCGCAGAGCACACCGATGACGGAGCTGCGCGCGACGGTGGGGCGCAGGCGCCAGATCTCGCGCCAGCGCGGCAGCTGCGTCTCGACCTTCCCGCCGGATTCCATCGGCGGCGTGGCGAAGCCCTCGCCCATGCGCGCCAGCACCTCGCCCAAGCCGTAGGCGCCGACCATCACGGTCAGGTACTCGATGCCGTCCTTCAGGATCGGCACGCCGAACGTGAAGCGGTCGGCGCCGTAGGTGTCGTCGACGCCGACAGTGGCGAGCAGCAGGCCGATGCAAAGGCTGATGAGCGCTTTCGGCATCGACGCGCCGCCGAGGGCGGTGACGCCCGAGAGGCCGAACAAGACGATGGCGAAGTACTCGGGGGCGTCGAAGCGCAGCGCGAATTTCGCGAACGGCACGGCGAGCAGCACCGCCGAGACCGCGGTGACCAGCCCACCCCAGAGCGCGGCAAGCAGGGTCCAGCCGAGCGCCTGGGCCGGCTTGCCCTGGCGCGCCATCGGGTAGCCGTCCCACAACAGCGGCACGTCGAGCGGCTCGCCCGGGATGCGGAACAGGATCGAGGTGAAGGCGCCGCCGTAGGTGCCGGAGAGGTACATCGCGGTGAGCAGCACGATCGACGGGGTCACCCCCATGCCGTAGGTGAAGGGCAGCGCGAGCACCACCCCCATCACCAGGGTGAGGCCTGGCAGCACCGCCACCAGCATGCCGACGACGAGGCCGACCGCGAGCGACATCGCGTTCGCCGGCGTGAGCAGATGCAGGAAGCCGAGCGAGAGTTGGTGCAGGACGTCGTGCATGATGCGGGTCTCAGTGCACGCCGAGCGCGGCGAGGATCCAGATCGAGAGCCGCTCGAAGGGGCCGACTCCCAGCGGCAGCGAGACGTAGACGATCTTCATGAAGACGAAAATGAAGGCGAGGCTGCCGAGCACGCTTGAGGCGGCGATGACGCCGGCACGGCGGTAGCGCCCGACCAGCATGAACCCGGCGAGGTAGAACGCGGTAGCGAGGAAGAAGCCGAGGATGCCAAGCAGCAGCACGTAGGCGACGGTGAGGCCGATGCCTGCGGCCAGCAGCAGCGGGTGACGTCTTGCGCGCGCTGCCTCGCCCTCGTCCTGTGCCGGGCGCGCCTCGGCGCGGGGACGCGGCGGTGCGAACAGAACGCGGCGCGCGAGCTCCCAGGCGCACACCCCCATCAGCAGCGCCAGCACCGCGCGCGGCCAGAAGGCCGGGCTGAGCTGGCCGGCGCGACCGAGGCTGGCGAAGCGGCTGCTGTCCCAGTAGAGAAAGGCGGCGCCGGCGAGCAGCGCCGCGTACGGAATCGCTTCCTTCAGCCTGCCGAGCATGGAGGCGCGCGCCGCGAGGCCGCTACTTCGCCATCGACGCCTTCATGTCCGCGAGCTGGCCCTTGAAGTAGGCGTCGGCCCCGCTCGCCGGGATGAAGCTGTGCGCATCCGCGAACTGCTCCGTGAGGAACTTCTTGTACTCCGGATCGGCGGCGACCTTGGCCATCGCGTCGCTCAGCGTCTTCACGCGGTCGACTGGGGTGCCGGCCTTGACGACGAAGGAGCGGAACTGCGGCAGCGCGACCTTGTAGCCGAGCTCGTACGAGCAGGGCACGTCGGGAAAGGCAGCCAGGCGCTGCTTGCCGAAAATAATGATCGGCCGGATTTGCTTGTTGATGATGAACTGCCGCACGTCGCCCGCCTGCTCGTAGAGCGCGTCGACATGGCCGCCAATCACCGAGACGTAGCGCTCGCTCGGCTTGGCGTAGGGTACCTCGACCACCTTGATGCCGTTGGCCGCGAGCACCCCGAGCGTCATGTCGTCGACGCTGCCGAAGCCGAGCGTCGCCACTTTGAGCGTGGCCGGCTTCGCGCGCGCCATCTTCTCGAACTGCGCCCAGTCCTTGATCGGACTGTTCTCGGCGACGAACAGGAACGAGGGCACCTGCATCATCACCGCGATCGGCTGCAGATCGCCGAGCTTCCAGCGCGGCGAATGCCCGGCTAGCAGGGCGTTGGTGTCGGCGATGTAGACCGCCATCGAGTAGCCGTCGGCCTCCCCGGAGAGAAGCTTCGTCATCCCGGTAGCGCCGGTCGCGCCCGGTACGTTGATTACCGGGAACGAGGTCTTCAGCATCGGCTCGATCAGCTTCGACGTGAGGCGCGCGAGCTGATCGGCGCCGCCGCCGGGGCCCCAAGGCACGATCGTCTCCACCGGCCGCGTCGGATAGTGGTCCTGCGCCGCCGCGGCCGTGGCCGCGAGCGCAAGGCCGCCGGCGAGCACGCCTGCGAGCACGCGCTTCCTGTTCTCCATCATTGTTCCCTCCTCCTGTGTGGTGGCTCAGACGTAGGTCTTGTACTTGTCGAGCAGGCGCACCGGTTTCTTCAGCGCATCGCGCCGGAACGGGTCGCCCAACTCCCGCGTACACATCATCTCGAGGATCGTGGTCTTGCCCTCGGCCTGCGCTTTGCACGCGTCCCGCAGAGCCGGGCCGACATCCGAGACCTTGTCGATCGTAACGCCCTCGGCGCCCATTGCGCGCGCAATTCCGGCGAAGCTCGGGTTCTCCAGGTTCACCCCGAGGAAGCGATTATTGTAAAAATCGACGTGGTTCTTCTTCTCCGCGCCCCACTGCTGGTTGTTGAACACTACCGCGGTCACCGGAATCTTCTCGCGCACGCAAGTCAGAATCTCGCCAAAGCTCATGCCCCAAGCGCCGTCGCCCACGTAGGCGACTGCACTGCGGCTGGGTGCAGCCGCCTTGCAGCCGATCATGGTAGGAAACGCATAGCCACAATTGCCAAACATCATCGCCCCGAACATGCTGCGCGGACGTTCAAACTTCAGGTAGCTGTTCGCGATCTGGCAGATATTGCCAATATCAGTCGACACCATCGCGTCTGCGGGCATCGCCTTTTGCAGCTCGCGCAGCATCTGGCGGGGATGCATATACTTCGAGCCTCTGGCGACTTCCAGGCTCCAGCTGTCGTTCTCATGGTCCCACTCCGCCAGATCCTTGTCCCAAGCAGCCCTTTGCGCCTTGATTTCGGCCATGCGCTGGTCGCGGTTTGCCGAGCTGGCGAGCGCGCGCGCTTCGAGCCGCGCGGTGAGTGCGCGCGCCGCCGCGCCGGGGTCGCCGGCGACCACGACGCTGGTCTTCTTCACGAGG
>DASPRB010000152.1:0-6033 GCA_035624675.1 Burkholderiales bacterium
AGCGCGGCCAGCCGCTCCTCGGTGCGCGGATTGCCTCGCTCCAGGGCGAGCTGCGCCCGCGGGGGAAGCGCCTCGGCCGCGGCGAGAGCAGGCGCCAGCAGGCCGAGCGAAACGAACAATGTCCAACGGCGCATGCGCAAAGCCTAATCCCGTGTCCTGAAGCGGCCCTTAAGGGCTGGACCCGCGCCCTGCGCTGAACGAAAATGCGCCCATGAAGCGAATCCTGCTTGCCGGCACGTTCGTCATTCTCGCGGGTCCGGCCGCGGCACAAACGCTCGATGTCAAGACCGGCCTGTGGGAGACGACGCGCACCGTCGAATCGCGCGGCGTCCCGCCGCTCGAAGAGGGGCGCATGACGCCGGAGCAGAAAGCGCGCGTCGAAGCGATGATCAAGCGCCGCGAAGCGGAGGGGCCGCGCACGCGCACCAGCAAGGAGTGCCTGACGCAGGAAGAGCTCGAGCGCGCGCCCTTCGCCGGCTTCGAAGGCCAGGCGCAAACCTGCGTCGATTCGGTGTTCGAGCACACGGCGAGCCGCTGGCGCGGCAAGAGCGTGTGCAGCCTGGGCGGGCGCCGGCGCGAAGTCGAGATCGACGTCAGCGCGCTGTCGCCGGAGCGCGTCAAGGGCACCGTGCGCAGCAAGCTGAGCGGCGGCGGCCAAGTCATGACGAGCCAGGGCACGTTCACGGGGCACTGGCTGGCGGCCGACTGCGGACGCCGCAACTAGCCCGCGCGCACCTTGCCCCGCATCATCCGCGACACGCTCATCTCGGTACGCGACCTCGCGGTCGCCGCACTGCCGTTCGTGCTGCTCGCGCTGGTGCTGCTCATCGCGGCCTATTTCCTTCTCAAACCGATGCCGCCCAGGCGCGTGGTGCTCGCCACCGGGCCGGAGCAGAGCGCCTACGCCGAATTCGGCAAGCGCTATGCGGCCGAGCTGAAGCGCTACGGCATCGAGGTCGTGCTGCTGCCGACGCGCGGCTCGCTCGACAACCTGCGCGCGCTGCGCGATCCGAAGCGCGACGTGGACCTCGGCTTCGTACAGGGCGGCTCGAGCGAGGTGGCGCGCACGGTGGACGAGGACAAGAGCGGCGAGCCGCTCGAGTCGCTCGGCAGCCTGTTCCTCGAGCCGCTATGGGTCTTTTACCGCGCGGACGCGGCCCGCGCGCTGCCCGGCGGCATGCTGACCAGCATCGCCCAGCTTCCCGGCTGGCGCATCAACCTCGGTGCGCGCGGCAGCGGCACGCCCGGACTGATGCGCAAGCTGCTCGAGGCAAACGGGCTCGAGCGCGACCGCCTCACGGCCTCCTTTCTCGAGCTCACCCCTGCGGTGGTGGCGCTGCTCGACGGCAAGCTCGACGCCATGGCGTTCGCCTCGGCGCCCGAGTCGCCGATGGTGCAGATGCTGCTGCAGACGCCCGGCATCCGGCTGCTCGAGTTCCCCGAGGCCGAAGCCTATGCGCGGCGCTTTCCGTTCCTCAGTCCGGTGACGCTGCCGCAGGGCATCGCGGACCTCGCGCACAACGTGCCGGCGCACGACGTGCCGCTCATCGCGGCGACCACCTCGCTGGTGGCGCGCGAAGGTACGCATCCGGCCCTCGAGCAGCTGTTCGTGCAGGCCGCGGCAAAGATCCATAGCGGCGCCGGCTGGATCTCGCGCGCCGGGCGCTTCCCGACGCCGCAGGGCACCGAGTTCCCGCTCGCGGCCGAAGCGGTGCGCTACTACCGCACCGGGCCGCCGCTATTGCAGCGCTACCTGCCGTTCTGGCTCGCCAACCTGATCGACCGCATGTGGGTCGCGCTGTTCACGATCATCGCCGCGCTCATTCCGCTGTCCCGCGTAGTGCCGCCGCTGTACCAGTTCCGCGTGCGCCGGCGCATCTTCCGCTGGTACCGGCAGCTGCGCAGCGTCGAGGCGCAGCTGGCGGCCGCCTCGGCGCCGCACGCCGATCTGATCGCGGAGCTCGACCGGCTCGACGCCCGCGCCGCCCGCATCACCGTGCCGCTGTCCTACGCCGACGAGCTGTACAACCTGCGCAGCCACATCGCGCTGGTGCGCGCGCGGCTTCGCTAGTCGGCCTGAAGCGTTGACGCAGCGGGTCCGCCGGGCATAGCCTGAGCGCCATGCAGTGCGCGCGCTGCCACCATGAGAACCCCGCCGGCCAGAAATTCTGCGGCGAGTGTGGCGCGGCGCTCGCGTCCGTTTGCCCGGCATGCAGCGCATCGAACCCTCCCGGACAGAAGTTCTGCGGCGACTGCGGCACGGCGCTCGCGCTGACCGCACCGTACACGCCCAAGCACCTCGCCGAGAACGTCCTCGCCTCGAAAAGCACGCACGAGGGCGAGCGCAAGCAGGTCACGGTGCTGTTCGCCGACTGCGCCGGCTTCACCGCGATCGCCTCGCGCCTGGACCCGGAAGAGCTGCACGGCGTGATGGACGGTTGCTTCGCGCATCTCGCCGAGGCCGTGCACCGCTACGAGGGCACGGTGAACCAGTACACCGGCGACGGCATCATGGCGCTGTTCGGCGCCCCGATCGCGCACGAGGACCACGCGGTGCGCGCGGTCGCCGCCGCGCTCGCGATCCAGAAGGCCTCGCGCGAATACTCGGGCGGCCTGGAGCGCGAGCGCGGGTTCGCGCTGCGCCTGCGCATCGGCATCAACACCGGCCCGGTGGTGGTCGGCCGCATCGGCGACGACCTGCGCATGGACTATACGGCGCAAGGGCAAACGGTAAATCTCGCGGCGCGCCTACAGGCCGCAGCGCCGGCCGGCGGCATCCTGATCAGCGAGAGCAGCGAGCGGCTGGTGCGCGACTATTTCCTGCTCGAGGCGCGTGGCGCGCTCGAGCTGAAAGGGATCGACGCGCCCGTGCGCGCCTTCGAGGTCACCGACCAGCGACGCCGGCGCGCGCGCTTCGACGTGGCACTCGAGCGCGGGCTGACTCCGCTCGCCGGCCGCGCCGCCGAGCGCCAGTTCCTGCGCGAGTGCTTCGCGCGCGCAGTGGCCGGCCGCGGCCAGGTGGTGTCGCTGGTGGGCGAGGCCGGCGCGGGAAAGTCGCGGCTCGCCTACGAGCTGCGGCGCGAGCTGCGCGGCGAGGGGCACATGTACCTCGAGGCGCATTGCGCGCCGCACGGAGCGGCGCTGCCCTTCGATTCCGTGGTGCAATTCCTCGCCGCGAGCTTCCGCATCGAGGAAGGGGATTCCGAGGAGGTGAAGGGGGACAAGCTCGCGGCGGGCATCGGTACGCTGGATGCGGGCCTGGCGTGGGTGCTGCCGTACCTGAGGCACTTGCTCGCGCTGCCCGCGCCCGAGCTCGAGGCCGAGGGCCTCGACCAGACGCAGCGCAAGTGGCGCCTGATCGAGGCGGTGAAGGCGATCGTGCTGCGCAGCGCGCAGCGGCTGCCGCTGGTGCTGGTGCTGGAGGACCTGCAGTGGATAGATCGCCAGTCCGAGGAGGCGATGGCGGCTCTGGTGGATGCACTCGGCGGTCACCGCGTGCTGCTCGTTTGCACCTACCGCGCGGGCTACGCGCCGCCCTGGCGCGATCGGAGCCTGCACCAGCGCCTGACGCTCGAGCCGTTGTCCGACGGCGATTCGGCGCGCATGATCGCGACGCTGCTCGGCGAAGCGAACGCGTCCGAGACGACCCGCAACCTGATCGCCGAGCGCGCCGAAGGCAACCCGTACTTCGTCGAAGAACTGACGCGCTACGTGCGCGAGCTTGGCGGCGAAGCGCACAGTCTGCCCGGAACGGTGCAGGACCTGCTGAACGCGCGCCTGGACCGCCTGCCCGATACGCTCAAGCGCACGCTGCAGGTGGCCGCGGTTCTCGGCCGGCAGTTTCCGCTCGCCTTGCTCGAGGCGATTGCGTCGACGGGATCCGACCTGCGCGCCGACTTGCGCGAACTGGTGCGCCATGAGCTGCTGCACGAGACCGAGCTCTACCCCGAGCTCAAGTACCGCTTCACCCACCTGCTGATCCAGGAAGCCGCCTACCAGGAGCTGCTGCTGCGCGCGCGCGCCGAGCTGCATGGGCGCGCCGCCGAGGCGCTCGAGCGCCTGTACGAGGGCCGCACGGACGAGGTGCTCACCGAGCTCGCCGAGCACTACGGCCGCAGCGACAATCGCGCCAAGGCGCTGGCGTATCACGTGCGCGCGGGCGAGCGAGCGCACAGCCTGTTCGCATACGACGAGGCGCAGCGCTACTACCGGCGTGCGCTCGAGCGCCTGCAGCGCGACGACGACCGGGGCGCGCAGCGCTCCGCCGTGCTCGAGAAGCTCGGCGACGCGGCGATCGCGCACGGCGCATTGCAGGAGGCGCGCGCCTACTGGCAGGAGGCGCTCGCGCTCGCCGCCGGGGACCGCGCGCGCGCGGCCGAGCTGCACCGCAAGAGCGGCGCCGCCGCCTGGGCTGCCGGCGAGAAGGACGCCGCGCTCGAGCACCTGGCGATGGGACTGGCGGTGCTCGGCGGCGACCTGCGCCAATTGCCCGCCGCAAGGCTTTATCAGGAGTTCGGTCGCATCCACTTCCGGCTGGGCGAGCACGAGGCCTCGATGCAATGGGCCAAGCGCGCCCTCGAGCTAGGGCTGGCGCTCGGCGCGCACGACGTGATTGCGGAGGCCTACAACACGCTCGGGGTGGCGATGGCGCGCGCCGGGGACATCGAGCGCGGCGCGGCCTACGTGAAGCAGAGCCTGGAGACCGCGCTCGCCCGGCAGCTCGGCGCAATCGCCGCGCGCGCCTACACCAACCTGGCGGTGATGTACGCTTCGATCGACCACGAGCTCTCCGCCCGCTACTGCCGCGACGGTCTCGCGCTCGCGCAGAGGATCGGCGACCGGCTGCAGCAGTCGTGGCTGTACTGCACGCTGGCGAGCGGGCACTGCACGCTGGTCGGCGACTACGACGAGGGCGTCAAGGCGGCCGAAGCCGCGGTCGAGCTGGACGAGCGCCTCGGGCAGCGCAATCACCTGCCGATCCCGCTCATCATCCAGGCGCAGATCTACCAGTGCCGCGGCGACGAGGCGCGCAGCGCGCAGCGCTACCGAGAGGCGCTCGCGGTCGCCGAGCAGGTGGGCGAGCCGCAGCTGCTCTTTCCGTGCTACGAGGGCCTCGCCACGCTCGCCATCGAGCGCGGGGACGAAACGGAGGCCGAGCGCTGGCTGGCGCGCAGCCGCGAAGTGCAGCAAGCTACGGGCTGGAGCGCCGACAGCTTTCTCGTGCTACCTTTCCTGTGCTGAGGAGGCTGCCATGAATCCGATCCCCGTCGGGAAGCCCGCGCCGCCCTTCCACCTGCCGGCCGCGGCCGGCGGCGAGGTGGGCCCCCAGGATTACCGCGGCAAGGCGAACGTGATCGTATGGTTCACCAAGGGCATGGCTTGCCCGTTCTGCCGCCAGCAGATGTCGCAACTCGCGCGCGGCTACGAGCGCTTCAGGCAGAAGAACGCCGAGGTGCTCGAAGTGACCGTCACCAAGCCGGAGCGCGCACGCTTCTACGCCGAGAAATTCCGCCTGCCGTTCCCCTACCTGTGCGACCCGGACCACGCCGCGCGCTTGTCCTGGGGGCTCGATGTTCGCTCGCATTCGCCGCTTTGGTACGCGTCCGCCTTCGTCGCGGGCGCGCGCGTGGTGCCGCCGGAGAACGACTTCGGCAAGTTCCCGCCCCCGCTGCGCGAAGTGCCCGGCGTGCTGGTCGACGACGACATGGGCTTTTTCGTGCTCGACCGCGCGGGCATCGTGCGCCATGCGACGACGGGCAGCTACTCCGTACCCGGCGGCACGCGTGCGCTTCCGGGCAACGACGAGATCGAGCGGCTGCTCGAGGACTGCGAGCGCAGCGCGGCGGGCGTGCCGGCTTAGCCGAGCGACTGGCGCGCGATCTTCGCGCGCACCGCGCGCATGTCGTCGCCGCGCAATTCCTTCAACGCGTATCCGGCGAAGGAGGCAGCGACTTCCTTCCTCCAGTAGAGGTCCATGTCGGTGTTGTCCATCGGCTTGGCGCGCGAGGCGACCGTCGCGGCGGCCTCCTCGAT
>DASPRB010000075.1:0-5458 GCA_035624675.1 Burkholderiales bacterium
CCGCTGCGCCCGACGATCTGCACGCGGTCGCGCTCGAACAGCAGCTCGCCGTCGATTCCCTCGATGCGCGGCCATCCGTCGGCGTAGTCGAGCACTCCGTTCTCGACTCGCGCCGCCACCAGGAAGTCCCCCTTTGCGGGATCCACGAACGGGAAGTCGCGCAGGTCGCCGCGCAGCCGTAGGCGCACGTCGCTCGCCTCGCCGGCGAGGATCGATCGCGCAAGCCAGTCGCGCGTCTTCGCGCCCATGATTTGCCCGAGTGGCAGGTATTTCTGCACCCGGCGCCCGTCGGCGCGCGATAGCTGCGCGGACAGGTCGATCACTCCCGGGCCCGCGCCGCCGAATCGATAGGTGCCGAACGCGCTGCCCGCCACGTCCGCATTGGCGAACGCGACCGACGACAGGCGCACCTCGAGCGCGTCCCGGCCGGGGCGCGTCCACTCGATGTTTCCGTTCAGCGCGTCGAGCTGGATGCGCGCCTCGGGAAAGACCTTCGGCAGCTCGAGCTCGCTGCGGCGCGAGGCGAGCCGCAACGTGCCCGTGCTCTGGTCGGCCTCGAGGCTGCCCGAGATGCCCTCGAACCCCGGTATGTCGCGCCAGGCCTTCATTCCCAGGCCGGTGAAGCGGCCGCGGGCGTCGAATGCGGCGGCGTCGGGCAGCCGCCCGCTCCACCTGAAGCGCAGGTCGAGCAGATTGCCGCGCGGCGCCAGCTCGGCGACGCGCTGGCGCAGCTCGGCGGGAATGGGCAGGTACTCGGCGAGCTGCGCCAGCGGCTCGAGCTCGATCAGATTGGCCGTGAGCAGTCCCTGCTCGATCTGGTTCGCGGCGGCCGCGGACCAGGTCAGCCTGAAGCTGGTCGAGTGCATCGCGGCCCCGCCTTCGCGCAGCAGCGTCAGGTTGCGCGCGCCGATCTCGTACTCCGAGACCCCCATTCGACCCTCCAGCCGCCCGCGCAGCGCGCTCAGCTCGAGCGGCGGAAGCTGCGCCCCCAGGCGCGCGACTACGCCGGTGAGCGCCAGGTCCGCGGTGGCGTGCAGCACGCGCCCCGAGCCGAGGGTCGCCCACAGGCGCACCGCGCCCTGTCCGCGGCGCACTTCCACCGGGTAGTCGATCCACGGGCTCCAGCCGGCGAGATCCGTGTAGCCGAGCTCGGCGTACACGCGCCCGCTCCAGGCCGCCGGGTTGGTGACGCTCGTGCCCTCAAGCTCCGCGCGCAGCTCGAGCGTGGTGCCGAGCGCCGCGGGCGGCCGCGCCGCGATCCCGAGCAGGTGGCGCGCTCCCGCGTTGCGCAGGCGGAAGTTGAGCTCGCTCAAGACGAGCGGCGGCGCACCGCGCTGCTCGTCCACCCACGTGATCTCGGCGTCGCGCACGCTGATCTCACGCTGCTGCAGGATCCAGTCGGTGAACTGGTGTTCGTCGGCGCCGGGGGCGAGCGCAACGCCCGCTACGTGCAGCCTGCCGGAGGCATCGCGCCGCAGAGTGAGCCGCGGCCCGCTCACCGTGAGCGACTGCAGCCGCAGATCGGCAAACAGCAACGAGCTCCATGCCACCACGTTTTCCACCGCCGGCAGCGCGAGCGCCACCCGGCCGCGGCTGTCGTACAGGCGCACGTCGGTGAAATCGAGCTCTGGCCGCAGGCCGCGCCAGTCTGCGCGGATGGCTCCGATCTCGACCCGCAGGCCGACCGCCTGCGAGATCGCCGCGACGATGTCGTCCCGGTAGCGCTCGATGTTCGGCAAAATCCAGTAGCGTGCGGCGAGAAACACGGCGGCGCAGGAAATGAGCGCTGCCCAGCCGAGCACCTCGAGCAAGCCGATCAGCCACGGCGCGGCGCGGCCTGCCGCCGCGACCGGGCGCTGGGCCTCGCGTTCGCTCTGGGTTTGCATGTTATAAGTTTCGCTTTTCATTCTAACCGTAATGCACCGTGACGATCGCGCTCTCCTCGTCGCGCTACGCGCAGCACCTGCTCCAGGCGCGGCCCGAGTTCGGCGACGAGCTCGCCTCGCCGGAGCCGTTCACACGCGAGGCGATGCGTGCCGCGCTCGCCGCGGCATCCGCTGACGACGAGGCGGCGCTCAAGGCGCGCCTGCGGCGCCTGAGGCAGCGCGTGCTGTTGCGCGTCATGGCGCGCGACCTCGGCGCGCTCGCCGACCTTGCGGAAGTGTGCGGCACCATGAGCGACCTGGCCGAGGAGTCGATCGCGACGGCGCTCGCCTGGACTGACACGCAGCTGGCGCGCGAGTTCGGGCGCCCGCGCGGCGCCGCGGGCGCCCCGCAGGATCTCGTCGTGGTGGCGATGGGCAAGCTGGGCGGGCGCGAGCTGAACGTCTCTTCGGATATCGATCTGGTCTTCCTCTACCCCGAGGAAGGCGAGACCGATGGCGCGCGTCGCCTGTCGAACCACGAATACTTCGTGCGCGCGGGACGCAAGCTGATCTCGCTGCTCGCCGACGTCACCGAGGACGGCTTCGCGTTCCGCGTCGACATGCGCCTGCGGCCCTACGGCGAGTCCGGGCCGCTGGTGGCGAGCTTCGAGGCGCTGGAGAACTACCTCGTCGCCCAGGGGCGCGAATGGGAGCGCTACGCCTGGATCAAGGCGCGCGCGCTCACCGGCGGGCACGACGCCGAGCTCTCGGCGATCGTGCGCCCGTTCGTCTACCGCAAGTACCTCGATTACGCCACGCTCGCCGCGATGCGCCGGCTGCACGCCGAGGTGCGCCGCGAGGTCGAGCGCCGCGAGCTCGCCGATCACGTCAAGCTCGGCCCGGGCGGCATCCGCGAGATCGAATTCATCGCGCAAGCGCTGCAGCTGGTGCGCGGCGGGCGCGACCCGGAGCTCGCCGTGCGTCCGACCCTCGAGGTGCTCGGGCGCCTGGCGGCGCGGCGCGTGCTCCCCGAGGAGGCGGTACGCGAGCTCTCCGCCGCCTACCTGTTCCTGCGCAGCGTCGAGCACCGCCTGCAGTACCTGGACGACCGGCAGACGCACAGCCTACCGGAGGACGAGGCGGACCGCGCCACGATCGCCACCCTGTGCGGCTGCGCGTCGTGGAGCGAATTCGCGGCGCGTCTCGCGGCGACGCGCGCGCGCGTGACGCACCACTTCCAGGCGGTGTTCGCCGAGACCCTGGGCGACGATGCGGGCGGCCTGTGGCAGGACGACCGCGCCGCGATGCAGGCGGCGCTGGCCGAGCTCGGCTTCCGCGACGCCGAGGCGAGCGCGGCGCACCTCGCCGCGCTGCGCGCCGGCCAGCGCTATGCCCAGCTGCCGGAGGACTCGCGCCGGCGCTTCGATGCGCTCATACCGGCGCTCGCGCGCGCCGCCGCCGCGACGCCCGACCCCGACGCCACGCTCGCACGCGGCCTCGACCTGGTGGAGGCGGTCGCGCGGCGCGCGGCCTACCTCGCGCTGCTCGCCGAGCATCCCGAGGCGCTCGAGCGCATCGCGCGCATCGTGTCGGCCTCGAGCTGGGCGGCCGAGTTCGTCACGCGGCACCCGCTTCTGCTCGACGAGCTGCTGGACGACCGCGTGCTCTATGCGCCGCCGGACTGGCCGGCCTTCGCGCGCACGCTCGGCGCGCTGCTCGCCGCGCACGCCGGGGACACCGAGGCGCAGATGAACCTGTTGCGCGAGCAGCACCAGGCGCAGGTGTTCCGCTTGCTCGCGCAGGACCTCGCGGGTCTGCTCACCGTCGAGCGCCTGGCCGATCATCTCTCTGCGCTCGCCGACATCGCGCTCGGCGCGACGCTCGAGCTTGCCTGGGGGCAGGTGCGCCGCCACCGCGAGGGACCACCGCGCTTCGCGGTGATCGGCTACGGCAAGCTGGGCGGCAAGGAGCTCGGCTACGCCTCCGACCTCGACATCATCTTCCTGTACGACGATCCCGACGAGCGCGCGCAGGAGGTGTACGCGCGGCTCGCCGCGCGCGTCAACAATTGGCTGACCACGCGTACGTCCGCCGGCGTGCTGTTCGCCACCGACCTGCGCCTGCGGCCGAGCGGCGCCTCCGGCCTGCTCGTGTCCTCGGTCGCGGCGTTCGAGGAATACCAGGAAAAGGAAGCCTGGGTGTGGGAACACCAGGCGCTCACGCGCGCGCGCTTCTGCGCGGGCGACGCAGCGGTCGGCGCGGCCTTCGAGGCGATCCGCGAGCGCATCCTGCGCCGCAGCCGCGACCCGCAGGCGCTGGCGAAGGAAGTGCTCGCCATGCGCGGCAAGATGCACGACGCTCACCCGAACCCGTCGGAGCTGTTCGACCTCAAGCACGACCCCGGCGGCATGATCGACCTGGAGTTCGCGGTGCAGTACCTGGTGCTCGCGCATGCGCATCGCCACCCGCGCCTCACCGGCAATCTCGGCAACATCGCGCTGCTCGGCATCGCGGGCGAGCTCGGCCTCATCCCCGCGGAGCTCGCGCGCCGCGGCCAGGACGCCTACCGCGAGTTCCGCCGCGTGCAGCACGCGCTGCGCCTGGGCGGCGCGCAGTACGCGCGCGTGCCGCCCGCGCAGCTGGCCGAGCACGCGCGCGCGGTGCGCGCGCTGTGGTCGACCGTGCTGGGCTAGATCGCCTCGCGCGGCGGGCGCGGCGGCTGTGCCGCGCGGCGCAGCGGCCCATCGACCGCCGAGGCGAGCGCGCCCAGGGCATCGAGCAGCGCATCGCGGTTCAGCCGGTACAGCACGCGCTGGCCCTGGCGCTCTGCCGACACCAGGCCCGCGCGCTGCAGCACCGCGAGGTGGCGCGAGACCGCGGGCGCGCTGATACCGAAGCGCTGCGCGAGCTCGCTGGTGGACAGCGCCGTCTGCGCGAGAAAGGCGATCGCCTGGCGCCGCGGCGCCGAGGCGAGCGCGGCGAACACGCGCTCGTGAGGGTTAACATTCATGTTAATAGTATGGCGGATTTTTTGCGCCTGTGGTTAGATGGCCGCCATATCCAAGGAGAACCCTGCTCATGGCGAAGGCACAAACGCCGCTCTCGATGGCGGACCGCGACGGCTGGATCTGGTACGACGGCAAGCTGGTGCCGTGGCGATCGGCCACCACCCACGTGCTCACTCACTCGCTGCACTACGGGCTCGCGGTGTTCGAGGGGCTGCGCGCCTACAAGACCGCCGAGGGCACGGCGATCTTCCGCCTGCGCGAGCACACGCAGCGGCTGCTCAACTCGGCGCATATCTACATGATGAAGATCCCGTACTCGATCGAGAAGCTGATGGCGGCGCAGATCGAGGTGGTGCGCGCCAACGCGCACGAGTCCTGCTACGTGCGGCCGATCGCCTTCTACGGCTCGGAGAAGATGGGCGTCTCGCCGGTCGGCGCCTCGGTGCACGTGGCGATCGCCGCCTGGCCCTGGGGCGCCTACCTCGGACCGGACGCGCTCGCCAAGGGCATCCGCGTCAAGACTTCCTCGTATGCGCGCCACCACATCAACGTCACCATGGCGCGCGCCAAGATGTCGGGCACCTA
>DASPRB010000087.1:0-9730 GCA_035624675.1 Burkholderiales bacterium
CAAGCAGCGCGGCTCGAACGCGGTGGCGGTGTCGCGCGCCGTCAAGGAGCGCATGGCCGAGGTCTCCCGGGAGTTGCCGCCGGGCATGCAGATCGGCGTGAACTTCGACACCACCCAGTTCATCGAGGATTCGGTGAACGAGTTCAAGTTCATGCTGGTGCTGGCGGCGGCGGTCACCTCGCTGGTGTGCTGGCTGTTCCTCGGCAGCTGGACCGCCACGTTCAACGTGCTCCTGGCGATTCCGACCTCGATCATCGGCACCTTCATCGTGCTCTATTTCTTCGGTTTCACGCTCAATACCTTCACGCTGCTCGGCCTGAGTCTCGCGGTCGGCATCGTGGTGGACGACGCCATCATGGTGCTGGAGAACATCGTGCGCCACCAGGAGCGGGGCGAGAACCGCGTGCAGGCGGCCCTGACCGGCTCGCGCCAGATCACCTTCGCGGCGCTGGCGGCGACGCTGGCGGTAGTCGCGATTTTCCTGCCGGTGGCGTTCATGAGCGGCGTGATCGGGCGGTTCTTCTTTCAGTTCGGCATCACCATGACGGCTGCGGTGCTGCTGTCCCTGCTCGAGGCGCTGACGCTGACCCCGATGCGCGCCTCGCAGTTCGTCCAGGCCGGCAACCGCACGACGCGTATCGGCCGCGCGGCCGGCGCGACCTTCCAGGGACTCGCCCGGGTGTACCGCAAACTGCTGGAATCGGCGCTGCGACACCCATGGAAGATCGTCCTGGCTTCGCTGACTTTCTTCGTGCTGTCGCTCGTCGCCTACCAGCACGTCAACAAGGAATTCATGCCGGTGCAGGACCAGGGCATTTTCATCGTGCAAGCCCAGACGCCGGTCGATTCCTCGCTCGAATACACCGACGCCAGGACCCGCGAGGCGGAGAAGTTCTTCGCCTCGCGGCCGGAAATACGGCGCTACTTCGTGGCGATCGGCGGCTTCGGCGTCGGCGGGCAATCCAACCTCGCCAACATGTTCGTCAGCATGAAGCCGAAGGGGAGCCGCGGCATCGACCCGCAGGCCGGTCACGAATTGAGTCAACAGGAACTGATGGACGTGACGCGCACGGCCTTGCGCAATGTCGGCTTCAAGGTGTCGATCCAGGACCTGTCGCAGCGCGGCTTCACCGCGTCGCGCGGCTTTCCGGTGGAATTCGCGATCCAGGGGCGAAACTGGGACAAGCTGGTGGGTTATTCCGAGACCATCATCGACAAGCTCAACGCCACCGGCCTGGTGACCGACACCGACAGCGATTTCCTCCTCGGCAAACCCGAAGTCCGCATCATCCCGGATCGCGCGCGCGCCGCGGCGCGCGGCGTGAGCATCGAGTCGATCGCGCAGACGGTCAACGCCATGATCGGCGGCGTCGTCGCCGGCCAATACACCTCCGAGGGCCATCGCTACGACGTGCGCCTGCGCCTGCGCGACAAGGACATGGACCGCGTCGACCAGGTGAAGCAGCTCTACGTGCGCAACAACCGCGGCGAGCTGGTGCGGCTGACGGACGTCGTGCAGGTGAAGGAGGGCAAGGCGCTGGCGCAGATCAACCGCTACGACCGCGAGCGCTCGATCAAAATCTTCGCCAACGTCAGGACCGGCAAGTCGCAGCAGGAGGCGCTGGCCAAGGCGCGCCAGATCGCGCGCGAGGTCATGCCGCCGGACTACAAGGTGCGCTTCGTCGGCGGTTCGCAGGCGTTCCAGGAATCGTTCGCGAGCCTGTGGTTCGTGCTGGTGCTCGGCATTATCGTGGCGTACATGGTGCTGGCCTCGCAGTTCAACAGCTTCGTCCATCCGTTCACCGTGCTGATGGCGCTGCCGTTCAGCATCTCTGGGGCGCTGCTGACGCTGCTCATGTTCGGCCACTCCATCAACATCTTCAGCTTCATCGGGCTGATCCTGCTGATGGGCATCGTCAAGAAGAACTCGATCCTGCTGGTGGACTTCACCAACCAGGTGCGCGCCCGCGGCGGCGTGACCGTGCGCGACGCGCTGCTCGAGGCCTGCCCGATCCGGCTGCGACCGATCCTTATGACCTCGTTCGCCACCATCGCCGCGGCGCTGCCGCTGGCGCTCGCCATCGGCCCCGGCGCCGAGCTGCGCGCGCCGATGGCGATCGCGGTAATCGGCGGCGTGCTGGTGTCGACGCTCTTGACCCTGTTCGTGGTGCCGTGCGTGTACGAGCTCCTGGCGCGCTTCGAGCGCAGCCGCACGGCCGTGGAGCGGCGCAAGCAGGAAATCGAGCAGGCCACGAGCGCGCCGAACTGAACGCCGGTTTGCCGTTCGGCACACCCTGGCGCGCACGAAAGCCGGCGCCGCGCGTCCCCCCGGGGGCGCGTGCACCGCGACCGCGCGCGACGCCGTCGTCGGGACTCAGGCGGCGTGGCGTCGCTCTTCCCGGAAGATCTTGCTAAGTTGATCGCGCAGTTCTGGCGAGTCGGTGTGTCCGTGAACCGCGACGGCGTGCTGCACCGCCGCTTCCAGCAGCTCCTCGTCGCTGTCGGCGAAGATCGCGACGGTGCAATTCATCTCGCTCGGGTACTCACGACAATCGATGAATTTCCTGGCCATGGCTCCTCCTGTCTCGTCTGCAACGAATGAATGAAGGCATGCATGTGGAACGGACCCGAAAGCGGACAACCGGGTCCGGTATCACGCTATACCCGGGTGTCGGAACGTGTCAACGATGCCCCCGGATTTTACAGGGTTGCGACCGGTTTTCGTCGCATGGCGCAAAAAACTGCACGAGCCGTTTCATGAAAACCGTGCGAGCGTGAGGCCTTCGAGATCGATTTCCGGTTCGCGTCCCGAAACGATATCCGTCGTGACTCGGCCGGCGCCGCAGGCCATGGTCCATCCGAGTGTGCCGTGTCCGGTGTTGAGGACAAGGTTCTTATAAGGAGTGGGTCCCAGCAGCGGCGGATTGTCCGGCGTCATCGGTCGCAGCCCGCACCAGTAGCGCGCTTGCGCGAGATCGCCGGCGCCGGGAAACAGTTCGCCGATTACGTGCGTGATGGTGGCGCAGCGCGCCGGCCGCAGTCGAAGATCGTAACCCGCCAGTTCCGCGGTGCCGGCGCCTCGCAGCGTGTTGCCCAGGCGCGTGACCACGATTTTGTAGGCGACATCGGTGAGCGTGCCCGCGGGCGCGGCGTTCGCATCCTCGATCTCGATCGTCGCGGAGTACCCTTTGACCGGATAGACCGGCAGCCGCACGCCGACCGGACGCGCGAGCAGCGGCGAATAGCTGCCGCAGGCGAGCACGTAGGCGTCGGCGCTCAGCTCGCCCTGATCGGTGTCGACGCGCGCGAGCCGATTGCCGTCCGCGACCAGGCGTTCGATTTTCGTCGAGAGCGTGAACCGCACGCCGTTTTTTTCCGCGAGTTGCGCCAACCGGCGGGTGAACTGCAGGCAATCGCCGGACTCATCCTCGGGCAGGAGCAGGCCGCCGGCGATCTTTTCCTGCGCCGCGCGCAAGGCCGGTTCGTGCGCGACGCATGCCGCGCGGTCGAGCATCCGGCAGGGCACGCCCCAGCGTTGCAACAATGCCGCTTCCGGCCAAGCCTGTTCCAGTTCGCGCGCCGTGCGATACAGCTCGAGCACGCCGCTGGCGCGCTCATCGTAGCGAATACCGGTCTCGCGCCGCAGCGCCGCCAGGCATTCGTGACTGTAGCGTGACAGGCGCAGCATGCGCTCGCGATTGACGGCATAGCGCGCGTGCGTGCAGTTGGCGAGCATCCGGAACAGCCATGTCCACAGCGCGGGGTCGAGACGCGCCCGCAGCACCAGCGGTGAATGCGGCCGCAGCATCCATTTCAGGGCCGTGAGCGGGATGCCGGGCGCGGCCCACGGTCCGCCCGCCCCCCACGACACCTGGCCGCCGTTGGCGAGGCTGGTCTCCATCCCCGGTTCCGGCTGCCGGTCGACGACCGTGACCTCGTGGCCCGCGCGATTGAGATACCAGGCGCTGGTGACGCCGACGACGCCGCTGCCGAGGACCAGGACTTTCATGGGAATGGGTGGACTTGCCAGCGCAAGGAAGCTGTGAGGGGATATATATCAGACTCGCGCCGCGATAGCACCTGCGGCGCGGCGGAATTCGCGCCGGACACGACGCCGGAATTGCCGGCCGGCCCCGCTGTTTTCGGCGCCGGTCATCAGTGCGCCGGTCAGCGAACTTCGCGGCGGATCGGTTATCCGAGTAATATAGCCCGGTGATTTATCAGCGCGGTTGGTGGCGACAAGTTCCTGGACGGAAAACCACACTGGCGGAAAAATCATGCGGTTCGAACAAGACGAACACGTTGCCTTCCTCCGCGGATTCCTGCAGCGACCGCAGCAGGTGGGATCGGTCATTCCGAGCTCGCGTTTTCTCGAACGCCGGCTGGTGGACCTTGCCGACCTCGAGACCGCCACGACCGTGGTCGAATTGGGTTCCGGCACCGGCGGCACCACGCGCGCGATACTGCACGCCATGCGCGCTGACGCCAGGCTGCTGAGCATCGAAATCAATCCCGAGTTTCACGCCTTCCTCCGGCGCATCTGCGATCCACGGCTGGTTTTCCACCTCGGCAGCGCCGTGGAACTGCGCGAGATCATGCGCCGGCACGGACTGGCGCAAGCCGACGCGGTGATCTCCGGGATTCCGTTCTCCACCATGGACCGCGATTCGGCGATACGGATTCCGGAAGCGATTTCGTCGGTACTGGCGCCGGGGGGGCGCTTCGTCGCCTATCAGGTGCGGCGTCGCATCGAATCGCTGTGCCGGCCGCACCTCGGCGAGGCTCGGGCGGCGCTGGAGTTTCTGAATATTCCGCCGATATGGGTTTATCGCTGGCAGAAAACGCGCGGCAACCGGCAGCACGAGTGAGCTGCCGTCACGCCGTCACGGGCGCGGCGTCCACGGCACGGTTCACGCCATGCGTTTCGAGGAATTCAGCGAGAGCACGCGCGGTGTGAGAACCGTGGCGGCGACGGGCCACGGCTTCGGGCGCGCCCTGCGCCACGATGCGCCCGCCGCCGTCACCGCCCCCGGGCCCGAGGTCGATGATCCAGTCGGCCTCGGCGATGACGTCCAGATTGTGCTCGATGACGACCACGCTGTTGCCGGCGCCGACGAGCCGGTGCAGCACGCGCGTGAGCTTCTCGACGTCGGCCATGTGCAGACCGATGGTGGGTTCATCGAGGACGTAAAGGGTCTGCGTGCGCGTGAGCAGCCGCGCCTTGCCGCGTGAGCGCGCCGTCAGCACCGTTTCGGCCGGGCGGGCCTTGGCGAGCTCGGTGACCAGTTTGATGCGCTGCGCCTCGCCGCCCGAGAGCGTCGGGCTCGGCTGGCCGAGCGTGATATATCCCAGGCCGATGTCCTGCATCAGCCGCAACGCATGACGTATGCGCTCGTGCGCGGCGAAGAATTCGACGGCCTCGTCGACGTTCATCGCCAGCACCTCGGCGATGGTTCTGTCCTTGTAGCGCACCATGAGTGTCTCGGCGTTGAAACGCGCGCCGGCGCAGGCTTCGCAGGCCACGGTGACGTCGGGCAGGAAACTCATTTCGACGGTCTTGAGACCCTGACCTTCGCAGACCTCGCAGCGTCCGCCGCCGACGTTGAACGAGAAGCGGCTCGGCCCGTAGCCGCGCAGCCGCGCCTCCGGGGTTTCGGCGTAAAGACGGCGGATGTTGTCCCAGAATCCGACATAGGTCGCAGGGCAGGAGCGCGGCGTCTTGCCGATCGGAGTCTGGTCCACCTCTAGCACTCGCTGTATCTGCTCGGCGCCCTTGATCTCGCGGCAACCGGCGAGGGCCCCGGGTTTCTTCGCCCCAAGCAGGCGTTTCAAATTATCGTGCAGCACGTGCCGCAGCAGCGTGCTTTTGCCGCTGCCGGAGACGCCGGTGACGCACACCAGCCGCGCCAGTGGAACCGCGACGTCGAGGCTCTTGAGGTTGTGCAGGGACGCGCCGCCGATGTCGAGCGCCGGATCGCCCGGGCTGAACCCGCGCCGCGGCATCAGCGGATGTTGCAGCGGCTGCGCCAGGCAGCGGCCGGTGGCCGATTCCGGCTGGCGCATGAGATCGCGCAGCGTGCCTTCGGCGACGATGCGCCCGCCGTTTTTGCCGGCGCCGGGGCCGAGGTCGATCACGTGCTGGGCGCGGCGGATGGTTTCCTCGTCGTGCTCCACGACCACCACGGTGTTGCCCTTGCGTTCGAGACTCTCGAGTGTGTCGAGCAGTTTCAGGTTGTCGCGGTGGTGCAGACCGATCGTGGGCTCGTCGAGGATATAACACACGCCGCGCAGGTTCGAGCCGAGCTGCGACGCCAGGCGGATGCGCTGCGCCTCGCCGCCCGAGAGAGTCGGCGCGGCACGGTCGAGGGTGAGGTAATTCAATCCGACCTGCTCGAGAAATTGCAGTCGCGTCCGCAGCTCCGGCAGGATGTCGCGCGCGATCTCGGCGGCGCGCCCCTTGAGCCGCAGCCGCGCGAAAAATTTCTCCGCCGCTTCCACCGGCAGCGCGGCGAATTCGGCGATGTTGCGGTTCTCGAAGCGCACCGCCAGCGCCGTCGGGTTGAGCCGATCGCCGGCGCAGGCGGGGCAGGTACGCTCGCCGCCCTCCCACCAGGCGTTCCACCAGATTTCCTCACCGGTCTGCTCCGCGTCGAAGCCCGACATCATCAACCCGGTGCCGTAGCACCGCTCGCACCATCCGTGCTTCGAGTTGTACGAGAACAACCGCGGGTCGAGCTCGGGAAAGCCGCGGCCGCAGCCGGGGCAGGCGCGCTTGGTCGAGAAAGTGGACTCGTTCCCGTCGGCGACGATCTTGACCGTGTTCTTGCCGAGGTCGAGCGCGCGCTGCAACAGCGCGCGCAACCCCGCTTCCGCCTTGGCGCTCACCGGAATGTCGCCGACCGGCAGCTCGATGCTGTGTTCCTTGAAACGCGCCAGCCGCGGCCACTGGCTGGTGGATAATGGCTTGCCGTCGACGCGCAGGAACTCGAAGCCCTTGGCCAGCGCCCATTTGGCGAGGTCGGTGTAAAAACCCTTGCGCGCCGTGACCAGCGGCGCCAGCACTTCGATCTTTCGGCCGCGATAGTCGCGCAGCAGGCGCGCCAGGATCGCCTCCGGCGTCTGCGCCTCGATCGGGATATCGCAGTCGGGGCAGTACTGGGTGCCGAGCTTCACGAACAGCAGGCGCAGGAAGTGGTAGATCTCGGTCATGGTCGCGACCGTGCTCTTGCGCCCGCCGCGGCTGGTGCGCTGCTCGATCGCGACCGTCGGCGGGATGCCGAAGATCGCGTCGACGTCCGGGCGCGCCGCCGGCTGCACGAACTGGCGCGCGTAGGCGTTGAGCGATTCGAGGTAGCGACGCTGGCCCTCGGCGAACAGGATGTCGAAGGCGAGCGTGCTCTTGCCGCTGCCGGACACGCCGGTGATGACGGTGAAGCGGTCGCGCGGGATCGAAACCACGAGGTTCTTTAGATTGTGCTCGCGCGCGTGGTGGATGTGGATGGCGCGATCATATGAGGTCGCGCGTAGCGCGCTCGGCTCCGAGTGCACAAGAGCGCGCGCCGCGCGCGACGGCTCGCTTCCCTCCCCCTCAAGGGGAGGGAATGAGGGTGGCGCTAGGGTAACAAGCTGCAGACTGTACTCGCGCAGCGCCCTGCCGGTATGGCTCGTCGGATGTTCCGCGACTTGAGCGGGCGTTCCGGCGCAGACAATCGTGCCGCCGGCGTCGCCGCCCTCCGGCCCGAGATCGAGGACCCAGTCGGCGGCGCGGATCACGTCCAGGTTGTGCTCGATCACGATAAGCGAGTGGCCTTCATCGAGCAGGCGGCGGAACGCGCCGAGCAGGGTGGCGATGTCGTCGAAATGCAGCCCGGTGGTGGGCTCGTCAAATAGAAATAGAGTAGGTTTTTCCGATTCTCCCTTCCCCCTTGCGGGGGAGGGACGGGGTCGGAGGGTGTGTGACTTGGCGAGATGCCCCGCCAGTTTCAATCGTTGCGCCTCGCCGCCGGAAAGCGTCGGGACCGGTTGACCGAGTTTCATGTACGACAACCCCACGGCCGTGAGTGGTTCGAGCGCGCGCCGGATTTCGGGATAGGCGGCGAAGAATACGGTTGCTTCCGAGACCGTCATGTCGAGCACGTCGCTGATGGATTTCGGCTGCGTCTGCCCGGCTGGCATGAGTTTCACTTCGCGCACTTCGGGGCGGAAGCGCTTGCCGTCGCAGTCGGGGCAGCGCAGGTACACGTCCGAGAGGAACTGCATTTCCACGTGCTCGAAGCCCGAGCCGGTGCAGGTGGGGCAGCGGCCGGTGCCGGCATTGAAGGAAAAAGTGCAGGAGGTGTAATCGCGCTCGCGCGCCAGCGGCTCGTCGGCGAACAGCTTGCGAATGCCGTCGAGCGCACCGACGTAGCTCGCCGGGTTCGAGCGCGCGGTGCGCCCGATCGGCGACTGGTCGACCAGCACCACCTCGCCGATTTTCTCGTGGCCGCGCAGTGCGTGATGCTTGCCGGGCATTTCCTTCGGTTTGCCCTTGAGTTTCATGAGCGCGTTGTACAGCACGTCCTGCACCAGCGTGGATTTGCCGGAACCGGAAACGCCGGTGATGCACATCAGGCGCTTGAGCGGGATTTTGACGTCCACGCCCTTCAGGTTGTTTTCCGCGGCGCCGAGCAGTTCGAGAAATTCGTCGGCACCAGGGCGCGGCGCGATTTCCGCGACCACCGATTTCTTGCCGCTCAGATATTGGCCCGTCAAGGAGCGGCGCGACTTCATGATGGCCGATGGCGCGCCGAAGGAAACGATCTCGCCGCCGCGCTCGCCGGGGCCGGGGCCGAGGTCGAGAATACGGTCGGCGGCGGCCATGACCTGCGGGTCGTGCTCGACCACCAGCAGCGAGTTGCCAGCGTCGCGCAGACGCTGGAGCACGCCGATCACGCGACCCATGTCGCGCGCGTGCAGGCCGATGCTCGGTTCGTCCAGCACGAACAGCGTGTTGACCAGCGAGGTTCCAAGCGCCGTCGTGAGATTGATGCGCTGCACCTCGCCGCCCGAGAGCGTGCGCGACTGGCGGTCCAGCGTCAGGTACCCGAGCCCGACCTCGACGAGGTAGCGCAGGCGCGAGCGGATTTCACCCAGCAACAGGTCGGCGGCCTTGTCGAGCGGCGCCGGCAATCTCAAGTTCTGGAAAAAATCGCTCGCGCGCTCGATCGGCAGGCACATCACATCGTGGATGTTGAGACCCGGCAGGCCCGTCCATTGCGCGTCGCTGAGCGTTGTATCCGCCGGGTGGAAGCGGTTGGCGGGCGCGAGCACGCGCCCGGCGTCGTCATTCGTCCCCAGGCGCCACAGCAGGGATTCGGGTTTGAGGCGCGCGCCATGGCACGCGGGGCACGGCGTGTAGGCGCGGTATTTCGAGAGCAGCACGCGGATATGCATCTTGTAGCTCTTCGTCTCGAGCCATTTGAAGAAGCGCGCCACGCCGTACCAGACCTTGTCGTCCCATTCGCCTTCGCCGTCCAGCACCCAGCGTCTGTGCTTTTCCGGAAGGTCGCGCCACGGCACGTCGGTCGGCACTCCGCGCTTGCGGGCGAAACGCATGAGGTCGCCCTGGCACTCGATGTAACTCTGCGTCTGCCACGGCCTGATCGCGCCTTGCGCCAGGGTCTTGGATTCGTCGGGAACGACCAGTCCGTAGTCCACGCCGATGTTGCGACCGAAGCCGCGGCAGGTGTCG
>DASPRB010000123.1:0-24875 GCA_035624675.1 Burkholderiales bacterium
CGCTTGACCAGCTCGTCGACCGGCTCGGCGAAGCGCCCGGACCAGGCCTTGCGGCGGGCTCTAGACGGCCGCTTGGAAGCGGGAGGGGCCATGGGGCATACTCGGATGACGCGGCGTCGTGGCGTGGCGCGCGCGTACGGCGGCGCAGCGATGGCAAGTATAAAGCAAAACGAATATCCGGACGTTCTTCCCGACTTCCGCAACCTCGGGGTCATCGCGCGGATTCTCATCGGGGTCAATCTGCTCGCGCTCGCGGCGGTGCTCTACGCCGCCGGCGGCTGGCCGCAGATGCTCGACCGCTTCGTGCAGACCGCGGCGTTTCTCGAGCCGCTGCTGCTCGCGAGCCTGGTGCTGCTGTACGCGGTCTCGCCGCTGCTCGCGCGCGCGACCTACCCGACCGGCTGCGCGCTGGTGGTCGGGCTGGTTCTGGCGGTGGCGGCCGGGACGCAACTGCTCTGGGCGCGTGACGCCGCGCCGCCCGTGCCCGGAATGGGGCGCACGCTCGTGCTCGCGGCCCTGACGGCGGGCGTGCTGATCGGCTATTTCCGCCTGCTGGCGAAGGCGTACTCGCCGGCGCTTTCCGAAGCGCGCCTGCAGGCGCTGCAGGCGCGCATCCGGCCGCATTTCCTGTTCAACAGCCTGAATGCCGTGCTGGCGCTCATCCGCCGGGACCCCAGGCGCGCCGAGCGGGCGCTCGAGGACCTCGCGGATCTGTTCCGCACCCTGATGTCGGACGGTCGGCAGTTCGTGCGCCTGGCCGACGAGATCGCGCTGCTCGAGCGCTATGCGAGCATCGAGCAGCTGCGGCTGGGCGAGCGCCTGCGCATCGTGTGGGAGCTGGATACGGCGCCGACGGACGCGCTGCTGCCGCCGCTCGTGCTGCAGCCGCTGCTCGAGAACGCCGTGTACCACGGGGTCGAGCCGGGCACCGGGGCGGGCGAGGTCGTGGTGCACGTCGAGCGTCGCGGGGACCGCGTGCTGGCGCGCATCGAGAACCCCTACCATCCGGAGCATCAGCATCGCGCTGGCAATCGCATGGCGCTCGCCAACATCCGCGAGCGGCTGCAGCTGTTCTTCGACGCCGAGGCGCGCCTGGAGACCGTCGAGCGCGGCGGACGCTATCAGGTGGAGATCGAGATTCCCTATCGCCTGCGCGCGCCGGGGCGAGCATGAGCGAGCTGCGGGTATTCATCGTCGACGACGAGACGCCGGCGCGCGAGCGCCTGCGCGAGCTGCTCGGCGACATCGCCCAGCAGACCCCGACCGCGGTGGTCGGCGAGGCGCGCAACGGCCTGGAAGCCGTCGAGCGCGTGCCGGCGAGCGGCGCCGAGGTGCTGCTGCTCGACATCCAGATGCCCGGCATGGGCGGGCTCGAGCTCGCACGCCACCTCGCTCGCCTGGAGCATCCGCCGGCGGTGATCTTCGTGACCGCGCACGACCGCCACGCGGTCGAGGCCTTCGAGCTGAACGCGCTCGATTACCTGCTCAAGCCGGTGCGCGCCGAGCGGCTGGCGGCGGCGCTGCGCAAGGCGAGCGCCGCCGGTGCGCCCGACGCGGAGACGCTTGCGCGCGCCGCCGAGCAGGTGCGCGAATCCGACGGCCGGGCGCGCGAGTACCTGGCGGTGTCCGAGCGCAACCGCATCCTGCTCGTGCCGGTGCGTGAGATCGTGTACCTGAAAGCCGAGCTCAAGTACGTCACGCTGCGAACGCGCGAGCGCGAGCACCTGGTGGAGGATTCGCTGGTGTCGCTCGAGCGCGAGTTCGCGGACCGCTTCGTGCGCGTCCATCGCAATTGCCTCGTCGCCAAGGCCGCGATACGCGGCTTCGAGCGAGCGCCGGGCGACGACGAGGCGGGCTGGCTGGTGCTGCTGGAAGGAACCGACGAGAAGCTGCCGGTCAGCCGCCGCCAGTGGCCGATGCTGCGCGAGTTTGCCGCGGAGAAGTGAGCCCGGACGCGAGCCGCTTGCGGGCGTCGTCCAGGCGCGCGTCGACGTACGCGAGATAGAAGTCCGGCACCGTCAGCCCGACCAGCGGCTGCGCCAGGCGCTCGCCGCCCGGACCGTAGAAGTCGAGTGTCGGCAGGATGCGCACCCGCTGCGCACGCGCAAACGCCGCCTGCGAAACGCTTCGTCCCGAGAAGTCCGTAAGCTGCGCGTCGCTGGTGACGTCGACCTCGACGATGCGCGGCGCCGCAGCGTGATCGGCGAGCAGCGGCTCGAGGTAGTCGCGCTTGGCGCGCTCGCAATACACGCAGTCGGGCTGCGTATACAAGACGACGAGCGGCGCACCCGCGCGCTGCGCGTCGCTCGCCGCGCGCGCAAGATCGCGGGCCGCCGGAATGCGCTGCGCGAAGGCTGTCGCCGAAAGCGCGCATGCTAGAATTAAAATGACTATCCGCACAGAATGAATCCCCCCGCAACGCGCAACGTCGAGCGCGTGGTCATCGCAACCCGCCGCAGCCGCCTCGCCATGTGGCAGGCCGAGCACGTCAAACAGCGGCTGGGCGCATTATATCCGCGGCTCGAGGTCGAGCTGCTTCCCCTGTCGACGCGCGGCGACGAGCTGCTCGAAGCGCGCCTCGACAGCGCGGGCGGCAAGGGTTTGTTCGTCAAGGAGCTCGAAGCGGCGATTGCCGATGGCCGGGCCGCCCTGGCCGTGCACTCGATGAAGGACGTGCCGGTGGAGCTGCCGGAGGGATTCGTGCTCGCCGCGATCACCGCGCGCGAGGACCCGCGCGATGCCTTCGTGTCGAACCGCTACGCGTCGCTCGCCGAGCTGCCCGACGGCGCGGTCGTCGGCACCTCGAGTCTTAGGCGGGCGGCGCAGATCGCCGAGCGCCGGCCCGATCTCCTGATGCGCACGCTGCGCGGCAATCTCGACACCCGGCTCGCGAAGCTCGACCGCGGGGAGTACGACGCCGTGGTACTGGCCGCCGCCGGCCTGCGCCGCCTGGGCCTCGCCGCGCGCATCCGCGCGCTGCTCGATCCGGAGCAGAGCCTGCCCGCGGCCGGCCAGGGTGCGCTCGGCATCGAATGCCGCAGCGCGGATCGCGCGCTGCGCGAGCTGCTCGCGCCGCTCGCGGACGCGGCGGGCGAGGCCTGCGTGCGCGCCGAGCGGGCGGTGAATCGCGCCCTCGGCGGCAATTGCGCGGTGCCGCTCGGCGCGTATGCCGAATTGCAGGGATCGCGCCTGCGCCTGCGCGCGCTGGTCGCCTCGCCGGACGGCAGGCGCATCGCGCGCGCCGAGCGCACGGGCGATTCCGCCGAGCCCGAGCAGCTGGGAGAGCGGACGGCACAGGCGCTGCGCGAGCAGGGCGCGGCGGACATCCTGGCGCAGCTCTCGGCGCCCCGGTGAGCGACGGCGCGCTCGCCGGGCGCGGCATCATCGTGACCCGCCCGCGGGAGCAGGCGCAGGGGCTCGCGCAGCTGATCGCGTCGGCCGGCGGAGAGCCGCTCGTGTTCCCGGCCATCGAGATCGAGGATCTCGCCGACCTGCGGCCGATCCTCGCCGTCATCGACCGGATCGAGGAGTTCGACCTCGCAATCTTCATCAGCCCGAACGCGGTGCACAAGGCGCTCAACCTGGTGCGCACGCGGCGCGGCGAGCAGGGCTGGCCACCGCGCCTGCGCGTCGCGGCGGTGGGCCGCGGCAGCCGGCGCGAGCTCGAGCGCCAGGGGCTGCAGGAGGTGCTCGCGCCGGCGGCGCACGCGGACAGCGAGGCGCTGCTCGCACTGCCGGAGCTCGCGCAGATGGCGGGCAAGCGCGTGCTCATCTTCCGCGGCGAGGGCGGCCGCGAGCTGCTCGGCGATATGCTCGACGCGCGCGGGGCGAGCGTCGAGTACGCCGAGTGCTACCGCCGCGTGCGCCCGCGCGCCGACAGCGCTCCGCTGCTCGCGGCCTGGGCGCGTGGCGGCGTGCACGCGGTGACGGTGTCATCGAGCGAAGGGCTGGCGAACCTGTTCGAGATGCTCGGCAAGCTCGGCCAGCAATGGCTGCGCACCACGCCGCTCTTCGTGCCGCACGAAAGAGTGGCCGAAGCGGCCAGGCGCCTGGGCGTACGCTCGGTGATCGTCGCGGGGCCGGGGGACGCCGAGTTGCTCGAGGCGCTAGTTGCATACTTCGGCGCAGCGAAGTAAAAGAGTCCGACATGGAAGAAAGCGGCGACAAGCAGAGCGTGAGCGCACCGGCGGACAAGCGGACGCCGCGCAGCGCGTTGTCCTGGCTGGTGCTGCTGGCGCTGTTGCTCGCGGTCGTCCTGTCGGCCCTGGTCTGGTACGACGCGCGCCAGCGCATCGCCGCGACGCAGGAGGAATTCGCGCGCCGGCTGCGCGACATGGAGCGCGACAGCGGTGCGGCGAGCGCGCTCGCCCGGCAGTCGCAGGATGCGGTGCGCGATCTGCAGGCCAGCGTCGCTCAGCTCGACGCGCGGCTGAGCGATGCGCGCGAAAAGCAACGCGCGCTGGATGCGATGTATCAGGATCTCGCGCGCAACCGCGACGAATGGCAGCTGGCCGAAATCGAGCAGATACTCGACATCGCCTCGCAACAGCTCCGGCTCGCGGGCAATGTGCGCGGGGCGCTGCTCGCGCTGCAGCTCGCCGACGCGCGGCTGGCGCGTGCCGACCGCCCGCAGTTCGCGCCGATCCGGCGCGCGCTGGCGAGCGACATCGAGCGGCTGAAGTCCGTCCAGACGCCCGATATCCCGGGCCTGAGCGCGAAGCTGGACGCGCTCGTGGGCGCCGTCGACGGCCTGCCGCTCGCCGCGGAGGAACGCGCACCGCCGGCGGGCGCGCGGCCGCCTCCTCCCGCGGCGGAGCAGGGCGCGCTCGCGCGGCTGGGCGCGGATCTCTGGAGCGAGTTGCGCAGCCTGGTGGTGCTGCGGCGCGTCGACACGCCCGAGCCGCCGCTGCTGCCGCCGACGCAGGCGTATTTCCTGCGCGAAAACCTGCGGCTGCGCCTGCTCGACGCGCGCATCTCGCTGCTTGCGCACGACACGGCGGGATACCAGTCGGACCTGCGCGCTGCGCAGGTTTGGCTCAAGCGCTACTTCGACCCCGGGACCAAGCGCGTCACTGAAGCGCTGGCGCAGATCGAGCAGCTGCGCGCAGTGCCGCTGGCGACGCAGGTGCCGTCGATTTCGCAGAGCCTCGACGCGGTGCACGCCTTCCGGAAATGAGGATCCTGTTCTGGCTGCTGGCGGCGTTCGCGGCGGCGGTCGCGCTCGTGCTATTCGGCCGCATGCACGACAGCTACGTGCTGTTCGTCTATCCGCCGTACCGGCTCGAGCTGTCCCTGCTGCTGTTCCTGATCCTCGCTCTGGCCGGGGTCGCGCTGCTCTATCTGCTGGCGCGTATCGTGCACCACGCGCTCGCGCTCCCCGGCCACGTGCGCGGCTGGCGCGATCGGCGTCAGCGTTCGCGCGCGCAGTCGGCGCTGGTGGCGGCGATGCAGGCGTACTACGAAGGACGCTACGCGCGCGCGCAGAAGGAAGCGGAAGCCGCGCACGAGGCGGGCGCATCCCCCGGCCTGGCGGCGCTCATCGCGGCGCGCGCGGCACACCAGATGCGCAACTTCGCCGAGCGCGACCAGTGGCTGGAGCGCGCGGAGGCGGCGGGCGATAGCCCGCAGGTCGCGCGGCTGGTCACCCGTGCCGAGCTCGCGCTCGAGGAGCGTGATTTCGAGGCCGCGCGCAGGGCGCTCAAGGACCTGCACGATTCCGGGCCGCGCACCATCGCCTCGCAGCGCATGCTGCTGCGCGCCGAGCGCGGCGTCGGCAACTGGGAGGAGGTGCTGCGCATCGCCGCGCAGCTCGAGAAGCGCGACGCGATCTCGCCGGCCATGGCCGAGGAGTACAAGGTCCAGGCCTACCTCGCGTTGCTTGCCCGCGCGAGCAACGATCGGTCCGCGCTGGAAAGGACCTGGCGCGACGTTCCGTCGCGCGACCAGACGAACCCGCGCCTCGCGGTCGCCGTGGCGCGCCACGCGGCGGCGCTCGGCGCCGCGACGCTGGCGCGCGAGATCATCGAGAGAAGCCTCGCGGTCGAATGGAGCGCGCCGCTCGTGTCGGCCTACGGCGAGCTGCCTGCGCTGAACGCCGCGGAGCGTGCGCTCGAGGCGCGTAAGCGCATCGAGCGCGCGGAGGATTGGCTGCACGAGCGGCCCGAAGACGCGCAGTTGCTCGCGGCGCTCGGCCGGCTGTGCGCCGCAGCGGAGCTGTGGGGCAAGGCGCAGAGCTACCTTGAAGCGAGCCTCGCCTTCGAGGAGACGCGCGCCTCGCACCTGGAGCTCGCGCGCCTTGCCGAGCACGCGGGTCGCACGGCCGAGGCGCAGCGGCATTACCGGCGCGCGGCGGAGATCTCGCGCGCCTGACGCCGCGCTAGGCCCAGTCCCTCGGCCGCAGGAATTCGGTGTAGAGCCTTTCCTCGTCGCTGCCCGGCGCCGGCCGCCAGTCGTAGCGCCAGGCCACGCGCGGCGGCAGCGACATCAGAATCGATTCGGTGCGTCCGCCCGACTGCAGGCCGAACAGCGTGCCGCGGTCGTAGACCAGGTTGAACTCGACGTAGCGTCCGCGCCGGTAGGCCTGGAACTCGCGCTCGCGCTCGCCGTAGGCAAGGCCGCGCCGGCGCTCCAGGATCGGAGCGTATGCGGTGAGGAAGTGGTCGCCGACCGAGCGCGCCAAGGCGAAGGCGAACTCGAAGTCGCGCTCTGCGAAGTCGTCGAAGAACACGCCGCCGACGCCGCGCGGCTCGGCGCGGTGGCGGATATAGAAATAGCGGTCGCACCACTCCTTGAAGCGCGGGTAGTAGTCGGCGCCGAAGGGCTCGAGCGCGCGGCGGCAGGTCGCATGGAAATGCCGCGCGTCGTCCTCGAAGCCGTAGTAAGGAGTCAGGTCCATGCCGCCCCCGAACCACCACACCGCCGGCTCGCCCTCCTTGGTCGCGGCGAAAAAACGCACGTTCATATGCGCCGTCGGGCAGTACGGATTGCGCGGATGCAGCACGAGCGACACGCCCATCGCCTCGTAACCGCGGCCGGCGAGCTCTGGGCGCGCGGCGCTCGCCGCGGGCGGCAGCGCGCGGCCGAGCACGCGCGAGTAGTTGACCCCGCCCCGTTCGAACAGGGCACCCTCCTCGATCACCCGCGTGATACCGCCGCCGCCGGGCGCGCCGCCCGGCTCCTGCCTGTCCCAGGGGTCGGAGCGGAACCTGCCGCCGTCGAGCGCCTCGAGTCCGGCGACGATGCGCTGCTGCAGGCCGACGAAATACCGCGCGACCGCATGCGCATCCATGCTAGGCCTTCTTCACGCCGCGCTCGCCGATGTCGCGGCGGTACTGCTTGCCGTCGTAGCGGATCGCCTCGACCGCTTCGTAGGCGCGGCTGCGCGCGATGCGCAGCGAGTCGCCGAGCGCCGTCACGCACAGCACGCGTCCGCCGTTGGTGAGCACGCGGCCGCCCTCGAGCCGGGTTCCCGCGTGGAACACCCGGCACTCGGGGGTCGGCTTGGGCAGGCCTTCGATCGCGTCGCCCTTGCGCGGCTCGTCGGGATAGCCGTGCGCGGCGAGCACCACGCCGAGCGCCGGCCTGCGGTCCCACTCGACCTCCGCGTTCGCGAGACGCCCTTCGACGGCACGCTCGAGGAGCTCGAGCAGGTCGGACTTGAGCCGCAGCATGATCGGCTGCGTCTCGGGGTCGCCCAGGCGGCAGTTGAATTCCAGCGTCTTCGGGTTGGCGTCCTTGTCGATCATCAGCCCCGCGTACAGGAAGCCGACGTACGGCACGCCGTCCTGGGTCATGCCCTGCACCGCCGGCATGATGATCTCGCGCATGACGCGCGCGTGCACCCGCGGCGTGACGACCGGAGCGGGCGAGTAGGCGCCCATGCCACCGGTGTTCGGTCCGCGGTCGCCGTCGAGGAGCCGCTTGTGATCCTGGCTGGTGGCGAGCGGCACGGCGTGCGTGCCGTCCACCATGACGATGAAGCTCGCCTCTTCGCCCTCGAGGAAGTCTTCCAGCACCACCCGGCCGCCGGCATCGCCCATGCGACGCTCGAGCAGCATCATGTCGATCGCAGCGTGCGCCTCGGCGAGCGTCGCCGCCACCACGACGCCCTTGCCGGCGGCCAGGCCGTCGGCCTTCACCACGAGCGGCGCGCCGTGCTTGTCGGCGTACGCCTTGGCCGCGGGCGCGTGCTCGAAGGTCTCATGGCGAGCGGTCGGGATGCCGTGCCGCTGCATGAAGCGCTTGGCGAAATCCTTGGACGCCTCGAGCTGCGCGGCGGCGCGCGTCGGGCCGAAGATCTTCAGCCCGGCGGCGCGAAAGGCGTCAACCACGCCCTCGGCGAGCGGCGCCTCGGGGCCCACCACGGTCAGGTAAACGCGCTCGCGCCTGGCGAAATCGACGAGCTCGCCGGTCGAGGCCAGCGCGACATTCTTCAAGCCGGGCTCGGTCGCCGTGCCGCCGTTGCCCGGGGCGACGTAAACCCGCTGCACGCGCGGGCTTTGCGCGAGCCTCCAGGCCAGGGCGTGCTCGCGGCCGCCCGCACCGATGACGAGCAGCTTCATCTCAGTGCCGGAAGTGGCGCACTCCGGTGAATACCATGGCCACGCCGCGCTCGTCGGCGGCGGCGATCACCTCGTCGTCGCGCACGCTGCCCCCAGGCTGGATGACGGCGACGGCGCCGGCGTCGACCACCACGTCCAGCCCGTCGCGAAACGGAAAAAAGGCATCCGAGGCGACCACCGACCCGGCGAGCGCCAGGCCCGCGTTTTGCGCCTTGATCGAGGCGATGCGCGCGCTGTCCACGCGGCTCATCTGGCCCGCGCCGACGCCGAGCGTCGTGCCGTCGGCGCAGAACACGATAGCGTTGGATTTCACGAACTTCGCCACGCGCCAGGCAAACAGCAGGTCGGCGAACTGCGCCTCGCTGGGCGCCCTGCGCGTCACGACCTTGAGCCCGGCGCGCTCGATGTCGTGCGCGTCGCTCGCCTGCACGAGAAATCCGCCGCCGATGCGCTTGTAGTCGTGCGCCTGGCCGCCGCGCGCGAGCGGCACCTCGAGCACGCGCAGATTCTGCTTGCCGGCGAAGAAATCGCGCGCCTCGGGCTCGACGCGCGGCGCGACGATCACTTCGGCGAACTGCTTGCCGACGGCTTCCGCCGTCGCTCGGTCGAGCGCGCGATTGAAGGCGAGAATCCCGCCGAAAGCGGAAATGGGGTCGGTCTTGAAGGCCTTCTGGTAGGCCGCGAGCAGATTCGCTCCGAGCGCGACGCCGCAGGGGTTGGCGTGCTTGACGATGACGCAGGCGGGCTCGCCGAAGCTCTTGACGCACTCCCAGGCCGCGTCCGCGTCGGCGATGTTGTTGTACGACAGCTCCTTGCCCTGCAGCTGGCGGTAGCTGGCGATGCCGCCCTCGGCCGGCCGCTCGTCGCGATAGAGGGCCGCCGACTGGTGCGGATTTTCGCCGTAGCGCAGGTCCTGCAGCTTGCGCAGCTGCAGGTTGAGCACATTCGGATACTCGCGACGCTTGCCGCTTGCGTCGAGCGAGAACAGGTAGTTGGCGATCGCGCCGTCGTAGGCCGCCGTATGCGCGAACACCTTCTTCGCCAGCTCGAGCCGCAGGGCCTCGGAAACGCCTCCCGTGGCGCGGATGCCCTCGAGCACGCGAGCGTAATCCTGTGGGTCGACGAGCACCGCCACGCCGCCATAGTTCTTGGCCGCCGCGCGCAGCATCGTCGGGCCGCCGATGTCGATGTTCTCGATCGCGTCTTCCAGACGGCAGTCCGGATCGGCCACGGTGGCCAGGAACGGGTACAGGTTGACCACCACCAGGTCGATCGGCTCGATGCCCGCGTCGCGGATCGCCGCCATGTGCGCCGCGACGTCGCGCCGCGCGAGCAAGCCGCCATGAACCTTGGGATGCAGCGTCTTGACGCGGCCGTCGAGCATCTCGGGAAAGCCGGTGTAGGCCGACACCTCGGTCGCTTTCACGCCTTCCTTCTCGAGCAGCCTCGCGGTGCCGCCGGTGGACAGCAGCGACACGCCGAGCGCGGCGAGGGCGCGCGCGAGCTCGACGACGCCGGACTTGTCCGACACGCTGATCAGCGCCCTCTGTACCTTGTGCATGAGCCTCGCGGGGCGCGGCGCCGGGCTCAGCCCTTGATGCGCAGCTGCTGCATCTTCTTGCGCAGCGTGTTGCGATTGATCCCCAGCATCGACGCCGCGAGGCTCTGATTGCCCTCGGCGAATCCGAGAACGGTCTCGATCATCGGCTTCTCGACGTTCTTGAGCACCATCTCGTAGATCGCGGTCGGCGCCTCGCCGTCCATGTCCTTGTAGTATCGCTCGAGCGAGCGCTTCACGGCCTCGGCGAGCTCGTTGGTGCGGCTCATGCGGCGAGTGCCTCCATAGTTTGCGGCCCGGCGGCGAGCCGCGCGAAATACCCCTCGACCGCGGCGAGCTGGGCGCGCGCCGATTCGATGCCATTGGCGTAGCGCCGGAACGCCTCGCCGCCCGGCAGCTCGCGCGTCGTCCAGCCGATGTGCTTGCGCGCCACGCGCACGCCGTGTTCCTCGCCGTACAGGGCGTACAGCCCCTCGAGGTGCTCGCGCAGCACGGTCCCGATCTCGCCGGAGCCCGGAGCGGCGAGCCGCTCGCCGGTGGCGAGATAGTGGTCGATCTCGCGGAACAGCCACGGGCGACCTTGCGCCGCGCGCCCGATCATCACGCCGTCGGCCCCGGTCCCCGCGAGCACCCGGCGCGCGTCTTCGGGCGTGTGGATGTCGCCGTTTGCGATCACCGGGATCGCGAGCGCCGACTTGACCTCGGCGATGGTGTCGTATTCCGCCTGGCCCGCGAAGCCGCAGGCGCGCGAGCGGCCGTGGATCGCGAGCAACTGCACGCCGGCAGACTGCGCGATGCGTCCGATGCGCACGGCGTTGCGCGCGCCTGGATGCGTGCCGGTGCGGATCTTGAGCGTGACCGGCACCGGCACCGCGGCGACGACCGCGCCGAGGATGCGCGCGACCAGCGCCTCGTCGCCGAGAAGCGCCGAGCCGGCATACACGTTGCATACCTTCTTGGCCGGGCAGCCCATGTTGACGTCGATGATCTGCGCGCCCCGGTCGACGTTGTAGCGCGCGGCGTCGGCCATCATCTGCGGGTCGGCGCCCGCGATCTGCACCGAGATCGGCGCCGCCTCGCCGGCGTGATCGAGCCGCAGGCGGGTCTTGCGCGAGTCGCGCAGCTCGGGTCGCGAGCCGACCATTTCCGAGACCGCCAGGCCGGCGCCGAAGCGCCGCGCGAGCTGACGGAACGGCCGGTCGGTCACGCCTGCCATCGGAGCGACGAACAACGCGTTGCGCAGGACGTACGCCCCGATTTTCATGCGCTTCAGTCGTTCAGGCCGTGTGCGAAAGGGAAACGGATTCTATCCGGTTTTCCGGCGAAAAAAAAAGACGCGGCTCAAGGAATCGCCGACGAGCCGTAGATCATGCGGCGCGCAAAAAACCGGCGCGCGGGCGGAAGCACGTCGAGCGCGCTGAGCGCGAGGCCGCGCGCTGCGCCGAGAATCGGATTCGCACCGAGAAACACGCTCGCGAGCAGGTCGGTGAGGCGGATCGTCGCGCCGACGTCGAGCCTGCGGCGCGCGGCAAAGCGCTCGAGTACTGCGGGCGCGCCCGGATCTTCCGCGTCGCGCCAGATGACCGCGAGCTGCCACGCATCGCGCAGTCCGAGATTCAGGCCCTGGCCCGCCACCGGATGCAGGGTCTGGGCCGCATTGCCCACGAACACCTCGCGCGCTCCGATGCGCGAGGCGCGTACGCGTAACGCGAGGGGATGCACCGCGCGCCCTTCCACCGATACGGGGCGTCCCGCGCGCGCGCCGATCGTGTGCGCGAGCTCCTGCAGGAATTCGCGCTCGGGCGCCTGCGCGAGCGCGCGCGCGCGCTCGGGCCGCGCGCCCCAGACGAAAGCGTAGCGGCCGGCGAGCGGCAGCAGCGCGAGCGGTCCTTCGGAGGTGAAGCGCTCGAACGCGGTGTTGCCAGCGGCGGGCGAGGTCTCGAGCAGGCCGACGACGGCGTCCTGGTCGTAGCGCTTCTCGTTCGCGTCCTCGGCGTGGCCCTCGGCGTGCGCGACGCAGCGCGCGGCAGAGTGCGCGGCGCCGTTCAGCACTTCGATCCCGCTTGCCCCGATCCGGTCGCTCAGCGCGGCGCTGAGCGCGCCGTATTCGACCACGTAGCCGAGCGCGGGCACGCGCGCTTCGGCCGCGTCCATGCGCACGCGGCCGAAGCCGCCTGCCTGCGAGACGTGGATCGTCTCGATCGGCGTGGGCGAGAGCATCGGCCATACGCCTACGCGCTCGAGTATGAGGCGGCTCGCGTAGGACAGCGCGATCGGGCGCAGCGACAGGGCGCGCGCTCGCTCCGGCGCGGGCGCGCGCTCGACGAGCGCCACGCGGTGCGGCGAATCGCGCAAGGCGAGCGCGAGCGTGCAGCCGACCGGGCCGCCGCCGGATATCAGGATGTCAAGCGGCGCGGCGGCCATCGCGCATCAGCGCTTCGACGTCGTCGATCTGCTTGGGCGCCTCGTGCGTCAGCACCTCGTGGCCGGTCGCGGTAACCAGCACATCGTCCTCGATGCGCACGCCGATGTCGCGCAGCGGCGCCGGCACGTCGTCCGCGGCGCGCACATACAGGCCGGGCTCGACGGTGAGCGTCATGCCGGGCTCGAGCGGACGCCAGCGTCCCTCGCGCTTGTACTCGCCGGCGTCGTGCACGTCGAGCCCCAGCCAGTGGCCGGTGCGGTGCATGTAGAAGCGCTTGTAGGTCTCTTTCTGCAGCACTTCTTCCAGGCTGCCCGAGAGCAGCTTGAGATCCAGCATGCCCTGGGCGAGCACCCTGACCGCAGCGTCGTGCGGCTCGTTCCAGGCCTTTCCCGGGCTAATCTCGCGCAGCGCAGCGCCTTGCGCGGCGATCACCAGCTGATAGACGTCGCGTTGCGCGCCACTGAAGCGGCCGCCGACCGGAAAGGTGCGCGTGATGTCCGACGCGTAGCCGCCGAGTTCGCAGCCCGCGTCGATCAGCAGCAAGTCGCCGTCGCGCAGCCGCGCGTCGTTGGACACGTAGTGCAGCACGCAGGCGTTGGCACCCGAGGCGACGATCGGCCAGTAAGCGGGAAACTGCGCGCCGCCGTAGCGGAACTCGTGCAGCAGCTCGGCCTCGACCTGGTACTCGAACTGTCCGGCGCGTGCGCTGCGCATGGCGCGGCGATGCGCGGCGGCGGAGATCGACGCGGCGCGGCGCATGAGCGAGAGCTCGCGCGCATCCTTCACCAGCCGCATTTCATCAAGCAGCGTGCGCACGTCGTGCACGCGCTCCGGGGCGCTCACTCCTGTTCGCGCCTTGGCGCGCACCGCGTTCAGCCAGCGTACGGCGCGCGCGTCCCAGTCCGCGTCGGCACCGAGCGGGTAGTAGAGCGCGGGCTGGTTCTCGAGCAGCTGCGCCAGCTTCTCGTCGAGCTCGCCGATCGGGTGCGCTTCGTCGAAGCCGAAATGCTCGCGCGCAGCCTGCGGGCCGTAGCGAAAGCCGTCCCAGGTCTCGCGCTCGGTATTGCGCTCACGGCAAAACAGCAGCGCGCGCGGCTCCTGGCCGGCGACGAGCACCAGCGCGGCCTCGGGCTCGGGAAACCCGGTGAGATGGTAGAAGTAGCTGTCAAAGCGGTACGGAAAGTGCGTGTCGCGGTTGCGGATGCGCTCCGGGGCGGTGGGCACCACGGCAATGCCGCTGCCCATCGCCTGGGCGAGGCGGCGCCGCCGATCGGCGCAGATGCCGCGCTCGAGGGAAAGGTCGCTCAGCTGCATGTCCGGTTCACTCCTCTGATTGCGGTGCGAGCTGGGAGTCCAGCATGCCCGCCCAGCGCGTCGCGTAGTCGTCCAGCTGCTCGTCGATCCCCGCCGCCAGCGCGGCGAGCGCCGCCACCAGCGCGTCGCGCGGCGCCCCGGCCTCCAGCTCCGCGAGGGCCTGCGTGCACTGCGCGAGCAGCTCGCGCACGGCGAGCGCAGCGGCGAGCGCGCTCTTCAGGCGCTCGCGCGGGTGCGCGATCCATTCGGGCGGCGCGGCGAGCGCCGCCAGCCTTTCGCCCAGCTCGAGAATTCGCTTGCGCAGGCGCGGCAAGGCCCCCAGCCGGCCGGATTGCACGCCGCCCCACGTCGCGGCTTCGACCACGGCGAGCCAGTCGCGCCGCAGCGCGCGCAGCCAGCCCGCGTCGCAGGCGAGCGCCCGATCCACCGATTCAGCGTCGAGCTGCATCGTTCACCACCATCTTCGTCTCGAGGTCGGCGAGCCGCTCGGCCGTGCCGACGTCCGTCCACAACCCCTCGTACAGCTCGCCGCTCAGCCGCCCGCGGTCGGCCGCCGCGCGCAGCAGCGGCGCGAGCGGAACTCTGGCGCCCGCTTCCACATCGGCAACGAGCGCCGGCGACACGACGGCGATGCCCGCGTAAGTGTAGCGCGCGGCGCCTCCGTTGCCGATGAGACCACCGTCGAGCGAAAAATCGCCCGCCGCCCGGTGCGCGGGGTTCGGTACCAGCACCAGGTGCGCCAGGGCCGCGCCGAGCGCGCGGCCGCGCAGCCGTGCGAAATCGAAGTCGCAGAATATGTCCGCGTTCACCAGCAGGAACGGCGCGGCGCCGAGCAGCGCGCGGGCGCGCGCCAGGCCGCCAGCGGTCTCGAGCGGAACCTCCTCGCGCGAGTAGCGGATCGCAAGCCCGAAGGCGGAGCCGTCGCCCAGGCGCGCCATGATCTTTTCGGCCAGATGGGAGACGTTGATCACCACCTCGCGGTACCCGGCGGCGGCCAGGCGCTCCAGGTGCCGCTCCGCGAGCGGCTTGCCGCAGACTTCGACGAGCGCCTTGGGCAGCGTGTCGGTGAGGGGGCGCAGCCGTTCGCCGCGCCCGGCCGCGAGCAGCATCGCCTTCACGCGGCTTGCGCCTCGATGTGCTCGAACAGCCGCGCGAGCGGCGCGAGCTCGGCATAGCGGCGCGCCACCGCGCGCGCGTAGCCGACGAAGCGCGGCGTATCCTCGAGGTATTTCGACTTGCGGTCGCGGTAGTTGAGCCGCGCGAAAATGCCGAGCACCTTGAGATGGCGCTGCAAACCCATCCATTCGAAGCTGCGCCAGAAGAGGGCGAAATCCGGATCGACCGGAAGCGCGGCGCGGCGCGCGGCTTCCCAATAGCGCACGCACCAGTCGAGCACGCGCTCCTCGTCCCAGCTGATGAATGCGTCGCGCAGCAGCGAGACGATGTCGTAGCTGATCGGCCCGAGCACCGCATCCTGGAAATCGAGCACGCCGGGGTTGGGCTCGCACACCATCAAGTTGCGCGGCATGTAGTCGCGGTGCACGAATACCGCGGGCTGCGCCAGCGCGCTCGCCGCGAGCCGGCCGAACACGGCATCGAGCTCGGCGCGCTGCGCCTGCGAGAGGCGCAGGCCAAGGTGGCGGCCGAGGTACCACTCGGGGAACAGCTCCATCTCGCGCCGGAGGAGCGCCTCGTCGTAGGGCGGCAGCGCGCCGGCGCGCGTCGCGAGCTGCCAGCGCACGAGGGCTGCGGTCGCGTCGCGCATGAGCGGTGCCGCGCTCTGCCCGTCGAGCGCCTGCAAATAGCTGCGCGTGCCGAGATCGGTGAGCAGCAGGAACCCTTGCGCCTCGTCCTGCGCGTGCACTTCGGGGGCGTTGACGCCTGCCGCGCGCAGGAGGCGGGCGACGCGTACGAACGGCCGGCAATCCTCCTTGTCCGGCGGCGCGTCCATCGCCACGTAGCTGCGCCCGTCGGCCAGGCGGGCGCGAAAATAGCGCCGGAAGCTCGCGTCCTCGGACGCGGGTGCAAGGCTGAATTCCGAATGACCGAGCTGCGCTGCGAGCCAGCGCCTGAGCGCCTCGAGGCGTGAATCCATGCGACCTGTTGGCGCGTTGCGCATTCGGCGGAATTGTGCGATTTTAGCACTCAAAGAATCGTCTCCTCGCCTTCCGCCTATGCAGCTCCGCCACGCGCGGAAGCAGGCCGTTCCTGGCGCCCGCTTCGCGACGCTGGTCGTCTTGCTCTGCAACTGCCTGGGCGCCGCGGCGGATCCGGGCGGCGGGGGAACGACCACGATCGACGCTGAACGCATCGAAGGCGTCACCGACCTGGAGATCACGGCGCGCGGCAAGGTCGAGATGCGCACCGACGACACCAGCATATTCAGCGATTACCTCAAGTACAACCAGGAGTTCGGACGCGTGGACGCGGAAGGCGGCGTGAGGATGGAGAAGGGGCCGGACCGGTTCTTCGGCCCGCGCATGGTGTACGACGTGCTGAATCAGTCGGGCACCTTCGAGCAGCCGACCTACGAGATCAACCTGACGCAAAGCGCGCGCGGGACCGCCTCCCAGCTGGACTTCACCGGCCTGGACCAGCTGCACATGCGCAACGCTACCTACACCACCTGCTCGCCCGGCAAGGAGGACTGGCGCCTCGATGTCGGCGAGCTCGATCTCGACTACGACAAGCGCGAGGGCCGCGCCAAGAACGTGAAACTGCACTTCCTGGATACGACCATAGGCTATCTGCCGTACGCGTCGTTTCCGCTGGAAAACAGCCGCAAGACGGGCTTTCTGACCCCGTCCTACGGCTCGAACTCCCAGCGAGGCTTCCAGTTCGAGGCGCCGTTCTACCTGAACCTCGCGCCCGAGCAGGACGCGACGATCACGCCCGTGCTGATGACCCGCCGCGGCGTGCAGGTGAAGACCGACTACCGCTACCTGGGCCGCAGCTATACGGGCGAGCTGCGCTACGAAGTGCTGCCGAACGACCAGGTGCTGGGCATCACGCGCGAAGGCTACTCGCTGCATCACGAGCAGCACATCACGCCCAACCTGTTCGCCTGGCTCGACATGACGAAGGTGTCCGACGACCGCTATTTCGTCGATCTCTCGTCCAAGATCCAGCAGACTTCTACGCGTACGCTGCCGCGCGACGGCTACCTCCAGTACAACGGCTCCGTGGCGGGCACCGGCTATTCGTTGCAGGCGCGCGTCCAGCGCTTCCAGACCCTGCAGGACCCGCTCGCCCCCCTGGTGCCGCCGTACGACAGGATTCCGGCGATCAATTTCTCGACCGGCCGTAGCGATCTGTGGGGACTCGCGGATCTGAGCGTGCCGGCCGAGTATGTGGATTTCTCCCATCCGACGCTGGTCGAGGGTTCGCGCGCCACGCTCGCGCCCGTGATGGCCGTGCCCTTTCTTGCGCCCGGCGGGTTCCTGACGCCCAAGCTCGGCCTGCGCTACGTCGGCTACGACCTGTCGCGTAACGCGCCGACGCAGCCCGGCCGGCAGACCGTGTCGATACCCTGGCTGAGCGTCGACAGCGGGCTGGTCTTCGACCGGCCGGTGAACTGGTTCGGTCAGGCGCTCACGCAGACGCTCGAGCCGCGCCTCTACTACGTGTGGGTGCCGTACCGCGACCAGGACCAGATTCCGCTGTTCGATACCACGCTCGCGGATTTCAACTACGCGCAGATCTTCACCGAGAACCGCTTCGTCGGCGGCGACCGTTTCGGGGATGCGAACGAGCTGACGCTGGCGCTCACCTCGCGCATGCTGACGCCGAGCGGGGACGAGGCGCTGCGCGCCACCGTCGGCCAGCGCCTGTATTTCACCGACGAGCGCGTCGGACTGACTCCGGCGACACCGCCGATCGGCGCCGGAAAGTCGGATCTGCTCGCCTCGCTCGGCGGCCGCGTGGCGCACGACTGGAATTTCGACGCGAGCGCGCAGTACAGCACCCAGGACAGCTCGATCCAGCGCTACGGCCTGGCGCTACGCTACTCGCCGGCTATCGCCAAGCTCGTCAATGTCAGCTACCGCTTCAACCGGGATCCGGCCAACCCGATCAGGCAGCTGGATCTTTCCGGGCAGTGGCCGGTCAAAACGGGCTGGTATGTCGTCGGGCGGTACAACTACTCCTACCTCGATTCCAGGCTGCTGGAGGGCCTCGCGGGGCTCGAGTACAACGCGGGCTGCTGGGCGGCGCGCGGCGTCGTGCAGCGCCTTCAGGCGGCGTCGCAGATCACGTCCACCGGAATTTTCTTTCAGCTCGAGCTGAACGGCTTGAGCAGCATCGGCACCGACGAGACGACCAACGTGCTCAAGCGCAGCGTTCCCGGGTACGTCGTGACCAATCCCGCGGACAGGACGCTGGTAACGCCCGGCCCGAGCCCGCAACTGCCCTTCCAACAGGTCTACTAGAACATGCTCACGCGCAAGCTGATCGCCGCCTTCGCATTCGCCACCCTGCTGCCGCAAGGCGCTCTCGCGCAGGCTCCGATGCCGGTCGACCGCATCGTGGCGGTGGTGAACAAGGAAGTGATCACTGCCTCGGAGCTGGCCGACCAGGTGGATGCGGCGCAGCGCCAGCTGCGCAGGCAGGGCACGCCGCTGCCGGATCACGCGGCCCTCGAGCGCCAGGTCCTGGAGCGCCTCATCCTCGTCAAGGCGCAGCTTCAGCTCGCGCGCGAGTCCGGCATCCGGGTCGACGATACGCAGCTCGACAAGGCGCTTGAGCGCATCGCCGAAGGCAACCACATGACGGTCGGCGAGTTTCGCCAGACGCTCGCGCGCGACGGGGTGGATTTCGACAAGTTCCGCCACGATGTGCGCGACCAGATCATCCTGACCCGGCTGCGCGAGCGCGAGGTCGACGACAAGATCCAGGTGAGCGACAGCGAAATCGACCTGTTCCTCGAACAACAGAAGGAGAACGCCGGCGCGACGAAGGAGGAATACAACGTGGCCCACATCCTGTTCCGGCTACCCGACCAGGCTAGCCCGGAACAGATCGCTGCGGCGCAGGCGCGCGCGGAGAAAGCGCGCGCCGAAGCGCTCGCCGGCGGCGACTTCGCGAAGCTCGCCGCCACCTACTCCGATGGCCCGGACGCGCTGCAGGGCGGCGCACTGGGCTGGCGCGGCGCGGACCGGCTGCCCGAGCTGTTTGCCAACGCGCTCAAGACCATGAAGCCTGGCGACGTGAGCGCGGTGCTGCGCAGCCCGGCGGGCTTTCATCTGCTCAAGCTGCTCGGCACGCGGGAATCGGGCGGAGCCGACGGGCCGCCGGTCGAGCAGACGCATGTGCGCCAGATCCTGATCAAGACCAGCGAGGCGGTCTCCGAGGACGACGCGCGGCGTCGCCTGGAGGACCTGCGCGAGCGGATCGTGCGCGGCGGCGCGAGCTTCGCCGAGATGGCGCGCCTGTACTCGCAGGACGGCACCGCGGCGCGCGGCGGCGACCTGGGCTGGGTGTACCCCGGGGACACGGTGCCCGATTTCGAGCGCGCCATGAACGAGCTCAAGCCCGGCGAGATCAGCCAGCCGGTCAAGACGCCGTTCGGCTGGCACCTCATCCAGGTGCTCGAGCGCCGCACTGCAGGCATGAGCGCCGACCGCCGCCGGCTGATGGCGCGCCAGGCGCTGCGTGAGCGCAAATCCGACGAGGCCTACCAGGAGTGGCTGCGCCAGCTGCGCGATCAGACCTACGTCGAGCTGCACCTCGACGACCGCTAGGCGCGCGACGTGGGCTTGCAGCCGCCGGTCATTGCGCTTACCACCGGGGAGCCCGCCGGCATCGGGCCCGAGCTGTGCGCCCGGCTCGCGCGCGAGAGCCTGGCGGCGCGCGTGGTGCTGATCGGTGACGAGACGCTGCTCGCCGCGCGCGGCCTGCGTCCCGGCACCGCGGCGGTCGAGCACGTCCCGCTTGCCGCGCCGGCGCGGCCGGGCAGGCTCGATCCCGCAAACGCCCGCTACGTGCTTGCGCTGCTCGATCGCGCGGCCGAGGGCTGCATGAAGGGCGAATTCGGCGCCATAGTGACTGCCCCGGTTCACAAGGGCGTCATAAACGACGCGGGCATTGCCTTCACGGGGCACACCGAGTACCTGGCCGAGCGCGCCGGCGGCGCGCACCCGGTGATGATGCTGGTCGGTGGCGGCCTGCGCGTCGCGCTCGCCACCACGCACCTTCCGCTGGCCGAAGTCCCGCGCGCGATCTCGCGCGAGAGCCTGGGCGCGACGCTGCGCGTCATCGACCACGACCTGCGAAAGCGCTTCGGCATCGCGCGCCCGCGTATCCTGGTGGCCGGGCTCAACCCGCACGCGGGCGAGGGCGGCCATCTCGGGCGCGAAGAGATCGACACGATCGCGCCGGCGATCGAGGCCGCGCGCGCCGACGGCATCGCGGCCGAAGGCCCGGTGCCGGCCGACACCCTGTTCGTGCCCGAGCGGCTGCGCGGCGCGGACTGCGTGCTCGCGATGTACCACGACCAGGGCCTGCCCGTGCTCAAGTACGCGAGCTTCGGTCGCGGAGTAAACGTGACGCTCGGCCTTCCCTACGTGCGCACCTCGGTCGACCATGGCACCGCGCTCGAGCTGGCCGGGACTGGCCGGGCCGATCCGGGCAGCCTCACCGAGGCGGTTCAGCTTGCCATCCGGCTCGCACAGGCCGCGTAAGCGCTTCGGGCAGCATTTTCTGCACGACCGGCGCATCCTCGAGCGCATCGTCGAGGCGATCGGACCGCAGCGCACGGACGCGATCGTCGAGATCGGGCCGGGCGAGGGGGCGCTCACCCGGCTACTGCTCGAGCGGGTCGAGCGGCTCGAGGCGATCGAGATCGACCGCGATCTGGCGGCGCGGTTGCGAGCGGAGTTTCCGCCCGAGCGGCTCGCGGTGCATTGTGCGGACGCCCTGCGCTTCGATTTCTCGGCGTGCCCGGCAGGCGCGCGGCTGGTGGGCAACCTGCCCTACAACATCTCCACGCCGCTCCTGTTTCATCTCGCCGGCTACGCGGAGCGCATGCGCGACATGCACTTCATGCTGCAGCTTGAGGTCGTCGAGCGCATGGTGGCCGAGCCGTCGAAGCCCGCCTACGGGCGCCTGTCGGTGATGCTGCAGACGCGCTTTCGCATGCACAAGCTGTTCCGCGTGCCCGCGGGCGCATTTCGCCCGCCGCCCAAGGTGGAGTCGGCGCTGGTGCGGTTGGTACCGCTCGCTGGGCGTCCGAAGATGGATGAAACAGTGTTTGCCAAGGTGGTCGCCGCAGCTTTCTCGGCGCGCAGGAAGACGCTGCGCAACGCGCTGCCGCTCGCGTCCGCCGACTTCGAGGCGCTGGCGATCGACCCGGGGCTGCGTCCGGAGAACCTGGCGCCCGCGGACTACGTGCGCATCGCGCAGCGCATCGCGCGCTAGGCGGCTTTCTTTCTCTCGATGAACTCGATCTTGTAGCCGTCCGGGTCCTCGACGAACGCGATCACCGTCGTGCCGCCCTTCACCGGGCCCGGCTCGCGCGTCACCCTGCCGCCCTTGCTGCGCACGGCGTCGCAGGTCTTGGCGATGTCGTCCACTTCGATCGCGACGTGCCCGTAGGCCGTGCCCAGATCGTAGCGCGCGACGCCGTAGTTGTAGGTCAGCTCGAGCACGGCGCTGCGGTCCTCGCCGTCGTAGCCGACGAACGCGAGCGAATATTTCTGCTCCGGGCGGTCGGTGGTGCGCAGCAACTTCATGCCGAGCACGTCGGTATAGAAGCGGACCGAGCGCTCGAGGTCGCCGACCCGCAGCATGGTGTGCAGCATTCTCATCGTAGTCCCCAGAAATGCGGAAGCGCGGCGCCGCTGAGCTCGAGGCGCTCGCGCGCGCCGCGCCAGTCAGGATACAGCCTCTCGAGCAGGTTCCAGAAGCGTTTCGAATGGTTCAGCTCGACCAGATGCGCGACCTCGTGCGCTACGACGTAGTCGGCGAGCGCCGGCTCGAGGTGCACCAGTCGCCAGTTCAGGCGGATCGCGCCGCGCGCCGTGCACACGCCCCACTGCGTGCGCGCGCGAGAGAGCGCGACCGGCGGCGCGGCGAGACCCAGGCGTGCGGCGTAGTTCACCGTGCGCGGCAGGAGCGCGGCGAGCGCCTGCTGCTTGAGCCATGCGACGAGCAGCGCGAGCACGTCCCGCGGCGACGGCGCGCAGAGCACGATGCGCGCGTCCTCGCGTGCGATGTCGCGGGGCCCTGCGAGCACGACGAGCGTATGCGGCGCGCCGAACAGCGGCAGCGTCTCGCCGCTCGAGCCGCGGATCACGCTCGGACGCGGAACGCCGGCCCACTCCTCCAGGCGGGCGAGGATCCAGCGCTGCTTTTCGCGCACGAACGCCTCGATCTCGCGCCAGGGCGCATGGCGCGGCGCGCTGACCGACAGTCCCGAGGCGTCTACCGCGATGCCGATCGTGCGCCGCCGGGTTCGCACGAAGCGATAGGCGACCACTCGCTCGCCGAGGCGCAGGAGCCGGCTACCGTCGGGAACGGCGTTCCCGAACAGGCTCAGCTGGCCGGACAAAGCGTCTTCTGCTGCTCTTCGATCCATTGCTCGGCGAGCGCGTTGATGGACGCGGCATCGCGGCCGGCGCCGTCGATGACCGGACCGATGCGCACGGTGATGACGCCTGGCCGTTTGACGAAGGCGTTGCGCGGCCACAAGAGCCCCGCGTTGTGCGCGACCGGCACCACCGGTGCGCCGCTATGCTCGGCGAGCAGCGCGCCGCCGAGCTGGTACTTGCGGCGCTCGCCCGGCGCGACGCGCGTGCCCTCCGGGAACACCACTACCCAGAAGCCCTGCGCCAGGCGCTGCCTGCCCCGGCGCACGAGCTCGCGCAGCGCGGCCACGCCGCGCGTGCGGTCGATCGCGATCGGGCTCATGAGCGCAAGGCCCCAGCCGAAAAAGGGTAGCCACAGCAGCTCGCGCTTGAGCAGGTACGACTGCGGCGGGAAGATGAACTGGAACGCCATCGTTTCCCAGGCCGACTGGTGCTTGGCAAGGATCACCGCGGGCCGGTTCGGCAGCTGTTCGCCGCCTTCCACGCGCCAGCGGATGCCGCACAGCACGCGCGCCAGCCATACGATGAGCCGCGACCACCCGGAAATGACGCGGTAGCGCACGAGGCGCGGCAGCGGCGCCGTCAGCAGCGCGAGCAGGGCGTAGGGCGGCGTGACAATGACGAGCGCGAGCGCGAACAGGCTCGAGCGCAGCAAGATCATGGGGCGAGGTGCTCGGCGAACGCCGCAAGGTCCGTGAATACCTGGGTGCCGGAGGGCAGGCCGCCCGCGTCGCGCGTCTTCTTGCCCTTGCCGGTGAGCACCAGCACCGGCCGCGCCCCCGCGGCCGCCGCCGCTTGCACGTCGCGCGGCGCATCGCCCACCATGTACACGTCGGCGAGCGACACGTTGAAGCGCCTGCCGATCTCAAGCAGCATGCCGGGCTGCGGCTTGCGGCACTCGCAGTCCGAGTCGGCAGCGTGCGGGCAGAAGAAGATGGCGTCGATGCGACCGCCCGCCTGCGCCACCGCGCGGTGCAGGGCGTCGTGAATCGCGTTGAGCGTCGCCATGTCGAACAGCCCGCGTGCTATCCCGGACTGATTCGTCGCCACGACGACGCGGTAGCCCGCCTGCGTCAGGCGCGCGATCGCCTCGATGCTGCCCTTGATGGGCTTCCACTCCGCGGGCGACTTGATGTACTGGTCGCTGTCGTGATTGATCGTTCCGTCGCGATCGAGGATGACGAGCTTCATGCGCCCAGCCGCGAGATGTCGGCGACGCGGTTCATGGCGTCGCGCAGGTCTGCGAGCAGCGCGAGCCGGTTCCTGCGCAGCGAATCGGCCTCGACCATGACCATGACCTTGTCGAAGAATTCGTCGACCGGCGTCTTCAGCCGGGCAAAGGTCTTCAGATAGCCTGTGTAGTTGCCGCTTTCGAACAGTTCGTTCGCGCTCCTGGACGCCTCGCGCAGCGCGTCGTGCAGCGCGAGCTCCGCGGGCTCGCGCAAGGCGCCGCGCTCCGCCTTGATGAAATTCTCGCCCTTTGCCGCCGCCTGCTTCAGGATGTTGGCCACGCGCTTGTTCGCGGCGACCAGGCTCTCGGCTTCGGGCAGAGCCTGGAACGCCTTGACCGCTTCGAGTTGCTTCGGAATCAGGCTGATCCTCGCCGGTCGCTGGCTCAGGACGGCGTCCACCTGCAGGGTGGAGAACCCCTGCTCCTTCAAGTAGCCGGACATGCGCTCGAATATGAACGTCTCGAGCTCGCTGCGCGTATCGCGGACCTTCCCGCCGAATACGGCAAAGGCGTCGTTCACGAGCTCAGGCAGCGTGAGCGGCAGCCGGTTCTCGACGATGATCCGGATGACCCCCAGGGCCGCGCGCCGCATTCCGAACGGGTCCTTCTCGCCGGTGGGCACTTCGCCGATGCCGAACAACGCCGCGAGCGTTTGCATCTTGTCGGCGAGCGCGACCGCGCAGGCTGCGGGCTCGGTCGGGAGCGCGTCCCCGGCAAAGCGCGGCTGGTAGTGCGAGCCGATTGCGTCGTACACCCGCTCGGGCTCGCCGTCGCGGCGCGCGTAATAGCGTCCCATCACCCCCTGCAGCTCCGGGAATTCGCCTACCATTTCCGTCAGGAGATCGGCCTTGCACAGCCAGGCCGCGCGTTCGGCGGTTGCCACGTCGGCTCCGAGCGAACGTGCGACCGCCCCGGCGAGCAGCTGCAGCCGTTCGGTGCGTTCGAGCTCGCTGCCGAGCTTGCGGTGGTAGACGACGTTCGCCAGCTGGGGAACGCGCGCTTCGAGCCTGAGCTTGGCGTCCTGGCTTAGGAAGAAGCGGGCGTCTTCCAGCCGCGGGCGCACCACCCGCTGATTGCCGGCGACGATGTTGCGCGGGTCGGCGACGCGCATGTTGGAGACGATGAGGAACTCCGGCAGCAGGCGACCGTCTTCCGCGAACAGCGGGAAGTATTTCTGGTTCTTGCGCATCGTCAGGATGAGGCA
>DASPRB010000161.1:0-4672 GCA_035624675.1 Burkholderiales bacterium
AGCCCCTCGGCGAAGCGCCGCGCGCCCTGCGGCTCGAGCGGCCAGGACATCGCCACCTTGTACACGCGCAGGCCGATGTCGCGCGCGACGTTCTCGTCGATGCCGAGGTCGGCGAGCGCCTGCATGGTGTCGCCGAAGGACTTGCCCGTGGTCACGATGCCCAAGCGCGCGCGCGGACTGTCCCACACGATGCGGTCGAGCCTGTTGGCGCGCGCGTAGGCGAGCGCCGCGTAGACCTTCCAGTCGAGCAGGCGCGCCTCCTGCTCGAAGCGGTCGTCGGGCCAGCGGATGTTGAGGCCGCCGGGCGGCAGCGTGAAGTCCGCGGGCAGCTGGATCTGCACGCGCTCGGGGTCCACTTCGACCGATGCGCCGGACTCGACCACGTCGGTGACGCAGATGAAGCCGATCCAGCAGCCCGAATAGCGGCTCATCGCGTAGCCGTGCAGCCCCAGGTCGAGATACTCCTGGACGTTCGCCGGGTTGAGCACCGGGATGCAGCAGGCCTTGAAGATGTGCTCCGACTGGTGCGGCAGGGTGGAAGACTTGGCGGCGTGATCGTCGCCGGCGAGCAGCAGCACGCCGCCGTGCTTCGAGGTGCCCGCCGAGTTGCCGTGCTTGAACACGTCGCCGCAGCGGTCCACTCCCGGCCCCTTGCCGTACCACATGCCGAACACGCCGTCATATTTCGCGCCCGGGAACATGCCCACCTGCTGCGTGCCCTGGATCGCGGTCGCGGCCAGGTCCTCGTTTATCCCCGGCTTGAACAGGACGTGGTGGTCGCGCAGGATCTTGTTCGCGCCCCACATCGTCTGATCGACGCCGCCGAGCGGCGAGCCGCGGTAGCCCGAAATGAAGCCGGCCGTATTCAGCCCGGCGCGCACGTCGCGCGCGCGCTGCATGAGCATCAGGCGCACGAGCGCCTGCGTGCCGGTGAGGAACACGCGGCCCTTTTCCAGCGTGTATTTGTCGTCCAGGGAAACCTGGGCGAGCTTGGTGGGATCGACCGGTGCGTTCATCGGCATGTCTCCACAGGAATATCGCGTCGCGCGCCGCGGCGCTTCGAGGGTAGCACAGCTTTAGACAGCGGCGTGGAGCTTGGTTTGCTCTGTCTGCGAATCCGTTGCAGCGGGTTTGTCCCAATAGGGCTCGGGTCCGAAGGCCTCGAGCAGGAACTCGACGAATGCGCGCGTCTTGGCCGACAGATAGCGGCGATGCGGATACACCGCGTAAATGGCCACGTCGGTCGTGAAGGAATAGCCCGGAAACAGCGCGAGGAGCGACCCGTCGGCGAGGTTGCGGTGTACGTCCCACGTCGACTTCAGGGCGACGCCCAGGCCTGCGATCGCCCACTCGCGCAGCACCTCCCAGTTGTCGCACGCGTAGTGGCCGGTCACCCGCACCTCGCCCGGCTTGCCGGCAGGATCCTTGTACTCGAGCGCCATCGAGAAGGCGCCGTCCCAGTTGGGCACGAGGAAGTTGTGCTGCGCGAGCTCGGCCGGGGTGCGCGGCGTGCCGTGCCGGCGCAGGTATTCCGGGCTGGCGCACACCACGCGCCGGTTCGGCGCCAGCATGCGCGCGGCAAGCGACGAGTCCTCCAGGTGGGCGATGCGCACGGCAACGTCGAATCCCTCTTCGATCAGGTTGACGTTGCGGTCGGAGAGGCTGAGTGCGAGGCGCACCTTCGGATAGCGAGCGGCGAAGCGCGGCACGAGCGGCGCCACGTGCTGGTGGCCGAAGGAGGCGGGCAGGGCGACGCGCAGCACGCCTTGCGGTTCCGCGCGTCCGGCCGAGGCCGCGGCGTCGGCCTCTTCGACCTCGGCGAGGATGCGCGCACAGGCCTCGTAGTAGCCCGCGCCATCGTCGGTCAGATGCAGGCTGCGTGTGGTGCGGTGGATGAGACGCGTGCCGAGGCGCGCCTCCAGGCCCGCGAGGCGCCGGCTGACGACTGCCGGGGAGAGGCCCAGCTCGCGCGCGGCGGCGGACAGGCTTCCCGCCGTCACGACCTTGGAGAAGATCGACATGTCTTGCAGGGGATCAGCCATATCTTTGCGGAACGTGCAAAAGTGAATTGATTCCGGCCGATATTCTAAACCATACGGCAAAGCCATATGATTGGTGCACCGCAACAGAATCTCGTGAGGTTCTGAAATGAATGCCAGCGAAATCATGTACATAGAAGCTCAGCTGCGCGCCGAGCCGCGGCTGTCCCTCTCCGAGGATCAGTACGCCGACTTGATCGAGCACGCCAAGCGCGAGCGCGCGAAGGCGATCGCCCAAATGTGGCGGGCGCTTGCCAAGCGCGTGGCGACCTTCATGCGCGAAGTGCAGGACCTGGCCGGCTCGAGCAACCACGGCCGACTGCGCCGGAACTCCTACTGAACTCCCGGTCGCGCCCGCCGCGATATCTCCCTCCTCCTCCATCGCGGCGGGGTTCGTCCCGCTCCGCACGCAAGTGCGGAGCGGGACCGCACCTCTGTCTTAACCTGCGGCTGCCTCGGGCTCGATGTGTTCCAGCCGATAGCCGTAGTTGTAGATCGGCACCACGCGGTAGCCGCTCTCGGGGCGCAGGTCGAGCTTCTTCCTCACCTGGCTGACGTGCGTATCGACGGTGCGCGTGGCGAGATCGCCGCTGCGCCCCCATACGGCTTCCTGCAGGTGGCCGCGCGACATGAGGCGTCCCATGTTGCGGAATAGCACGACCGCCAGCTCGAATTCCTTCGGCGTCAGCTCGATGCGTGCGCCATTGCGCTTGATTTCCCCGCGCTGAGTGTCGATCTCGAACGGCGGGAACGAGAGGTGCGTCTCCTCCTCGCGCGGGTAGGCGCGCCGCAGCAGCGCGCCGACGCGGGCGAGCAGCTCCTGGCGGCGCGCCGGCTTGACCATGTAGTCGTCGGCACCTCCCTCCAGCGCGAACACGATGTCTTCCTCGGAATCGCGCACCGTCACGAACAGGATGGGCACGGTCTTCGACACGTTTGTGCGGATCCATTTCAGGACCTCGTCGCCCGCGACGTCGGGCACCTGCCAGTCGAGCACGTACAGGTCGAAGCTCTCGCGGCCCGCGTGCTTCATGGCCTCGCGGCCTGCGCTGTAGCCGTGCACGTCGTGCCCCGCGTCGCTCAGCCAGCGCCTGAGCAGCGCAAGCTGGTCGGGATCGTCTTCCAGGATCGCGATTCGCAAGTGTTTCTCCCACGGCGCCGGGCGGCGCCTCGCGCTCCGAATGATAATGCCACCTGCGGGCGAAGGAAATTGCGGCCATGGCAATATCGCCCCACCCCGGAGACCTAGGATCATGCGACTCGCAATACTCGGCGGCGGAACGATCGCGCGCCTGGTCATGGAGCACGTGCGGGCAGGACGCCTCGAGGGCATCGAGGTGATCGCGGTCGCCGGGCGCAGCGCACGCTCGCGCGGCGCGCCGCTCGCGGCGCAATTCGGGCTGCCTTACGTGATCGGCGGCGAGGCCCTCCTCGCGCTGCGGCCCGACGCGGTGCTCGAGGCGGCCTCGCACGACGCCGTGCGGGCGCACCTCGTTGCGCTCCTCGCCGCAGGCATCTCGGTGGTCGTGCTCTCGGCGGGCGCGCTCGCGGACGACGCCCTGCGTCAGGCGGCGGAGCGCGCAGCCGAGTCGTCGGGCGCGCTGCTCTATGTGCCCTCCGGCGGCATCGGCGGACTCGATGCGCTCAAGGGCGCCTGCGCCGCGGGCGTGGACGAGGTTTCGATCCGGGTCGCCAAGCCGCCTGCGGCCTGGAAGGGCATCGCCTACGTCGAGGCGCTCGGTGTGGATCTGGATGCGCTCAAGGCGGCGCGCACGCTGTTCGAGGGGCCGGCGCGCGCAGGAGTGCCGCATTTCCCGCAAAACGTGAATATCGCGGCGGTGCTGTCGCTCGCCGGGATCGGCTTTGACCGCACGCGTCTCGAGGTGGTCGCCGACCCCGCGCTCACGCACAACACCCATACCATTCGCGTTTCGGGCAAGTCCGGGCGCTTCAGTGTGGTGCTGGAGAACGTCCCGGCACCGGACAACCCGAAGACCGCCTGGCTTGCCTGCTACAGCGCGCTGGCTGCGCTGCGCGAGCTCGGCGCGCACGCGCGCTATGGCACCTAACTCCGGCGTCAGGCGGCCGCCAGCCGCGCTCGGCTTCGCAATTGCTTGACCAAGCAGCGGATAACTAAGATAATTTCGGGTTCCGCCGGAGGGGTGCCCGAGCGGTTAAAGGGGGCAGACTGTAAATCTGTTGGCCTTGCGCCTACGTTGGTTCGAATCCAACCCCCTCCACCAGATTTTCGGGCGGCGTGGGCGGAGGCAGTGGCGAGTGACGGGTGAGGTGTATTCGGGCGGGTGTAGCTCAATGGTAGAGCAGAAGCCTTCCAAGCTTATGACGAGGGTTCGATTCCCTTCACCCGCTCCAATGGACGAATTCAGCCCATGTAGCTCAGTGGTAGAGCACTCCCTTGGTAAGGGAGAGGCCACGCGTTCAATCCGCGTCATGGGCACCAGCACGTAAAACGGAAGAGGCAGCGTCGAGATATGGCAAAAGGCAAATTTGAGCGGACCAAGCCGCACGTGAACGTCGGCACGATTGGGCATGTGGACCATGGCAAGACGACGCTGACGGCGGCGATGACGAGCATCTTGGCGAAGAAATTTGGAGGCGAGGCCAAGAGCTAC
>DASPRB010000144.1:0-3019 GCA_035624675.1 Burkholderiales bacterium
AAAGAACGTTGGTTGCGGGGAGAGGATTTGAACCTCTGACCTTCGGGTTATGAGCCCGACGAGCTGCCAGACTGCTCCACCCCGCGCCCGAGTGAGACCGAGATTATAGCGATGCGGCAAAAACGGTGTCAACAAAATCTGGTGACCACCGACCCGTGAGGCGTCATCCGGGTCCCGACATCGTGGCCCATCCGCCGGCTCACAGCCCGCGCCGATCCTGGATCGCCTGCGAGATGGTCCCTACGTCCACGTATTCGAGCTCTCCGCCCAGCGGCACGCCGCGGGCAATTCGGCTCGCCTTGACATTGCGTGCGCGCAGCATCTCTGCGATGTAGTGCGCGGTCGCCTCGCCTTCGTTCGTGAAATTGGTAGCCAGGATCACCTCTTGCACGACCCCGTCCGTGGCGCGCTCCAACAGTCGCTCCAGTCCGATGTCGCGCGGCCCAATGCCGTCGAGCGGCGACAGCCGGCCCATCAATACGAAATACATGCCCGAGTAGCTGAGCGTTTGCTCGACCATCGCGAGATCGGTAGGGGTCTCCACGACGCACAGGAGGCTCGGGTCGCGCCGCGGCGACCGACACAGCGCGCAGACCTCGTCCTCGGTGAAGTTGTTGCACCTGGCGCACAGCCGCACGCTGCTGAGCGCGGCCGACAGCGCTTGAGCGAGCAGATCCGCACCCGCCCGGTCGTGCTGCAGCAAGTGATACGCCATGCGCTGCGCCGAGCGCGGACCCACCCCCGGCAGCACGCGAAGCGCCTCTACCAGCCGCTCGACGCCCTTGGCGGTCGGTATCGGGTCCCTGCGCATCTGGCTCTCTTGCCGCCTCGTCTCAGAATGGCAGCTTGAATCCGGGCGGCAACCCGAGTCCGGCTGTCATGCCGCTCATCTTCTCGGCTACCGTTACCTCGACCTTGCGCGCGGCGTCGTTGAACGCCGCGGCCACGAGATCCTCCAGCATTTCCTTGTCGTCCCCGACGAGCGACGGGTCGATCACGACGCGCTTCACATCGTGCTTGCAGGTCATGACGATCTTGACCAAGCCGGCGCCCGACTGACCCTCCACTTCGAGGTTGCCGAGCTCTTCCTGCATGCGCTGCATGTTCTGCTGCATCATCTGGGCCTGCTTCATGAGCTGGCCGATATTTCCTCGCATCGTCTTCTCCTGGAGTGGGGCGGCCCTCGTTGGACCGCTCGTCACGAATTCTTGGGCGTTGCCTGAATCGTGGAAGCGATCACCTTGGCATCGCAGATTTCCACCAGATCCTGAACAAAGCGATCGTCCTGCACCGAGCGCGCGGCTTCCGCCTGCCGTGCGCCGCGCTCGGTAGCTTCGAGCGCCGCGATCGACGCGCCCCTGGCCTCGCCCGCAACGACCTTGACGGATACCTCGGCGCCAAGGAGCTGCTCGAGCGCCGCCTTCAGCTTGTCCTGATACGACCTTTCGGCCAGATAGGCCTTGGATTTCGGCACCAGGAGCTCGAACGAGTTCCCGTCGCGACGGGCGAGCTCGGCGTTGCGCGCAAGCTCCCGCGCGGCGCCGGCCACCTGCAGCTTGCCCACCAGCTGTGTCCATTCCGTGGTCGATGACGTCGCGTCCGACTGCGCGCGCGCGGCTGGCGCCCTGCGAGTGGCGGACGGTTCGACGGCCGATGTCCCGCCGCCGTTCTCCGGGCGAAAGGCGAGCATGCGCAGGACGCACATGACGAAGCCCGCGTGCTCGTCCGGCGCGAGCGCGAGATCGTCCCGTCCCTGCAATGCGATTTGATAGTCCAGCTGCACCGTCTCCGCGTCCAGTCGCTCGCCGAGCGCAACGACCCGCTCGCGCTCCGGCAGATCGTCCACGAGCGCTTCGGGCACCGATTGCACGAGTGCGACACGCAGCAGCAAGCTCGCCAGGTCGGCCAGTGCCTGATCGAACGACAGGCTGCGCGCCTGCATTTCGTCGGCGATCGCAAGCGCCGCGCGCCCCTCGCCAGCCGCCACGGCCTCGAGAAGACGCAGCAGATACGTCTCGTCCACCGCGCCGAGCATGTCGCGGACATCGTCGGAAGAAATCCGACCGGCTCCATGCGCAATCGCCTGGTCGAGGAGCGACAGCGCATCGCGCATGCTGCCCGCGGCGGCGCGGCCGATGAGCGGCAGCGCCGCCGGATCGTAGGCGATCTTTTCGGCATCGAGCAATCTGGCCAGGTGCGCCGCGATCGCGGCGCGCGGCATCTGCTTGAGATTGAATTGCAGGCAGCGACTCAGCACCGTGACCGGTATTTTCTGCGGGTCGGTCGTCGCCAGAACGAACTTGAGGTGCTCGGGCGGCTCCTCGAGCGTCTTGAGCATCGCATTGAACGCGGAGGTCGACAGCATGTGAACTTCGTCGATCACGTACACTTTGTAGCGCCCGCGCGTCGGCGCGTACTGCGCCGTATCGAGCAGCTGGCGCATCTCGTCGACGCGCGTGTTGGTGGCCGCATCGACCTCGAGCAGGTCGACGAAGCGCCCGGCGTCGATCTCCTGGCAAGCGCTGCACTTGCCACAGGGCTCCGGCGTCACGCCGGTTTCGCAGTTCAGGCACTTCGCGAGAATGCGAGCGAGCGTCGTCTTGCCGACGCCTCGAGTTCCGGTGAACAGGTACGCGTGATGCAACCGGTTCTGCTCAAGCGCGTGGCGCAGGGCACGCACGACGTGCTCTTGCCCGACGAGGCTGCCGAAATCGCGCGGCCGCCACTTACGGGCGAGAACCTGGTAGCTCATGCGAAGAATTCTATCAGTCCCCTGCCCGGCGCTTGCGCGCCGGGCAGGGGCTAATGGTGGCGAGCCTGAACCCCGGCACCTGCAGTGACCGGCTGTGGCTGCTTCCTTCCGGACCTGACCAGGTTCACCAGGCTGCAGTGCGGGGAGGCCCGCCGTAGACGTCAATGTACCTTGGCGGAGAGAGAGGGATTCGAACCCTCGATGCGCTCATCACGCATACACACTTTCCAGGCGTGCGCCTTCGACCGCTCGGCCATCTCTCCGGCA
>DASPRB010000163.1:0-5644 GCA_035624675.1 Burkholderiales bacterium
TCGAGGAAGATCGAGGTGTAGGCGCCCACCGCGAAGAAGCCGGCGCTGCCGAAGTTCACGTAGCCCGTGAATCCGCCGAGGATGTTCCAGGCCACCGCCATGAGCGCGCCTTGCAGGATCACATACAGCGCGTTGAAGTAGTAGTCGTTGTGCAGCACCTCGGTGAGCACCAGGCCCGCGACCACGGTGGCAGCGATGCACGGCCAGAACGCGCCCGGGCGGAGCTTCATCTAGCGCCTGCCGAACAGGCCCGCGGGGCGCAGCGCGAGCGTCAGCAGCAGCACGCCGAAGGACACCGCCGGCGCCCACGACGGCCCGGCGAAGGTCGACACCAGGCTCTCCACGATTCCTAGAAGGAGCGCGGCGGTGAACGCGCCGCTGATGCTGCCCATGCCGCCAAGCACCACGATGGCGAACACGCGCCCGATGTAGTCCCGGCCGACCGACGGCTCCACCGGGCCGATGATGATGAGCAGCGCACCCGCGATGGAGGTGGTGGCGATCGCCAGGCCGAAGGCGAACTGCTTGACGCGCACCGGGTCGGCGCCCATCAGCTGCAGCGCGAGCGGGTCCTGCGCCACCGCGAGGATCGCCCGTCCGGTGAACGTGCGCGACAGGTACAGCCAGATCCCGGCGCTCAACAGGAGCGCGGTCGCGAACGGCACCACCAGGCGCAGCGGCAGCCCCACCGGACCGACATTGATGCTCTCGCCGATGTAGCCTGCGGTGACGAGGCGGTAGTCGACGCCGTACACCAGCATGAGCCCCACTTCGAGGATGAACATCAGGCCGAAGAAGAACGCCAGGCCGCTCAACGACTCCTGTCCGGTGCGCTCGAAGGCCGCGTAGTACACGCGGTACACCGCCATGCCGACGAGAAAGAACAACGGGCAGGCGAGTACGCCGACCAGCACCGGATCCAGCCCGAAGTGGCTGTTCAGGATCCAGGCGATGTACGAGCCTACGACGATGAACGCGGGGTGGGCGATGTTGACGATGTCGAGCTGGCCGAAGCTGATCGCCAGCCCGATCGACACGGCGGCATAGAAGCCGCCGAGCAGCAGCCCCGCGACGAGCGCGTTCGAGAGAAGATCGACCGAAAGCACCGTCGCGCGGGGCCCTGCCTAGCGAGGCTTACTCGTTGAACGGATAGACCATGTTCCCCGATTTCCACTGCGGCGGGTAGAGCACGACCTGCGTGCCAGGGTCGCGGAACTGTTCCAGGTCGTCCGGCTTCACGTTGCGGAACTGGACCATCAGCACCCGCGACTGGGCCCATTCGCCGTTCTTCGCGAACTTCACCTTGCCCACCACCGTGTCGAAGGTGTGGCTGTGCATGTAGGCGGCGAGCTTGCCCTGGTCGAGGCCCTTGGTCGCCTCGATCGAGTCGCCGAGCACCTGCATGTAGGCGTAGGCATAGGGCGGCAGGTACTGGCCGAGCGGGTCGACGCCCTTGCCCTTGGCGGCCTCCTCGTACTTCTTCAGGAACTCGTCGATGCCCGGGAACTTGAGCGTCGGCGCGGGCACCCAGAAGTGGTAGTTGACGATGTTGTTCAGCATGGGTCCGAGGTTCTTCTGGATGGCGGCGAACTGCAGGCCGACCATGCCGCCGCCGAACATCTTCGCCTTGAGCCCGACCTCGCGCGCCGCCTTCAGCATGCCGACCGAATCCGGCGGGTACGATGCGACGAACACCACGTCCGGCTTCTCGGCCTGGATCGCGCGCACGATCGGCGTGAAGTCGGTCGTGCTCGGCGGGTAGGTCTTGTCGTAGACGATCTTGAATCCGTCCCGCTTCGCGTTCTCGCGCGCACCGGCCGCGGCCGCGAGCGCGAAGTCCGAATCGGCCGCCACGATGGCCACGGTCTGCGGCTTCGGATGCTGCGCCTTCGCGAGCTCGAAGAAGCCCCTGGACCAGTCCAGCTTCGGCTGCGGGCCCGCGGGCATGATCTGGAAGTAGCGGTCGTAGTTGAACTGATCGTTCACCGCCAGGCCGAACAGCGACGGGAACACCAGCTTCTTGCGCATCACGATCGGCATCGCGGGCGAGATCTCGTTGGTGCCGTAGCTGGAGACGACCAGATCGACCTTGTCGACGTCGAGCAGCTTGGTGTAGATGCCCGGCACCGTGGAGGGGTTGGTGGCATCGTCGTAGTAGACGAATTCGACCGGCCGCCCCAGCAGGCCGCCTTTCTTGTTGATGTCGTCGCGCCAGATCTCCATGGCGATGAGCGCTGCCTTGCCGGCGCCCGCGAGGCCGCCGGAGAGCGCCATGCTGAAGCCGATCTTCAGCGGCTGCGCGGCCTGCGCCGGGGCCGATAACAGCGAGCCGGACGCAGCCAGGGCGATAGCGCCCGCGGCGAGCGAGGCGCGCACGAATGTACGTCGCTTGATCATTGGGTTCCTCCTCGTAACGGTGATTTCTGTCGGTGTCCTCTTCTTGCGCCCGGGGACTCGTTTGGAAAAGTGTATCAGCAGTCAACGATCCTGTGTCATGTACCAGTCCAGGATCTGCTCGCCGGTCCACAGCAACACGCCCGGGCGCGACTGGATGTGCTGGTAGAGCTTCTCCAGCCAGCCGATGCGATGCGGCACGCCGGTGATGTACGGGTGTACGCTGATCGCCATGACGCGCGTGATGGCCGCGCTCTCCTCGTAGAGCTGGTCGAACTGGGCTACGCCGCGTCTGAACAGCTCGTCAGCGCCGTGGTGCTGCAGCGCCATCATGGGGATGTCGTTCACTTCCAGCGTGTAAGGCACCGACACGATGTGGCCCTTCGAGGTGCGGATCTTCACGGGCTGGTCGTCGAGCACCCAGTCGGCGACGTACTCGAGGCCCTCTTCGTGCAGGATGTCGATCGTGTCGTAGGTCTCGGTGAGTCCCGGGCTCTCCCAGCCGCGCGGCGCCCGGCCGGTGAACGCGCGGATCGCCTCGATCGTGTCGCGGATCGCCTGGCGCTGATCGGCGACGTGGTGCATCGGCCCCTGCAGGTAGCCGTGACCCATGAACTCCCAGCGCGCGTCGCGCGCGGCTTCGGCGACGCGCGGATAGCTTTTCAGCACCGAGCCGTTGACCGCCAGGGTCGGTATCAGCTTGCGGCGCGCGAGCACTTCGGCGATGCGCCAGAAGCCGACACGCATGCCGTACTCGTGCCACGCCCAGTTCGGCAGGTCGGGCTGCAGCGGCTGGCCCATCGGGGGCGGCAGCACGGTGCGCGGCATGTGGCGCTCGATCGACCACTCCTCGACGTTCACGATCGTCCACACGACCATGCGCGCGCCGCCCGGCAGCTTGAGCGGCGGCCGGTCGATGATCGCCGAATAGGGCACGCGCTCGCGCGGCAGCTTGCCGTGCGCCATCGTCATCTGCCGATCGCGCGGTTGACCGCGGGCATCACTTTCTCGGCCATGAGCTCCATCGAGCGGCGCGCGAGCCGCGGGTCGACCCAGTCGACGCCGCAATAGAGCAGGGTGCCGAAATCGCCCGTGGTCTCGCGGAAGGCGAGCAGCTCGTCGGCGACCTGTTCGGCGGTGCCCGCGATCACCAGGCTCTCCACCACGCGGTCGAGCGTCACGTGGTCGTCGGGCGTTTCCTTCGAAGGCTTGAAAAGATTGATCCGACCGGCGCGCTTCAGCTTGAAGAACAGCTGCTTGTAATAGAAGCGGTAGGGACTGCGCTCGCCGAGGCCGTACTCGCGCGCGGTCGCCGCGTCGTCGGCGACGAACACGGTCTTCGCCACGCGCCAGTTGGCGGGATCCGCCTTGCGCCCCGCGGCGGCGCAGCCCTCGGCGTACTTGGGCCAGTGCGACTTCACCCATTGCGGTAGGAGGAAGTTCGCCGAGATCGGATCCCAGCCGCGCTTGGCCGCCTCGCTCACGCCCTTGGAGAACGGCTCGACGGCCGTGACCACGATCGGCGGGTGCGGCTTCTGGTACGGCTTGGGAATGATCCCCTGGCCGATATCGGGGATCATGGTCTTCTCGGTCGAGACGTTCCAGAAGCGGCCCTTCAGGTTGTACGGCGCCGTGCCGGTCCAGATGCCGATCATGTGGTCGATGCACTCGACGAACATGGCCGTGCGGTCCTTGCCCATGTTCTCGAACACTTCCCAGTCCGAAGGCAGCCCGCCCGGGCTGATGCCGACGATGAAGCGGCCCTCGAGCATGTTGTCGAGCATCGACACGGTGGCCGCGAGCTGCGCGGGATGGCCGTTGGGCAGATTGAGCGTTCCGGTGCCGAGCCTGATCCGCTTGGTGTCGTGCACCAGGCTCGCCAGGAAAGCCGCGCAGCTGGTGACCGATTCCGCGATGTCGGTGACGTGCTCGCCGACGAAGGCCTCGCAGTAGCCGAGCCGGTCGGCGAGCAGGATCGCCTCGCGATCCTCCCTGAGCGTGTCGACGTAGTTGCGCTGCGGCGGATGCAGCGGCATGGTGAAGTAGCCGAGCTTCATGTCCCTCGCCACGAATGAGCAGGCGATAATCTACACGGACCGCCATTAGGAGGAAACGATGAACGACCGCGAACAGCTGCGCAGGATCAGGGTTTCGCGCAAGGCCATGCTCAAGCGCGTGGCGCGCTTCGGCAAGCTCAAGGGATCCGACGGCGGGCTGCCCGACAGCCGCTATCCCGGCTGCGAGCGGATTCTCTACAACGTGATCGGCTTTCAGCCGCCCAAGGGCGAGAACCGCGGCGCGGTCACTTCGCCGGTGGGCGATCGGGCCTCGCGCCTGGCGGCGATCAAGATCTCCGAGGGCTTCAATCTCGGCTACTGCCGCGCGCTCCCCGGCCGCGGGCCGATGTTCCACAACCACGATACCAACGAAACTTTCATTCCGATGACGGGCACCTGGCGCGCGAGCTGGGAGAACGAGAAGGGGCGCGTCGAGCACGTCGATCTCAAGCCCCTGGACGTGATCTCCTTTCCCGCCGGCGTGTCGCGCCGCTTCATGAACGTCACGCGCGGCAGCAGGCGCAAGTACTCGATCCTTATGTTCGTGATCGGCGGCAATGCGCCGCGCGCCGAGTTCACGCGCGAGTCGATGGCCCAGCTGGCAGCTGGCGGCTATCTCAAGGGAAGGTGACGTTGCTGTAAAATCAAGCACTTTCCCCTCGCGCGGGACCCATGAAATCAAGCGAAATACGCTCGAGCTTCCTCGAGTACTTCAAATCCAAGGGCCACGCCGTCGTGGCCTCGAGCCCGCTCGTGCCGGGCAACGACCCGACGCTGCTGTTCACGAACTCGGGGATGGTGCAGTTCAAGGACGTGTTCCTCGGCAAGGACAAGCGCGCCTACAGCCGCGCCACCACCTCGCAACGCTGCGTGCGCGCCGGCGGCAAGCACAACGACCTGGAGAACGTCGGCTACACCGCCCGCCACCACACGTTCTTCGAGATGCTAGGCAACTTCTCCTTCGGCGATTACTTCAAGAAGGACGCGATCCGCTTCGCCTGGGAGCTGCTCACCAAGGTCTACAAGCTGCCGCCGGACAAGCTCTGGACCACCGTCTATCACACCGACGACGAGGCCTACGACCTCTGGACGCGCGAGATCGGCGTGCCGAAGGAGCGCTGCATCCGCATCGGCGACAAGCCGGGCGGTCAGAAGTACCAGTCGGACAACTTCTGGCAGATGGCCGACACCGG
>DASPRB010000165.1:0-2647 GCA_035624675.1 Burkholderiales bacterium
CGGCACGGCGAGCTTCACTTCGCGCGCCGCGGCGACCACGCCCTCGGCGATGGTGTCGCACTTCATGATGCCGCCGAAGATGTTGACCAGGATCGCCTTCACCTTCGGGTTGGACAGCATGATCTTGAACGCCGCGGTGACCTTCTCCGCAGTCGCGCCGCCGCCGACGTCGAGGAAGTTGGCCGGCGCGCCGCCGAACAGCTTGATCGTGTCCATGGTCGCCATCGCGAGGCCCGCGCCGTTCACCATGCAGCCGATCTGGCCATCGAGCGAGATGTACGACAGGTCGTACTTGGAGGCTTCGATCTCGAGCGGATCCTCCTCGTCCAGGTCGCGCATCGCGACGATCTCCGGGTGGCGAAAGAGCGCGTTGTCGTCGAAGTTCAGCTTCGCGTCTAGCGCGACCACCCGGCCGTCGCCGGTGAGAATCAGCGGGTTGATCTCGGCGAGCGAGGCGTCGGTTTCCCAGAAGCACTTGTAGAGCGCCTTGAGCAGCCGCGCCGCCTCGGGCACGGACGCCGCGGGAATGCCGATCTTGCGCGCGCTGTCGGAGGCCTCGGCGTCGGTCAGGCCGGCAACCGGGTCGATGAACACCTTGTGGATCTTCTGCGGCGTCCTGGCGGCCACCTCCTCGATGTCCATGCCGCCCTCGGACGAGGCCATCAGGCAGACCTTCTGCGTCTGGCGGTCGACGACCATGCCGACGTAAAGCTCCTTCCTGATGTCGGCGCCTTCCTCGATGAGCAGCCGGCGCACCTTCTGGCCCTGCGGGCCGGTCTGGTGGGTGACGAGCTGCATGCCGAGGATCCTGGACGCGAGCGTCCTCACCTCCTTGGGCGAGCGCGCGAGCTTGACGCCGCCTCCCTTGCCGCGTCCGCCGGCATGGATCTGAGCCTTCACCACCCACGCGCTGCCGCCGAGGGTCTCGGCGGCCTTGACCGCCTCGTCGACGGAGAAGCACGGCACGCCGCGCGGCGTCGCGACGCCGTATCTCCTGAACAGCTCCTTCCCCTGGTATTCGTGAATCTTCATGCCGCTTTGCCTCCTCCCATCGGTCCTCGATACCACTTCGGATAGAGCTTCCTCACGGTCTCCGAGCCCGTCTCGAGCGCGATGCAGTGATCGAGCTGGAACGGCCTCGAGCCGTCGTCGCGCTCCTCCTTCATCTCGCCCGCGAAGGTCTGGATCGCCGCCGTCGGCAGTCCGCCGAGCATCTCGGTGATATGCGTGCAGCCCTGCACCCCTCCCAGCAGCTCGTGCACCTTCTTGCGGAAGCCTTGCCTCAGGTTCAAGCCCACGAGCTTGGCGTACTCGGCCGGCGCCTTGTCGCAGCCGCCCGGATAAGGCATCGCGTCCGTCACCGCGGTCGCCGCCAACACGTTCATGCGGCGATCGATGGTGATGCGCACCCACATCTCGTGGATCGCTTGCCCGGCGCGGCGCACGCCGGTCTTCAGTTCGTAGTCGTGGTTCTTGACGTCGGTCAGGTGGGCTTCGACGTCCCAGTTTCCGTCGGCGCGCTTGTAGCCCTCGTAGCGCACGCGCCGCGTGTGCGTGAGTTCGCGCTGGACGTCCGGTACGGGCAGGGGCATGACGCAGGGAGAGTGCCGCGAAGCGGCGGATTCTAGCACCGGAGCCGCTGCTAGAATCGCGCGAGCCCGCCGGAGCAGCCACGCATGAAGCACATCCTTGCGCTCGATCAAGGGACCACCAGCTCGCGCGCCATCGTATTCGACGAGGCCGGCACGCCGCTCGCTTCGGCGCAGCAGGAATTCCGGCAGATCTACCCGCGACCCGGCTGGATCGAGCACGACCCGCGCGAGATCGTCGCCTCGCAGCGCTCGGTGGCACGCGAGGCAGTCAGAAAATCGCAGGTCGAACCGAAGAGCATCGTCGCCGCCGGCATCGCCAACCAGCGCGAGACGACGCTGCTGTGGGACCGGCAGACCGGCGAGCCGCTGTGCAACGCGATCGTGTGGCAGGACCGGCGCACCGCCGAGCTCTGCGCGCGCTTGAAATCCGACGGGGCCGAAGAGCTCGTGCGCGAGAAGACGGGCCTGGTGATCGACCCCTATTTCAGCGGCACCAAGCTCGCCTGGATGCTCGACAACGTGCCGGGCGCACGCGCGCGCGCGGAGCGCGGCGAGCTCGCCTTCGGCACGGTGGACACCTGGCTCGCATGGAACCTGACGCAGAGCCGCACGCACGTCACCGATCCTTCGAACGCCTCGCGCACGATGCTGTTCGACATCCGGCACGGCGACTGGGACGAGGAGCTCCTGCGCCTGCTCGGCGTGCCGCGCGCGATCTTGCCCGAGGTGTACCCTTCGGCGCACGCCTTCGGCATGCTGCCGGCCTCGTTCGTCGGCGAGCCGATGCCGCTCGCCGGCATCGCCGGCGACCAGCAGGCGGCGCTGTTCGGCCAGGGCTGCCACCGGCGCGGCATGGCGAAGAATACCTACGGCACCGGCTGCTTTATGCTGCTGCACACCGGAGGCGCGCCGGTGCGCTCGGCGCACGGCCTGGTGTCGACCGCCTGCGCGCAGCTCGGGCACGCGCGCGACGCGCGCGATGCCGACAAGGAGTATGCGCTCGAAGGCAGCGTATTCATCGCCGGCGCCGTGGTGCAATGGTTGCGCGACGAGCT
>DASPRB010000176.1:0-24567 GCA_035624675.1 Burkholderiales bacterium
CAAGACCAAGCCGACGCAGCACTCGGTGAAGGAGCTGCGCGAGATCGGCATCCAGGCCGACGTGGTGCTGTGCCGCACCGACCGCCCGCTGCCCGAGGACGAGAAGAGGAAGATCGCGCTGTTCTGCAACGTGCAGAAGGAAGCGGTGATCTCGGCCTGGGACGTCGACTGGATCTACAAGATCCCGATGATGCTGCACGAGCAGATGCTCGACGAGATCGTCTGCCACAAGCTCGCGATCCTGGCGCGCGCCGCGGACCTGTCGGCCTGGACCAGGCTGGTCGACGCGCTCGAGCACCCGGAGCACGAGGTCGACATCGCCTTCGTCGGCAAGTACGTCGACCTGCACGACTCGTACAAGTCGCTCACCGAGGCGCTGGTGCACGCCGGCATCCATACGCGCAGCCGCGTGCACATCCACTACGTCGACTCGGAAGAGATCGAGCGCTCGGGCGTCGGCGCGCTGGAGAAGGTCGACGCGGTGCTGGTGCCCGGCGGCTTCGGCAAGCGCGGCACCGAAGGGAAGATCCAGGCGATCCGCTACGCGCGCGAGAACAACGTGCCGTACCTCGGCATCTGCCTCGGTATGCAGCTCGCGACCATCGAGTTCGCGCGCAACGTATGCGGCCTGGCAGGCGCGAACAGCACCGAATTCGATCCCGCCACGCCGCACCCGGTGGTGGCGCTCATCACCGAGTGGCTCGACCGGACGGGCTCGATCGAGCGCCGTAGCGAGAAATCCGACATCGGCGGCACCATGCGGCTGGGCGCGCAGCGCTGCCCGATCGTGCCGGGGACGCTCGCTGCGCAGATCTACGGCGCGGATGTGAACGAGCGGCACCGCCACCGCTACGAGGTGAACAACGTCTATGTGCCGCAGCTCGAGGCGAAGGGCTACAAGATCTCGTCGCGCACGCCGAGCGAGAATCTGCCCGAGATGATGGAGCTGCCGGGCCACCCCTGGTTCGTGGGTTGCCAGTTCCACCCCGAGTTCACCTCCACGCCGCGCAGCGGCCATCCGCTGTTCAAGGCCTTCGTGACGGCGGCGCTCAGGAACCGCCTGAGCGGCAAGCGCTCCTCGCCGGGCGGTAGCCTGTCCGTCGTCGCGGCATGAAGCTGTGCGGGTTCGAGGTCGGGCTCGACCGGCCCCTGTTCCTGATCGCCGGTCCCGACACGCTGGAGAGCGAGCAACTCTGCGTCGACGTCGCGGGGCACCTGAAGGAGCGCGCGGCGCGCCTGTCGATGCCCTATATCTTCAAGGGCTCGTTCGACAAGGCGAACCGCTCCTCGGGGGCGAGCTACCGCGGGCCCGGCATGACGGAAGGACTGCGCATCCTCGAGTCCGTGCGCAGGCAGACGGGCGTGCCCGTGCTCACCGACGTGCACGAGGACACGCCGCTCGCCGAGGTGGCCGCGGTGGTGGACGTGATCCAGACGCCGGCGTTCCTGTGCCGGCAGACGAATTTCATCCGCAATGCGGCGCGCCAGGGCAGGCCGCTCAACATCAAGAAAGGACAGTTCCTGTCGCCCTGGGAGATGAAGAACGTTGTCGACAAGGCGCGCAGCGCCGGCAACGACCAGATCCTGGTGTGCGAGCGCGGCTTCAGCTTTGGCTACAACAACCTGGTCGTCGACATGCGCGGGCTCGCGGTCATGCGCGACACGGGCTGCCCGGTGGTGTTCGACGCGACGCACTCGGTGCAGTTGCCGGGCGGGCTGGGCAGTGCGAGCGGCGGGCAGCGCGAGTTCATCTCCGTGCTGGCGCGGGCGGCCGTCGGCGCCGGCGTGGCAGGCGTGTTCATGGAGACGCACCCGCGGCCGGACGAAGCGCTGTGCGACGGTCCCAACTCCTGGCCGCTCGGCCTGATGGGCGAGCTGCTCGAGACGCTGGTCGAAATCGACCGCACGGTGAAGAAGAAGGGATTCCCAGAAAACCTCGTGAAAGGGAACAAGGCATGAGCTCAATCGTCGACGTCGTCGCGCGCGAGATCCTCGACTCGCGCGGCAACCCCACCGTCGAGGCCGACGTGCTGCTCGAATCCGGGGTCATGGGGCGCGCCTCGGTGCCCTCGGGCGCCTCGACCGGCAGCCGCGAGGCGCTCGAGCTGCGCGACGGCGATGCGCAGCGCTACGGCGGCAAGGGCGTGCTGAGGGCCGTCGAGGCGATCAACACCGAGATCTCCGAGGCGATCGTGAGCCTGGATGCCTCTGAGCAGGGTTTCATCGACCGCACGCTGATCGAGCTGGACGGCACCGAGAACAAGGAGCGTCTCGGCGCGAACGCGCTGCTCGCGGTGTCGATGGCGGTGGCGCGCGCGGCGGCCGAGGAGTCCGGGCTGCCGCTGTACCGCTATCTCGGCGGCTCGGCGCCGATGCAGATGCCGGTGCCGCACATGAACGTGATCAACGGCGGCGCGCATGCGAACAACAGCCTCGACCTGCAGGAATTCATGATCATACCGGCGGGAGCGCAGTCGTTCCGCGAGGGCCTGCGCTGCGGCGCGGAGGTGTTCCAGGCGCTGAAGAAGCTGATCGACGGCCGCGGCCTGTCGACCGCGGTGGGCGACGAGGGCGGCTTCGCGCCGAATCTGGCGACCCACGCCGCTGCGATCGAGCTGATTCTCGAGGCGATCGAGCGGGCGGGCTACGCCGCCGGCAGCGACGTGCTGCTCGCGCTCGATTGCGCGGCCTCGGAGTTCTACCGCGACGGCGTCTACGAGCTCGCCTCCGAGGGCCTCAAGCTGAATTCCGCGGAGCTGTGCGACTACCTTGCGGGGCTGGCCGAGCGCTACCCGATCGTGTCGATCGAGGACGGCATGGCGGAATCCGACTGGGACGGATGGCAGCTGCTCACCGACCGCCTGGGCGACACGGTGCAGCTGGTGGCCGACGACATATTCGTCACCAACACGCGCATCATCAGGCAGGGCATCCGCCAAGGCATCGCCAATGCCGTGCTCGTCAAGGTGAACCAGATCGGCACGCTCACCGAGACCTTCGCCGCCATCGAGCTCGCCAAGCGCGCGGCCTACGGCACGGTGATCTCGCACCGCTCGGGGGAGACCGAGGACACCACGATCGCCGACATCGCGGTCGGCATGAACGCGCTGCAGATCAAGACCGGGTCGCTGTCGCGCTCCGAGCGCGTGGCGAAGTACAACCAGCTGCTCCGCATCGAGGAAGACCTGGGCGAATCGGTCAGCTATCCGGGGCGCGAGGCCCTCACCCAGATCGGCTAGCGTGAAGATCCTGGGCGGCGTGCTGGCCGCGCTGATCGTCCTCATCCAGTACCCGCTGTGGGCCGGCAAGGGCGGCTGGATCCACGCCTGGGAGGCCGAGCAGAAGCTGGCGGCGCAGCGCGCGCGCAACCAGCAGCTCGAGCTGCGCAACGCCTCGCTGGAAGCCGAGGTCAAGGACCTGAAGCACGGCACCGACGCGATCGAGGAGCGGGCGCGCTACGAGCTCGGCATGGTGAAGAAGGACGAAGTGTTCTTCCAGGTGGCCGAGCCGCCCGCGCGCAAGCAGTGACAGGCCGATGTCCGCGCTTGCCGGGCTGGCGCTCCCGGGCAGCCAACTCGATCGGGCATTGTTTCCGTGCTTGGCGGGAGGCGCCCGATACCTGATACTGGTCCCCCCAGTTCACTGCGGAGGGGGTGCCGCATGACACGGGTGCGCGACCTAGACGTGGCCGATCGCCTGCCGACCGGGATCGAAGAGCATCTGCGCATAGCGCTCGACAACATGCCGGGCGCGCTCGTCTATACCGATGAGGCGCTGAATGTCGTTTTCTGCAACGACCGGTTCAGGGAGATGTATGCGGTCCCGCCGGAGCTTTTGCAGCCAGGTCGCCCCTACGCCGATTTCCTGCGCTACCTGGCAGAGAACGGCTATTACGGAGAGGGCGATGTGGACGCGCATGTAGCACGGCGCGTTGAGAGCCTGCGCAATCCTTCAGGCAAAAGCTTCGAGGACCACGCGCCGGACGGGCGCTGGTACCGTATCCTGCGGCGCCGCGTAGCGGGTGGCGGCACGGTGACCGTGATGACCGACATCGCCGAGCAGAAGCGGGCCGAGCGCGATCTGGCGGAAAAGGAAGCCCAGCTCCATGTGGCGCTCGACAACATGCCTGGCGCGCTGGCCTATACCGACAGCGCGCTGAAGATCGTCTTCTGCAACGACCGCTTCCGCGAGATGTACATCGTCCCGCCGGAATTGCTGCAGCCCGGGCGGCCGTACGCCGACCTGCTGCGCTACCTGGCAGAGAACGGTTATTACGGCGAGGGCGACGTCGAGGCGCTGGTCGCGCGAAGAGTCGAGAGCCTGCGCAACCCTTCGGGCAAGAGCTTCGAGGACCACGCGCCGGACGGACGCTGGTACCGTATCCTGCGACGCCGCGTAGCGGGTGGCGGCACGGTGACCGTGATGACCGACATCACCGAGCAAAAGCGAGCGGAGCGCGATCTGCTCGAGGCCACGCGGCGCACCGAGGAGGCGAACAAGCTGATCACCGAGAAGAACCGCGTGCTGGAAGGTCTCTACCAGGAGATCCGGGACAAAAACCGGCAGTTGGAGGAGCAGGCGGCGCAGATCGCCGAATGGAACGCGCGGCTCGAGACGCGAGTTGCCGAGCAGGTCGCGCAAATCGGCCAAATGTCCAAGCTCACGCGGTTCCTCTCGCCGAAGGTCAGCGACCTGATCATGTCGGGCGACGCCGACGACCCGCTCAAGACGCGGCGTCGCGAGATCACCGTGGTGTTCGTCGACCTGCGCGGCTTCACGAGCTTCACCGAGACGGCCGAGCCCGAGGAGGTGATGGGCGTGCTGCGCGAGTATCACGCCGAGCTCGGCCGCGCGATTATGGAGTTCGACGGCACCATCGAGCATTTCTCCGGCGACGGCGTCATGATCCTGTTCAACGCCCCCCTGCCCGTCGAAAACCATGAGTTGCAGGCGATCCGCATGGCGCTGCGCATGCGCGAGGCGATCGCGGCGCTTGCCCAGGGATGGAAGAAGCACGGCTACGCGCTCGGCTTCGGAGTGGGTATCGCGGGCGGCTACGCGACCATCGGTACGATCGGCTTCGAGGGGCGCTTCGATTATGGCGCGATCGGCACGGTCACCAACCTTGCAGCGCGCCTGTGCGGCGAGGCCGGCAACAGCCAGATCCTCATCTCGCCGCGCATCTTCACCAAGACCGAGGCCCACGTAGACGCGGAGCCGGTCGGGGAGTTGTCGCTGAAGGGCTTCCAGCGGGCGGTGCTGGCGCACAACGTCCTGAGGGTTCGCTCGGCTTGAGGCCAGCATCCCTCTTATAATTGGCCACGAAGGAATCAAGGTCATGCAATTGAATGCATCCCAGCGCGAGCAGTTCGACCGCGAAGGCTATCTGTTCTTCCCTTCGCTGTTTACGTCCGGGGAGATCAAGATTCTCACCGACGAGGTGCCGGCGCTGTACGCGCAGCGCCGGCCGGAGAACGTGCGCGAGAAGTCGGGCGACGCGGTGCGCACCAACTTCGCCGCGCACCTGTACAGCTATCCGTACGCGAAGCTCGCGCGCCATCCGCGCATGGTGAAGCCGGTCGAGCAGCTGTTCGGCGAGCCGGTGTACATGCACCAGTTCAAGATCAACGGCAAGATGGCCTTCGACGGCGACGTGTGGCAGTGGCACCAGGACTACGGCACCTGGAAGAACGACGACCTGATGCCCGAGGCGCGCGCCATGAACGTCGCGATCTTCCTGGACGAGGTGAACGAGTTCAACGGGCCGCTGATGTTCATCCCGGGCAGCCACACGCTCGGCGTGCTCGAGGCCGAGCACGACCTGACGACCACCAGCTATCCGCTGTGGACCATCAATCACGACACCATCCGCAAGCTGGTCGCGCGCGGCGGCATCGTCGCGCCGAAGGGTCCCGCCGGCTCGATGATCCTGTTCCACGGCTGCCTGGTGCACGCATCGACCTCGAACCTGTCGCCCTGGAACCGGGTGAGCGTCTACCTGTCGCTGTGCGCGGTGTCGAACCACATCCGCCGCTTCAAGCGACCGGGCTACATCGCGCACCGCGACTTCACGCCGATCGAGTGCCTGCCGGACGACTGCCTGCTCAGGCACTACGACGTGCCGCTGCCGTGGAAGGACGGCACGCCCGCCGAGGAGCTGCAGGGGTCCCTGAGGGCCGCATAGAAAATAGGGTCAGACCCCATTTCTCTTATGAACCTCTATTCCAAGCTTCTACAACGAACGGACAATCCGCTGCGCGTCGGCGTGATCGGCGCGGGCAAGTTCGGCGCGATGTATATCGCGCAGGTGCCGAACACGCCGGGCGTGCACTTGGCGGGGATCGCCGATCTGGCTCCCCACAACGCGAAGGAAAACCTGAGGCGGGTCGGTTGGACGGCCGAGCGCTACGGCGCGGCCTCGCTCGATGCCGCCCTGAAAGCGAGGACGACTCACGTCTCGGAAGACTGGCGCGCGCTCGTCTCGCATCCGGCGATCGACATCGTCGTCGAATCGACCGGGCATCCGCTCGCCGCGGTCGAGCACGCGCTGGAAGCCTTCCGCCACGGCAAGCACGTGGTGATGGTGACGGTGGAGGCCGACGCGTTCTGCGGCCCGCTGCTCGCGCGCAAGGCCGCGGAGGCGGGCGTCGTCTACAGCCTCGCCTACGGCGACCAGCCGGCGATCATCTGCGACCTGGTCGACTGGGCGCGCGCCGCCGGCTTCCCGGTGGTCGCGGCGGGGCGCGGCCACAAGTGGCTGCCGCACTTTGCGCAATCGACGCCCGAGACCGTGTGGGGCTACTACGGCCTCACGCCCGAGCAGGCGCGGATCGGCGGCCTCAACCCGAAGATGTTCAACTCGTTCCTCGACGGCTCGAAGCCCGCGATCGAGACGAGCGCGGTGTGCAACGCGACCGGCCTCACGCCCGCGCCCTACGGCCTCGCCTATCCGCCGGCGGCGGTGGACGACATCCCGTTCGTCATGCGGCCGAAGGAGGAGGGCGGGCAGCTGCACCACAAGGGTCAGGTCGAGGTGATCTCCTCGCTGGAGCGCGACGGGCGCGCGATCCCGTACGACATCCGCTTCGGCGTGTGGGTGGTGTTCGAGGGCGAGAGCGAGTACGTGCGCCGCTGCTTCACCGAATACGGCGTCAAGACCGATCCCTCCGGCCGCTACGCCTGCCTGTACAAGCGCTGGCACCTGATCGGGCTGGAAGTCGGCATCTCGGTCGCGTCGGTCGGCCTGCGCCGCGAGCCTACCGGCTGCGCCACCGGCTGGCGCGCCGATGCGGTGGCGACCGCCAAGCGCGACCTCAAGGCCGGCGAGCTGCTCGACGGCGAGGGCGGCTACACCGTGGTCGGCAGGCTGATGCCCGCCGAGGATTCCGCCGGGCAGGGCTGCCTGCCGCTCGGCCTCGCGCACGGCTGGAAGGTGCTCAGGCCGGTGCCCGCCGGGCAGCCGGTGAAGTGGAGCGACGTCGCGGTCGACGCGAACAACTCCGCGGTGCGCCTGCGGCGCGAGATGGAGACGCAGTTCCGCACGCCGCAGCGCGACGCGGCCTAGCGACGTCGTCGCGTCAGCTTTTGCCGCCGTGGGTGGAGGGCGGCATCTTGAAGGGCACCGACGTCTTGATGCCGGCCGCCGGAGCGGCGGGCTTCTTGGATTGCTTGGGTTTCTTGTGTTCGCGATTGCTGCGCAGCTGGCTCTTGGCCATTCGAGTCGTCCCGGGAGGATTGGCGTAGTAGCGTTACCCCGCCATTATCCGCCCAACTGCGGCGCAGTGCCGCGACGCGCGCGCAATTAGGCGACTAGAATCGGGCGCCATGATCGCGCCCGCCTCGACGCCGATGACCAAGTACGGCATCCGCATCCGCACGCGCAGCGGCACGCCGGTCGACAACCTCGCGGTGCAGGCGCGCGACCAGGCCGAAGCCGAGCGCAAGATCAACCAGATCTACCCGGGCTGCGAGATCATCGAGTGCCGCGTGATTCAGGCGCCGGCCGGGGAAGACGGCGTCACCCTCGATAGCATCCTGACGCTGATCTCGCGCCAACCGGACGAGACGGGCGGGGGCTAGGCCGCCGGCCGGGGCTCGATGAAGCCCGTGCCGACGAGCTCGTCCGCGAGCGCGTCGTAATCCCGCGCGCCGCGGCTCTCGGGCGCGTGCGCGAATACGTCCTTGCCCACCGCCGGGCTCTCGGCGAGCGCGACGTTCTCGGAGATGCGCGTGGCGAGGATCTCGTCGCCGAAGCGTGCGCGCAGCTCGCGGTCGATCTCGTGCGACAGCTTGCGCCGCGCGTCGAAGCGCGTGATCAGGAAGCGCCGCGCGACGCGCTTCTTGAGCACGTGCTCGAGCGCCTTGAGCGTCTTTTCGGTCTGCTGCACGCCCTTGAGCGCGAGGTAGTCGGCCGAGACCGGGATCAGCACCCGGTCGCCGGCGAAGATCGCCGCGAGCGACAGCACGCCGAGCATCGGGCAGCAGTCGATTACGATCGGGCGGCCGGTGTTCAGGTTCTCGCGCACGATGCCGTGGTTCAGGCGGTTGAGCACGCTGGCGCCCTTGCCGAACTGGGTGTCGACCTTGGAGAGCTCGATATGCGCGGGTATCAGCAGCCAGCCCCCGCTCGCGGCGCGTATCAGCTGGGTGAGCGGCTTGGACTGCTGGTAGAAGCCGAACACCGATTCGTCGGCGCGCGCCACGGTCGTGCCGCACACGAACGACAGGTGCGCCTGCGGATCGAGGTCGATCGACAGCGGGTTGTAGCCGCGGCGCGCCAGGGCGGCGCTCAGGTTGAGCGAGGTGGTGGTTTTGCCGACCCCGCCCTTCTGGTTGAAGATCGCAATCTTGGCCACGCCACGACGCTACTCAGCGCGGTGCGCGGCGTCAATGCAGGCCCGCCGCCCAGGCGGACTTATGTCACTCGCCCCGGGCGAAGCGGTAGTACTCGGTGTGGTCCGCGCCGCCTCCCAGGCGCCCGGCGGCATCCTTCCACAGCTCGACGCATCGGTGCGCGAGCGGTGCTTCGAAGCCCATCGCTTCGGCGAGCGACACCGCGGTGGCGATGTCCTTGACCATCAAGGCGGTGGAAAAGCCGGAGTTGAAGGCGCCGCTCAGCATGAACGCCTTCACTTTCACCTCGCTCGTGTTGGTGCGGCCGCTCGAGACGTTAAGGATGTCGGTCATCACCGCGGGGTCGAGGCCGAAGCGCGCCCCGGCCGCGAGCGCCTCGCAGGTCGCCGCGAGGCCGGCGGCGGAGACGTAGTTGTTCAGCGCCTTCATGGCGTGCCCCGAGCCGAGCGGCCCGGTGAGGAAGATCTTCGAGCCCATCTTCTCGAGCAGCGGCCGCACGCGCTCGATGAGCGCCGCCTCGCCGCCCGCCATGATTGCGAGGCTCGCGTCGAGCGCGCGCTTCACGCCGCCGGACACCGGGGCGTCGACGAGCCCCACGCCGCGCGCCGCGAGCTCTGCGCCGAGTGTGCGCGTGCCGACCGGATCCGAGGAACTCATGTCGAGGACCAGCGTCCCCTTCGACAATTCGGCCGCCCGAACCGCCTCCCGCACGGCCCGGCCGTCGGGCAGCATGGCGAGGAACACGTCCGCGCCGCGCGCCGCCTCGGCGGCCGAGGCACAGTTGCCGCGCCCGTTCAGGTCGTAGCTGCGCACAATGAAGCCGGCCTTCTCCAGGTGCGCCGACATCGGCCTGCCCATCTGCCCGAGGCCGACGAATGCGACGGTCTTGACCGGGCTCACGCGCCGCGTTCCTTGAACACCTCGCGCGCGCAGCGGAAGGCGACCACCGCCGCGGGCACGCCGCAGTAGATCGCCACCTGCAGCAGCACCTCGCGGATCTGCTCCTTGGTGAGGCCGTTGTTGAGCGCGCCGTTCAGGTGCAGCTTGAGCTCGTGCTCCTTGCCGAGCGCCGAGAGCATCGCCAGATTGAGCATCGAGCGGGTCTTGCGGTCGAGCCCAGGCCGGTTCCAGATGTCGTTCCAGCAGTAGGTGTTGAGCAGCTCCACGAACGGCTGGCTGAAATCGTCGGTGGCGGCCATCGCCTTGTCGACGTACTGGGCGCCGAGCACTTCGCGGCGGGTCTTGAGGCCCGCGTCGTAGCGTTCCTTGTGGGCGCGTTTGTCCATCGTTTCTCCTCGGGGTTGGTCAGACGAGATCTTCGTAGCGGATGCCCGCGCGGCGCAGCAGGGCGTCGAACTCGAGCCCGCCGGGACGTGGCCCGTCGACGACTGCCGCGTTGCGCGCCGGGTTGGTCTCGAGCACCGCCTGGGCGACAGCCAGGTTCTCGCCCCGCATGGCGTCGGTGGCGGCCTGGATCTCGCACGCTCGCTGCAGCGCCCAGTAGGTGCGGAACGCCAGAGGAATTCCCGGACAGGCGACCAGCAGGCCGTGGTTGCGCAGGATCAGGATCGGCTTCGCGCCAAGGCTCTTCACCAGGCGCGGCTGCTCCGCGAGATCGGTAGTGACGCCTTCGAAGTCGTGGTAGGCGACCTGGCCGTAGAGCAGCGCGCTGTAGAAGTTGTCGTAGCGCAGGCCTTCTTTCTTGCAGGCGACCGCGCTGCCCGCGGTGGTGTGGGTGTGGATGATGCAGTGCGCGTCCGCGCGCGCGGCGTGGATCGCGCTGTGGATCACGAAGCCGGCCTTGTTGACCGGCGCCTTCGTGCCGTCGATCGTGTCGCCCTTGGCATCGACCTTCACCAGGTTGGTCGCCGTGATTTCGCTGTACCACAGGCCGTAGGGATTGATCAGGTAGTGGTGCTCCGAGCCCGGGACGCGCGCGGTGATGTGGTTGAAGATGAGCTCGGTCCAGCCGAACCAGTCGAAGGCACGGTACAGGGCGGCGAGCTCGAGCCGGGTCTGCCATTCACCGGCGCTCATGCCCTGGGGCTTGAGGCGCAGCAGCCGTTCGCTCAGATCCATGCTTGTTACCTCCGGGGTGAGCCCCGGAGTTTACCGTCCGGCGCTGGCAGTGCGCGCGGCCGGTTCGCAGCGCCGCTACGGCCGCCGGGCCGCGACCGCCCGCCCGACGGTGAGCGAGTTGACGACCTTGCGCACGCCCTCGACCTGCGCGGCGAGGCGCGCGGCGGCGAGCGCTTCCTCGTCGTTGCGCACGGTGCCCGAGAGCGTCACCGTGCCGTTGCGCGTCGTCACGCTGACCAGCGGACCGTCGACCTCGTCATTCAGCAGCAGCACGGCCTTCACCTTGGCCGTGGTCCAGGCATCGCCGGCGTATTCGGCCGCCTTGATGCGCGCGTCCCAGGAGCGCGCCTTGACGATCTCGTCGCCATCCAGGCGGCCGTCGCCGTCGGCATCCGAGCCGCGGAACGCGCGCGGATCGCCGCCTTCGCGCAGCCATTCGGCGAGCGACACCGTCTGTCCGTCCGCGCGCGCGTTGGGGCAGGCGAGCGCGAACGCGACGGCAAGCAGCGGATAGAGGAGGGCGCGGGCGCGCGTCCGGGTCATAACCGAGGCACCTAGCGAAGCTTGTGCCAACCAATGAATACTGGTACTAAACAGTCAGTTATATATATGTCCTAACAAATTACCTGACACGCTTCGTCGCTGCTACCCGACGTCTTTCGCCGCCTGCGCGGCAAGCGCTTGAATGCACGGCAAATCGCTGTCGCGCCCGGGCGACGAGGCGCAATAATCGGCACATGCCGGTCCACAACGCCGATATCGCGCGCGTGTTCGGGGAGATCGCCGATCTGCTCGAGCTGGAGAACGGCAACCCGTTCCGCGTACGCGCCTACCGCAACGCGGCGCGCATCGTCGAAGGACAGCGCGTCGACCTGGCGGGTCTGCTGGCGCAGGGGAAGGCGCTGCCCAAGCTGCCCGGGATCGGGGCCGACCTGTCGGGCAAGATCGCCGAGATCGCGGCGACCGGGACCTGCAGGCTGCGCGAGCAGCTCGCCAAGCGCGCCCCGGCCGGCATCACCGAGCTCCTGCACCTGCCGGGGCTCGGACCGAAGCGCGTGCAGGCGCTGTACCGCGAGCTCGACGTGCATACCCCCGCTCAGCTGCAGCGCGCGGCGCAGGACGGCCGCCTGCACGGGCTGGCGGGATTCGGGGAGAAGACCGAGGCGAAGCTGCTCGAAGCGGCGCGCGCGCACCTGTCCAAGGCGCGCCGCTTCAAGCTGGCGCTCGCGGGCGAGTACGCGCGCAGCCTGCTCGAGCACCTGCGCCGGGCACGAGGTGTTGGCGAGGCGGTCGTGGCGGGCAGCTTCCGGCGCATGAAGGAGACGGTCGGGGACCTCGACGTCCTGGTTACCGCACCGGACGCGGCGGACGTGATGCAACGCTTCGCGGGATACGGCGAAGTGAAGGAGATGCTGGCGAGCGGCGCGACGCGCGCCAGCGCCATGCTCGCTAGCGGCATCCAGGTCGACCTGCGCGCGGTGCCGCCGGAGAGCTTCGGCGCGGCGCTGCACTATTTCACCGGCTCGAAGGCGCACAACATCGCGATCCGCAGGCTCGGCCAGGAGCGCGGCCTGAAGATCAACGAGTACGGCGTGTTCAAGGGCAAGCGGCGCATCGCGGGCGAGACCGAGGAATCCGTCTATGCGGCCGTCGGCCTGCCCTACATCGAGCCGGAGCTGCGCGAAGACCAGGGCGAGATCGAAGCCGCGCGCCGCGGCGCGCTGCCCAGGCTGGTGACGCGCGACGACCTGGCGGGCGATCTGCATGCCCACACCCGGGCGACCGACGGCCGCAACACGCTGCGCGAGATGGCGGAAGCCGCGCGCGCGCGTGGGCTCGCCTACCTCGGCATCACCGAGCATTCGCGCCGCGAGACGATGGCGCACGGCCTCGACCCGGTGCGCCTCGCCAAGCAGATCGACGAGATCGAGCGCCTGAACAAGGAATTGCGCGGCATCACGCTGCTCGCGGGCATCGAAGTCGACATCCTCGAGGACGGCAGCCTCGACCTGCCCGATTCGATCCTCGCGCGCCTCGACCTGGTCATCGGGGCGGTGCACAGCAAGTTCAATCTTTCGCGCGCGCGCCAGACCGAGCGCATCCTGGCTGCCATGGAGCGCCCGCATTTCTCGATCCTGGCGCACCCTTCGGGGCGCCTGATCGATTCGCGCGAGCCTTACGACGTCGATATGCTGGCGGTGATCCGCAAGGCGCGCGCGCAGGGCGTGTTCCTCGAGCTGAACGCGCATCCCGAGCGTCTCGATTTGACCGACGTGCACTGCCGCATGGCGAAGGACGAGGGCGTGCTGGTGGCGATCAATTCGGACGCGCACGACGTGAACGGCTTCGACAACCTCGTGTACGGCGTGGGGCAGGCGCGGCGCGGCTGGCTGGAACGGAAGGACGTCCTGAACACGCGCCCGCTCGCCGAGCTGAGGAAACTGCTCGACGCGCGCCGCGGCCGGCGCTGAACGTTCGGCGCGATCGCGTGCCTGAGGAGTAAGCCCTCCTCGAAAAAAGGCACCCGCCATGTCCCAGTTTGTCAACAAGCTGACGCACACGCGCGTCAACTACTGGCTCGAACCGGTCGTCGACACCGCGCTCGCGTGCGTCCTGCTGGCGGATGCGATCAGGCGACACGTCCCTGCGCAGGTTGCCGCGCTGATCTTCCTTGCCGGCCTGTTCGCCTTCAGCTTCATGGAATATGTGGTGCACCGCTGGGTATTTCACGGCCCGCTGCAGGCGTTCGCGCGCGGCCATGCCGCCCACCACGGCGAGCCGCGCGGCTACGACGCGCTGCCGTTCTTCGTGCCGGCCCTGGTGCTCGCGGCGGTGATCGGCCTGTGCGTGCCGTGGGCGGGTCCTGGCGATGCCTACGTGCTCGGGAGCGGCATCGCATTCGGCTACGTCGCCTACGGCATCTGCCACTTCGTCATTCACCGCCGGCGCTTCCGTCATCCGCTGCTGCGCGGCTGGGCCGCGCGGCATCACATCCACCACCACCACCCGGGGCGCAATTTCGGGGTGACGAGCGCGCTGTGGGACGCGCTCCTGGGCACGCGCTACGTGCGCCTGCGGTCGCACTCCGCGGCGAGCGCGCGCAGCGCCGCCGACACTTCGACGCGGTAGGCGGGCTCGGCGCGCGCGAGGGCGCGCAGGCGGCCGGGCAAGGCGGCGAGCGCGGCGCGCGTGCGCGCGCGGATTGCGTCCAGCGGCTCAGGGAGCGCGAGGCGCCGGCCCGCGCGCATCGCCGGGCGCAGCAGCGGCTCGCCGGGATGGCGCTCGCTGACCAGCCCGAGCACGTCGCCCTCCGGCGCGCGGAACACCTGCTTGCGGCCCGGCCAGGTCGCCTTGCCCTCGGAGCGCTTGCGCCGCGCGACGCCGGCGTACTCCTGCAGCTTGTAGGCGCAGTCCAGGCCGGGCGCATCGGACGAGGTGGTGAGGCTGGTGCCGACGCCGAAGCCGTCGATCGGCGTGGCGGCGAGTCGCTCGAGCTCGTATTCGTCCAGCCCGCCGCTCGCGAAGATGCGGATCGACGCGCAGCCGCCGGCATCCAGGATCGCGCGCACCTTGCGCGCGTGCGCGCCGAGGTCGCCGGAATCGAGCCGCACTGCGCGGATGCGGATGCCTTCGCGCTCGAGCTGCGGCGCAAGCTCGACGACCTTCTGCGCCCCGACCTCGGTGTCGTAGGTGTCGACGAGCAGCGTCGTGTTCTGCGGATGCGCGCGCGCGAAATCGAGGAATGCCGTGCGCTCGTCGTCGTGTGCCTGGACGTAGGAATGCGCCATGGTGCCGTACAGCGGGATGCCGAAGCGCTCGCCGGCAAGCACGGTCGCCGTGCCGCCGAAGCCCGCCAGGTAGGCGGCGCGCGCGGCGAGCAGGCCCGCCTCGGCGCCGTGCGCGCGCCGCAGGCCGAAGTCGACCAGCAGCTTGCCGGGCGCCGCGAGCACGCAGCGCGCGGCCTTGCTGGCGATGAGCGAGCAGAAGTGCATGAGCGCCACCATGCGCGTTTCGACCAGCTGCGCCTGCGGCAGCGGCGCGGCGATGCGCAGGATCGGCTCGTCGGGGAAGAACGGCGTGCCCTCGGGCATCGCGTCCACGTCCCCGGTGAAGCGCAGCTCGCGGAGCCAGTCGAGGAAGCGTGCGTCGAAGCCGGGCTGGCCGGCGAGCCAGGCGAGATCGTCCTCGGTGAAGCGCAGGTTCTCGAGGAACTCGAGCGCCTGCTCGAGGCCCGCCGCGAGGAAGAAGTTGCGCGCCGCGGGCAGCTTGCGCACGAAGAATTCGAACACGGCGACCTCGTTCATGCTGCGCTCGAAGTAGGACTTGAGCATCGTGAGCTGATACAGATCCGTGAGCAGCGCGCTCGCCCCCGGATCGCGCCCATAGGGATTCATGCGGGCTCCAGCCGCGCGCCCGCCTTGCGCATCGCCTCGAGCGCGCGCGCGCCGTCTTCCGGCTGGACGTTTACGGCGCGTATCGCATCGGCCAGCACCACCACCTCGAATCCGGCGGCCCGCGCATCGAGCACGGAGTTCACGACGCAGTAGTCGGTCGTGAGCCCCCCGATCACGACGCGGCGCACGCCCTGCCGGCGCAGTTGCGCCGCGAGGTCGTTGCCGCCGAAGGCGGAATAGGCGTCGACGTCGGGCGTGTCCGCCTTGGAGACGATGCCCGCGGAACGAGGCAGCGCGAGCCCGTCGGCGAACTCGGCGCCGCGCGTACCGGCCACGCAATGCGGCGGCCAGGGCCCGCCGCGCGCCTTGAACGAGCAGTGGTTCGCGGGATGCCAGTCGCGCGAGGCGTACACGGGACGCCCGGCGCGCTCGAAGGCGCGGATCGCGGCGTTCAGCGGCGCCACCACCTCGCCGGCGCGCGCTACGGCGAGCGCGCCGCCCGGCAGGAAGTCCTTCTGCACGTCGACGACGAGCAGCGCGTCGCCGGCCGCGGGCCATGCCGCCGTGCGTGCCATCAGGCCGCCTTGCGCAGCGCGAAGCGCACGTCGAGCGCGGCGAGCTTCTCGGTGATGCCGGTGTACTCGAGCTCGGTCATAGGCAGCATCGCGGCGCCGAAGAATCCCTGGCGGCGCATCTCCAGCCCCTTGTCGGCGATGCGGTCGCGCACCGCGTTCCAGAACGGGTGCGCGAAGCAGTCAAGCGCCTCGGTGAGCTTGCCGCCGTGCATCGCGAGCGCCGCGCAGGACACGAGCGGCGGTCCGTCGAAGTAGCTGGTGCCGGTGTTGAGGCACACGGGCATGAGCGGCATGTTGTGCGAGCCGCGCATGCCGCCCGCGACGAAGTGGCCGATGGCGTAGGGCGCGAGCACCTCGCCGGTGGCGGGGAAGTTCATCTGCGTGCGCACCAGCATCACCGGATCGTCCTTGCCCGTGTACTTGCCGGCGATGTTATGCAGCCGCGAGGTGGCGACCGCGGCGGCCTGCTCGCCGGTGGCGCGCGACCACACCGACTCGACGACGAAGCGCTCGGCATCGCGCAGCAGCGCGGCGATGTCGTAGCTCTCCTCGGGGGCGACCAGCTCGATGACGCGGTCCGCCTCGGCGTGGTTGACGTCCATGATCACGAACCGGAAGCCCTTCGCCATCTTGGGCGACAGGATGAGTCCGGGCGTGTTCATGGGGTCGGCGAACGCGAGGTAGAGCGGCAGGTTGTAGGCCCCCGGGTCGGTCTTGTCCGCGGCGAAGAACAGGAACGGCTCGTTCGGGCGCTCCTCGATCTCCATTTCCGCCACCGCGGGCCCCATGCCCTTGACGTTGCCGGAGAACGCGTCCTTGAGCAGGTCCTGGCCGGCGCCGTACAGGCCCTGCGCGCGCGCGACCGCGGTGCCAGCGACGAAGGCATCCCAGGCGAGGCGATGCACGTCCCGGTCGCCGACGCCGCGTCTGTGCGTCATCAGGATGGCGATATCGTCGCCGGTGAACGAGATGTAGCTGTCGCCGATCAGGCCCTGGCCGTGCTGCGCGATATGCCGCTCGACCGCCTGGAACAGCTCGCGCGAGGGCTGGATGTGGCCGCCGATCGAGCCGATGTCGGCCTTGATGACTGAGAGGGTGATCTTCATGGATCCTCCTTTCCGAACGCGCCGTGTCTCACGATTGTGCGCAGCGGCGGGGTCGCGATCTTGATCTCCGTCAAGCGCCGCCCTTGCGTGAGCGCTACGCTCTAGGCGCACAAACCCGGAGAGAACCATGCCAGCGAAACAGCTCATGTTCGGCGATTCGGCGCACGCGCGCATCGTCAAGGGGATGAACGTGCTCGCCGACGCGGTGCGCGTCACGCTCGGCCCGAAGTCGCGCACAGTCGTGATCGAGCGCTCCTACGGCCCGCCGACGGTGATCAACTCGGGCGTGGTGGTGGCCAAGGAGATCGAGCTCAAGGACCGCTTCGAGAACATGGGCGCGCAGATGATGCGCGAGGTCGCGGCCAAGACCTCCGAGGTGGCGGGCGACGGCACCACCACCGCCACTGTGCTCGCCGCGGGCATCGTCACCGAAGGCATGAAGTACGTCGCCGCCGGCATGAACCCGATGGACCTCAAGCGCGGCATCGACCTGGCGGTCGAGGCGATCGTCGTCGAGCTCAAGCGCCTCGCCAGGCCCTGCGCGACGCGCACCGAGATCGCGCAGGTGGCGTCGATCTCCGCCAACAACGACAAGTCGATCGGCGAACTGATCGCCGAGGCGATGGAGAAAGTGGGCAAGGAAGGCGTCATCACGGTCGAGGATGGCAAGGGGCTCGCCAACGAGCTCGAGGTGGTCGAGGGCATGCAGTTCGACCGTGGCTTCCTGTCGCCGTATTTCATCAACAGCCGCGACAAGCAGGAAGTGGTGCTGGAGGGCGCCTGCGTGCTGCTGCACGACAAGAAGATCTCGGCGGTGGTCGACCTGCTGCCGGTGCTCGAGCACGTCGCCAAGAGCGGCAAGCCGTTGCTCGTCGTGGCCGAGGAAGTCGAGGGCGAAGCGCTCGCAACGCTGGTCGTCAACACGCTGCGCGGCGTGATCAAGGCCTGCGCGGTGAAGGCGCCGGGCTTCGGCGACCGGCGCAAGGCGATGCTCGAGGACATCGCGATCATGACCGGCGGCACGGTGATCGCCGAGGAGGCCGGGCGCACGCTGGAGAAGTTCAGGCCCGAGGACCTCGGCAGGGCAAAGCGCATCGAGGTCGACAAGGACAACACCACGATCATCGGCGGCGCCGGCGACGCGCAGGCGATCAAGGCGCGCGTCGACCTGATCAAGGAGCAGATCGAGGATTCCGACAGCGACTACGACCGCGAGAAGCTGCAGGAGCGCGCGGCCAAGCTCGCGGGCGGCGTGGCGGTGATCCGCGTCGGCGCCGCGACCGAGACCGAGATGAAGGAGCGCAAGAGCCGCACCGAGGACGCGCTGCACGCGACGCGCGCCGCGGTCGAAGAGGGCGTGCTGCCGGGAGGCGGGGTGGCGCTGCTGCGCGCGCGCCCGGCGCTCGACGCGCTGCACGGCGAGAACGCCGAGCAGGACGCGGGCGTCCAGATCGTGCGGCGCGCGCTGGAGGAGCCGCTGCGCCAGATCGTCGCCAACGCCGGCGAGGAACCGGCGGTGGTGGTGCAGAAGGTGCTGGAGGGCAAGGGCAACTTCGGCTTCAACGCGGCGAGCGGCGCCTACGGCGACCTGGTGCAGATGGGCGTGCTCGATCCCTGCAAGGTGACGCGCAGCGCGCTGCAGAACGCGGCGTCGATCGCCGGCCTGGTGCTCACCACCGACTGCATGATCGCGCAGACGGAGGAGCCGCCGCGCGAGGTTCCCGCCGAGGTCTAGGCGCGGGCGAGCGCGCGGCGGTAGGCCTCGAGATAGCCGGCGGCGGGAGCGCGCCAGCCGAAGTCGCGCGCCATGCCGACGAGCTGCCGCGCGCGCCAGGCGGCGCGGTCGCTCCAGGCATCGAGCGCGCGCCCGAGCGCCGCGCTGAACGCCCGCGCGCTCGGCTCGTCGAACAGGAAGCCGGTCTGCTCGCTCACGGAATCGGCGAGACCCCCGGTGCGCCGCACCACCGGCACCGTGCCGTAGCGCATGCTGTAGAACTGGTTCAGCCCGCAAGGCTCGAAGCGCGAAGGCATGAGGAAGAGATCCGCGCCCGCTTCGACCATGTGGGCCAGGCGCTCGTCGAAGGCGATGCGCGCCGCGATGTGGCGCGGATGGCGCGCGGCGAGCGCGCGCCACGCGTCCTCGAGCTCGTGCTCGCCGGTGCCGAGCAGCACGAGCTGCGCGCCGCGGCGCACGATCTCGTCGGCGGCGCCGGGCACCAGGTCGGCGCCCTTTTGCGGCACCAGGCGGCTCGCCATCGCCGCGAGGGGCGCATCCGGCGCCTCAGGCAGGCCGAAAGCGCGCTGCAGCGCGGCCTTGTTCGCCGCCTTGTCTTTGAGGCGCGCCGCATCGTAGCGCTCGGCGATCAGCGGGTCGCGCGCCGGATTCCAGGTTTCCATGTCGATGCCGTTCAGGATGCCCACCAGGTCGGCGGAGCGCTGCCGCAAGAGCCCATCCAGGCCGAAACCGAGCTCTGGCCCCTGGATCTCGCGCGCGTAGCTCGGGCTCACTGTGGTGAGCAGATCCGCGTAGCGCACGCCGGCCTTGAGGAACGAGAGCTTGCCGTAGAACTCGAGGCCCTCGGGCGTGAAAGACGCCGCGGGCAGCCCCAGGTCTGCGAGCGCCGGAGCCGGAAACAGGCCCTGGTAGGCGAGATTGTGCAGCGTCATCACGCTCGCCGCGCGTGTCCCGCCGGCGAAGGCGAGGTAGGCGGGCGCAAGCCCGCACTGCCAGTCGTTGCAGTGGAGCACGTCGGGCCGCCAGGCGAGCGGGCTCGCGCCGCCGGCGAGCAGCGCGGCGACGCGCGACAGCAGCCCGAAGCGCAGGTGGTTGTCGGGCCAGTCGGCGCCCTGAGGACTCTGATACGGGCCGCCGGGCCGCGCGTAGTAGGCGGGGCAGTCGAGCAGCCACAGGACCGGCTCGCCCGGCGCCGCGAGCAGCCGCGCTGCAGGGAGCGACCCGCCCAAGGCAGGCAGTGCAGCGATTTCCGTCGCCTCGGGAAAGGCCGTTCGAAGGCCCGAGTAGGCCGGAACGAGCACGCGTACGTCGGCGCCCGCGATAGCCAGCGCGCGCGGCAGCGCTTGCGCGACGTCGCCCAGGCCGCCGGTTTTGGCCCAGGGCGCCGCCTCGGGCGTCACGTACAGCACGCGCAGCCGCTGCGCCATCGGCGCTAGCCTAGAGCCACGCCATCATCCCCATCTCGAAGGGGTGCGTCAGCAGCTCGTGTCCGGGAAAGGCGCGCACGCGGTACTCGATGCGCCCCGACAGCTCGGGCACGAAATCTAGCCCGAACAGGTGCTCGCCGGTGTCGGGCAGCGTGCGCTCGAAGGCGAGGCGCGCGCTCGCCGCGGCTGCGCTCGCCTGCTCGGTCCCGGGCCGCGCGAGCAGCACCTCGAGCACGATATCCTCGGGCGCCAGGCCGTTCAGCGCGGCGGCCACCGAGATGCGCAGCTTGGCGCCGAAAGGAAGGCGCGCGACCGGCTCGTCGACGCGCCGCAGCCGCACGCCGCTCCAGCCCGAGCGCACTTTCGCCTTCCAGGCAGCGAGCGCGCGCGCCGCCTGGAAGTCGTGCCCGGAGTAGCGCTGCCACTGGCGCGTCGCCGGCCGGTAGAAGCGCTCAACGTACTGGCTCATCATGCGCATCGAGGACATCTGCGGCACGATCGAGGCGATCGAGCGCTTGGCCATCGCCACCCAGCCGGGCGAATAGCCGGCCGGGCCGGTGGCGTAGTACAGCGGGATCACCTGGTCCTGCAGCAGCTCGTACAGCGTGCGTGCCTCCTCCTCGTCGCGGCGCGCGGCGTCCAGCTTCTCGGAGGCCGGCTTGATCGCCCAGCCGTTCGTGCCGTCGTAGCCCTCGCCCCACCAGCCGTCCAGCACCGACAGGTTGATCACGCCGTTGATCGCCGCCTTGATGCCCGAGGTGCCGCTCGCCTCGAGCGGATGCACCGGGTTGTTCAGCCACACGTCGACGCCCGAGACGAGGCGCCGCGCGAGGCGCAGGTCGTAGCCCTCGACCATCAGGATCTTCGACTCGAATTCGGGCATGCGCGCCACTTCGCCGATGCGGCGGATCAGGTCCTGGCCCTGCTGATCGGCGGGATGCGCCTTGCCGGCGAACAGGAACAGCAGCGGGCGCTTCGCGTCGCCGGTCAGCTCGCGCAGCCAGTCTAGGTTGTTGAACAGCAGCGTGGCCCGCTTGTAGGCCGCGAAGCGGCGCGCGAAGCCGATCGTCAGCACGGTCGGGTTGGCCGGGTCGGCGAGCTTGAGGATCCGGTCCAGGTGCGCTTCCGAGCCCTGGTTGCGCGTGTGCTGCGCGCGCACGCGGTGGCACACGAGGTGCAGCATCTGCGCCTTGAGGCTCTGGTGCACGTTCCAGAATTGCGCGTCCGGAATGCGATGCACCGCTTCCCAGCAGCGTGCATCGAACAGGCGCTGCGACCAGTCCGGCCCCATGTAGTTGTCGAAGGTCTCGTACCAGCCGTCCGACAGGAAGGTCGGCACGTGCACGCCGTTGGTGACGTACTGCAGCGGGTTCTCGTCCGGGTCGATCTGCGGCCAGAGCTCGGCGCAGATCTGAGACGACACGCGCCCGTGGATGCGCGACACGCCGTTCTGGAAGCGCGAGGCGCGCACCGCCAGCGCGGTCATGTTGAAGTCGCGCGAAGCGGGCGAGCGGCCGAGCGCCAGTGCCGCATCCAGGTCGCCGTGCAGCTCGGGGCAGGCGGCCTCGATGTGCGCGCGCACCAGCGCCTCGGGGAAATGGTCGTGCCCGGCCGCCACCGGGGTATGCGTGGTGAACACCGTGTTGGCGGCGACCGCCTCGTGCGCGGCGTCGAAGCCGAGCCCCTGCGCCATCAGCATGCGGATGCGCTCGTAGGCGAGAAACGCGGGGTGGCCTTCGTTCACGTGCCAGCAGTCGGGCCGGATGTCGAGCTCGGCGAGAGCGCGCGCGCCGCCGATGCCGAGCACAATCTCCTGCTCGAGTCGCGCGGCGCGGTCGCCGATGTACAGCTGGTCGGTGATGGCGCGGTCGTGCGTGCCGTTGTCCTCGAGGTCGGTGTCGAGTAGATAGAGCATTACGTGGCCGACGCGCGCGCGCCACAGCCTGAGCTGGATGCGGCGTCCGGGCAGATCGAGCGCGATGCGCCGCTCGCCGCCGTCGGCGCCCAGCACGGGCTCGATCGGCAGCTGCTCGAAATCGGTCGCGCTGTACAGAGCGTGCTGCCGGCCCTCGCCGTCGAGGGTCTGCTGGAAGTAGCCCTGGCGGTAGAGCAGCCCGACGCCGACGAGGGGCATGCGCAGGTCGCTCGCGGTCTTGGTGTGGTCGCCGGCGAGAATGCCGAGGCCCCCCGAATAGATCGGCAGGCTCTCGTGCAGGCCGAATTCCGCGCAGAAGTAGGCGAGGACGTCGCCCTGCTGCAGATGGGTCGTGTGATTGCCGCGGATCGGGTCGCCGTGATAGGTGTCGTAGGCGGACAGAACGCGGTGGTAGGCGTTCAGGAACGCCGGATCCTCGGCCGCGTCGTTCAGGCGCTTCTGGTCGACGTTGCGCAGGAAGGCCTTCGGGCTGTGGCCGACCACCTGCCAGAGCGTGCGGTCGAGGCGCGCGAACAGGGTGCGCGTCGGCCGGTCCCAGCTGTACCACAGATTGTTCGCCAGCTCCTCGAGCCGCTGCAGGCGCGGCGGCAGCGAGGGGCGGACGTCTAGTCGGTAAGGAGTGCCACGCAAGATGGCGCGATTTTACAGGGCGATTGCGCGCGGGGCTCAGCGCACGTGGTGCAGCGCCTCGCCGAGCATGTCAGGCGTCACCACGGTCACGCCGTGCTCGGTGACCGTGAAGCGCCTGCGATCCTCCTCGTGATCCAGCCCGATCACCATGCCTTCGCGGATGCGGCAGCCGCGGTCGATGATGGCGCGCTTGACCACCGCGCGGCGCTCGATCAGCACGTCGGGCAGTACCACCGAGTCCTCCACGCGGGCGTGGTTCTCCACGCGCACGTTGGAGAACAGCACCGAGCGGCGCACCGTGGCGCCGCTGATGATGCAGCCGCCCGAGACCATCGAGTCGACCGCCATGCCGCGCCGCCCGTCCTCGTCGAACACGAACTTGGCCGGCGGCTGCTGCTCCTGGAAGGTCCAGATCGGCCACTCGGTGTCGTAAAGGTTCAGCTCGGGCGTGACCTTGATCAGCTCCATGTTGGCTTCCCAGTACGCGTCGAGCGTGCCGACGTCCCGCCAGTAGGGCTTGCCCTCGCGCATGCCCACGCAGCTGTCGGCGAAGCGGTGCGCGTACACCCGGTAGCGCGGCAGGATGTACGGGATCACGTCCTTGCCGAAGTCGTGGCTCGAGGACGCGAGGTCGGCGTCGCGGATCACCTGCTCGAACAGGAACGCGGAGTTGAACACGTACACGCCCATGCTCGCGAGGCAATGGTCGGTCGAGCCAGGCATCGGCTCGGCGCGCTCGGGCTTCTCGGCGAAGCGGGTGACGCGTCCCTCGCCGTCCACGTCCATCACGCCGAAGCCCCTCGCGTCGCGCAGCGGCACCTCCACGCAGGCGACGGTCATGTCGGCCTGGCGCGAAGCGTGGTAGGCGAGCAGGCGGCCGTAGTCCATCTTGTAGACGTGATCACCCGAGAGCACGAGCACGTAGCTGCAGCCGTCGGAGCGCAGGATGTCCAGGTTCTGGTACACCGCGTCCGCGGTGCCGCGGTACCAGCGCTCGGCGATCTGCTGCTGCGCCGGCAGGATGTCGATCGACTCGCGGATGCGCCCGTCGAGGAAGCTCCAGCCGCGCTGCAGGTGCTTGATCAGGCTCTGCGCCTTGTACTGCGTCGCCACGCCGATGCGCCGCACCCCGGAGTTGACGCAGTTCGAGAGCGTGAAGTCGATGATGCGGAACTTGCCGGCGAAGGGCACCGCGGGCTTGGCGCGCCAGTCGGTGAGCGCCTGCAGGCGCGCGCCGCGCCCGCCTGCGAGCACCAGCGCGTAGGTTTCCTTTGTGAGGTGACTGACGTAGCGCGGATCGGGCTGCTGCTTCAAGGAGTCGTAGGCGTCGCGAAGACGCTCCGCTGCTTCCGCGTCTGCTTCGCGCGCTTCCCGATCGACCACGCCCATCCGAGCCCTCCCATCGCCGGGTGACGGAAAGCCGCACTCCATTCAAGTGCTCTGTATTCTGCTTGGAAGCGTGGACGCTTGCTTGATTTACGTCAAATCCGTCCTTTCTGCCTTGCGTTCAGCGCATCATCCCCAAGGCGTGCGGCAGCCAAAGGGTGAGCGCCGGCCAGTACGTGACGATGGCCAGGAACACGAGCATGGTGAGCAGCCACGGCCAGACGGCAATGGTGAGTTCGGTGATGCCCATCTTCGTGATGCCGGAGGCCACGTAGAGGTTGAGCCCCACGGGCGGATGGCACATGCCGACCTCCATGTTCACCACCATCATGATGCCGAAGTGCACCGGGTCGACGCCCAGCTTCATGGCGACCGGAAACAGGATCGGCGCCATGATGAGCACGATCGATGAGGGCTCCATGACGTTGCCGGCGAGCAGCAGCAGG
>DASPRB010000178.1:0-19948 GCA_035624675.1 Burkholderiales bacterium
CGCCGCGTCGCGTCCGCTCAAGGGCGCGCGCATCGCGGGGTCGCTGCACATGACGATCCAGACCGCGGTGCTGATCGAGACGCTCAAGGCGCTCGGCGCCGAGGTGCGCTGGGCCTCGTGCAACATCTTCTCGACGCAGGATCACGCCGCGGCGGCCATCGCCGCGGGCGGAACGCCCGTGTTCGCCTACAAGGGCGAGTCGCTGGAAGAGTACTGGGAGTTCACGCACCGCATCTTCGACTTCGGCGACGGCAAGGGCCCGAACATGATCCTGGACGACGGCGGCGACGCCACGCTGCTCGTTCATCTCGGCAAGCGCGCCGAGAAGGACCCCTCGGTGCTCGCCAAGCCGACGAGCGACGAGGAACGGGCGCTGTTCAACGCCATCAAGGCACGCCTCGCGGCCCACCCCGGCTGGTACTCGGCGACGGGCAAAGACATCAAAGGCGTCACCGAGGAGACGACCACCGGCGTGCACCGCCTGTACCAGATGCACAAGGAAGGGCGACTGCTGTTTCCGGCGATCAACGTGAACGACTCGGTCACCAAGTCGAAGTTCGACAACATCTACGGCTGCCGCGAGTCGCTGGTCGACGGCATCAAGCGCGCCACCGACGTGATGGTCGCCGGCAAGATCGCGGTGGTCGCCGGCTACGGCGAGGTGGGCAAGGGCTCGGCGCAGGCGCTCAGGGGCCTGCAGGCCCAGGTGTGGGTCACCGAAATCGATCCGATCTGCGCCCTGCAGGCGGCGATGGAGGGCTTTCGCGTCGTCACTATGGACGAGGCGGCCGACAAGGCGGACATCTTCGTCACGGCGACCGGCAACGTGCACGTCATCACGCACGCGCACATGAAGAAGATGAAGAACAACGCGATCGTGTGCAACATCGGCCACTTCGACAACGAGATCGAGGTGGCGGCGCTCAAGCAGTACAAGTGGGAGAACATCAAGCCGCAGGTCGATCACATCGTGTTCCCCGACGGCAAGCGCATCATTCTGCTCGCTGAAGGGCGGCTGGTGAATCTCGGCTGCGCCACCGGGCATCCCTCTTACGTGATGAGTTCCTCGTTCGCCAACCAGGTGCTCGCGCAGATCGAGCTGTTCGCCAAGACCAGGGACTACCCGGTGGGCGTGTACATGCTGCCCAAGGCGCTCGACGAGAAGGTCGCGCGCCTGCAGCTCTCGATGCTGAGCGCCCGGCTCACCGAGCTGACCGACGAGCAGGCGGCGTACATCGGCGTGCCGAAGAACGGCCCCTACAAGTCCGAGCACTACCGCTACTGAGAGAGGGGCCATGCGCATCGCGGTGATGGGCGCGGGCGGCGTCGGCGGCTACTTCGGCGGCCGCCTCGCGCAGGCCGGCAACGACGTCTGCTTCATCGCGCGCGGCGCCCACCTCGCCGCGCTGCGCGCGAACGGCATGACGCTCAGGAACCCGGCGGGAGAAACCCGCATCCCGGCCAAGGCAGTCGAGGATCCCGCGCAGGCGGGTTCGGCCGACGTAGTGCTGTTCGCGGTGAAGCTGTGGGATACCGAAAGCGCGGCCGAGCGCATCCGCCCGCTCGTCGCGCGCGGCGGCGTAGTGATCCCGTTCCAGAACGGGGTCGAGTCGATCGAGCGCATCGGCAAGGTGCTCGGCAAGGAGCGCGTCATGGGTGGCGCTGCCTATATCGCCGCACGTATCGCCGAGCCGGGAGTGATCGCGCAGACCGGACTGATGTCCCGCCTGCGCTTCGGGGCGGTGGAGCCTGCGCAGCGCCCCGTGGCGGCGGCGTTTCACGCCGCCTGCGCCGAGGCGGGCATCAATGCCGAGCTCACGGATGACATCGTGCGCGTGCTGTGGGAGAAGTTCGTGCTCCTGGTCGCGTTGAGCGGCACCACCAGCGTGTCGCGCTCGCGCATCGGCGTGGTGCGCGCCGACCCGGACCTGCGCTGGCTGCTCGAAGCGGCGATGTGCGAGACCTGGGAGGTCGGCAGGCGGCGCGGGGTCGCGCTCGCCGACGACCTGGTCGAGTCGACCTTGAAGATGGTCGATGCCCTGCCGGCGGAGATGACGTCGTCGATGCACGGCGATCTCGAGGCGGGCGGCCGCCTCGAGGCGCCCTGGCTCGCCGGCGCGGTCGCGCGCATGGCGCGCGAGCTGGGCATCGCGGCACCGGCCAACCGCGCCATCTTTGCCGCGCTCAAGCCGTTCGTGGACGGCAAGCGTTGAAGCCCACCGGCGAGCGCGTTTTCAGCTTCGAGTTCTTCCCGCCCAAGACGCCGGAAGGAAAGGACCGGCTGCGCGCGACCTGGCGCCAGCTCGCGGGCCTCAAGCCGCGCTTCTTTTCCGTCACCTTCGGTGCCGGCGGGTCGACGCGCGAGGGCACGCTCGAGACGGTGCTCGAGATCCGCGCCGAGGGGCACGATGCCGCGCCGCATATCTCCTGCGTGGCCTCGTCGCGCGCGGAGATCGCCGCCCAGCTCGAGCGCTACCGGCAGCACGGCATTCGCCACATCGTGGCGCTGCGCGGCGACCTGCCTTCCGGACTCGCCGCCGCGGGCGAGCTGCGCCACGCGAACGAGCTGGTCGCCTTCATCCGGCGCGAGACCGGCGACTGGTTCGAGATCGACGTCGCCTGCTATCCGGAGTTCCATCCGCAGACGCGCAACGCCGCCGACGAGATCCGTCGCTTCAGGCAGAAGGTGGACGCGGGTGCGAACTCGGCGATTACGCAGTACTTCTACAATGCGGACGCCTACTTCCGCTTCGTCGAGGACTGCGAGGCGGCCGGCATCACGGTGCCGATCGTCCCGGGCATCATGCCGATCGGCAACTACTCGCAGCTGGCGCGCTTCTCGGACGCATGCGGCGCCGAGATCCCGCACTGGATGCGCTTCCGGCTGGAGAGCCTGGGCGACGACAGGGCCGCGATCCGCGAGTTCGGCCTGGACGTCGTGACCGCTCTGTGCGACAAGCTCCTCGCGGCCGGCGCACCCGGCCTGCATTTCTACACGCTGAACCAGGCAGGCCTCACCAGCGTCATCTGGCAGCGCCTTGGGTTATAGCCCGGATTTGCTGGCAAGCCCTTGTTTCTGCTTGCTTACTTGCCGCCTTAAGCAATCCGTAACCCGTCGGTAAGCGGCCCGTGGGGCCCGCCCGCGCAGGATCGCCTTCACCAGGCAACGCGCCTCGCGTGCCGCCTGCAGACATGACTAGGAGGCGTTATGAAGATCCTGCGCAAGACCGCACTGGCGTTGTCGATTCCCACCCTGCTGATGTCGGGCTGCTACGTGCTGCCGACGGGCCCCGAAGGTAGGCCTTGGTATGTGTACCCCCCGGGCGTGCCGCCCTACGCGCAAGAGGCCACCATTCCTCACGGACCGCTGCCCGTCGTGCTGACCGCTCGGCTGTACCCGGAAAACGACATCGCGGCGCAGACCGGGATGATCACCGGCACCGTCACCAACATGATGAACGGCAAAGGCCGCTTCATGCTCAACTACAAGGGCGACACCCTGGTGGGCGAAGCGACGCGCGTGTCGGACGACGCGCGCCGCGGCGTGGCGAGCGCCTACAGCCGCAACGGGGCGTTCATGAGCTGCGACTACCAGATGGCAAATCCGCGCCAGGGCGCAGGGATGTGCACGTTCTCCGACGGCGCCAAGTACCAGGTGCATCTGGGCGGCTGAGCGTCCGCGTGGGTATCATGCCGCCAGGGCGGGCGGTCGACCCGCACGTCGGGGGCCCATGGAACGCCACGCGAAGGGGCGATGTGGTTGAGGCGGGTCGGCGGACGGTCGCATTCGCCAAGACCACGCGCCCTGCGCTCGGCTTCGTCGTGCCGAGAGAGCGGTTGTTCGCGCGACTCGACGGCGGCGCGGGACGCAGCGTCGCCTGGATTTCCGGGCCGCCGGGCGCTGGCAAGACGACGCTCGCGGCGAGCTATCTGGAAGCGCGCCGCTACCGCAGCCTGTGGTACCAGCTCGACCCGGACGACGCCGACGTCGCGACGTTCTTTCACTACCTGGGGCACGCCGCGGGCAAGCTGGAAGGCATGCGCGAGCTGCCCGGCTTTTCGCCGCAGTACCGTTCCGATGCCGCGTCGTTCGCGCGAAAGTTCTTCCGCCAGCTGTTCGCGCGCGCGAAGCCCCCATTCGCGCTGGTGCTCGACAGCCTGCACGAGGTGCCGGCCGACAGCGCCCTGCACGGTCTGCTCGAAATCGCGTTCGCCCAGGTTCCCCGCAACTGCGTCGTGATCGTCACCAGCCGCAGCGATCCGCCGGCGGCCCTCGCGCGCATGCGCTTGTCGGGCGAAATGACCTGCATCGGCTGGGAGGAGCTGCGCATCGCGCCCGAGGAGCTCGCGGCGATCGCGAAGCTGCGCGGCCAGCAGCTGAGCGAAGAATCCGCGGCACAGCTGCAGGACCGCACGCAGGGCTGGGCGGCGGCCATGGTGCTGATGCTCGAGCACGCCAAGCTCGCTGGTCGGGTCGCCGAGCCGCCCGAGGAGGCCACGCCCCAGGTGGTGTTCGACTACCTCGCCGGCGAGATCTACGACCGCTTCGAGCCCGCGACCCGGCGCTTTCTCGCCCGCGTCGCCTGCCTGCCGCGCATGACGACCGGCGTCGCGCAACAGCTCTCGGGCGAGCCGATGGCGGCCCGCCTGCTGATCAACCTTGCGCATAACGACTATTTCGTGAGCGAGGTCCTGACCGACGAGGGCCGCATCTATCAGTTGCACCCGCTGCTGCGGGAATTTCTGCGCAGCCGCGCCGCGCACGAAGATCCTGCGGCGCTCAGCACCGAGCACCTGCGGCGCGCTGCCGCGCTGCTCGCGGAAGCCGGGCAGACCGAGGATGCGGTGGCGCTGCTCATCGAGTGCCGCGACTGGGATCAGGTGGCGCACTTCGCGGCGCGCGAGGCGCCCGCCATGCTCGCCCAGGGGCGCAGCGAGACGCTCGCCGGCTGGCTCGAGTTGCTCCCGCCGGCGCTGCTCGACGCCGATCCCGGCCTGCTGTATGCGGCGGGCACCTGCCGCCTGCATGCCAGCCCCAGGGCGGCGCGACGCTATTTCGAGCTCGCCTACGAGCGCTTCCGCAACGGGCGCGAGCGCGCCGGCATGATCCGCAGCTGCTGCGGCGCGATCGAGTCGACGATCCTTGAGTTCGACGATCTGGCGCAGCTCGATCACTGGATCGGCGCGCTCGCCGAGCTGCTCGGCGCCGCCCCGGCGGGGGACGACGCGAGCGCCGGCGCGCTGCTCGCTTGCGCGCTCATGCTGCGCGACCCGGGCCACGATGCGCTCGCGGCCTGGCTCGAGCGCACGCGCGGCGCGGCGGGCGAGCTCGGCGCGGCGCGCGCCGTGGCCGGACTCATGCGAGGCGACGTCACCGCCGCGCGCGCCGCGCTGGGCGCGGACTCGCCCGCGCTCGCGCTCGCCGCTTCGCTGCAGCACCTGCTTTCCGGCGCGCTCGAGCGCGCGCATGGCATCGCCAGCGAAGCGCTGGCGGCGGCCGAAAGCGAAGGCGTACACGGTTACGACGAGTGGCTGCGCGTGGTCTCGGGCGCGGCTCTGCTCGGGGCCGGCGAACTCGCCGGCGCACGCGACGCGCTTCAGGCGATCGACGCTGCGGGCCCGCGCCTGCGGCGCGGCGACCGCGCGCTGCTGCATTACCTGCGCGCCTGGCAGGCGGCGCTCGATAGCGAGCCCTCGCGCGCCGCGCTCGAGGCGAAGAACGCGCTCGCGCTGGCGACCGAGACCGGAATGCCCTGGCTGGAATGCCTCGCGCGCGCCGCACTCGTGGATTTGCTTGCTGCGGCGGGCGACCGGCGCGGCAGCGAGGCGCAGCTGCGCGGCGCCGAGGCGCTCGCCGTGCGCGCGCACAGCCCGCTGCTTGGCTTCGCCGTGCGCCTGGCGGCGGCGCAGGCGGCGCACGCGGCAAGCGACGAGCATGCAGCGCGCGAAGGCGTCCGCGCCGCCTTCGCGCTCGGGCGCGAGCACGGCTTCGCGCACGCGCTGTGGTGGCGCCCGCAAGCGATCGCGGAGCTGTGCGCGCTCGCGCTGCGCCACGGAGTGGAGAGCGAATTCGCGCGAGCGCTGGTGCGCGCGCGCAAGCTGCAGCCGCAGGTCGCGCCGCTGCGCGTGCGCGAGTGGCCGTGGCCTTTCCGGGTGCAGGCGCTGGGAGGATTTCAGCTGTTGCGCCAGAGCGTGGCCATCGAATTTTCCGCCAAGGTGCCGGGCCGCCCGATGGAGCTGCTCAAGGTGCTGATCGCCCTGGGCGGGCAGAACGTGCGCGCCGATCAGCTGGCCGACGCCCTGTGGCCGAATGTCGACGCGGATTACGCGCACAAGTCGCTCACCGCCACCCTGCACCGGTTGCGCCGGCTGCTCGGCGACGATGAGGCGCTCACCCTGCGCGACGCGCGCCTGAGCCTGAACGCGGGGCTCGTCTGGGTCGACGTCTGGACGCTCGATCACGTTCTCGCGGCGCTGGACGACGCGCTGCGCACGGCGGACGCAGGTGCCCCGGTTCCGCAAGCGCTCGCCGACGAGGCCTTGGCGCTCTATCACGGCCCGTTCCTGCCCGACGAGTCCGAGCAGCCGAGCTACATCGCCTGTCGCGAGCGCGTGCGCACGCGCCTGCTACGCTGCATCGGCCGGCTGGCGCGTCGTCTGGAGGACTCGGGACAGCAGGATGCCGCGGCGGACTGCTACCTGCGCCTGATCGAAGCGGACCAGCTGTTCGAGACGCCGTACCGCAACCTGATGCATTGCTACCAGCGCGCGGGCAACCTGGTCGAGGCGCGCGCTACCTACGAGCGCCTGCGCACCGTGCTCTCGACGCGCCTCAAGATCATGCCCTCGCCCGAGACACAGGCGGTTTACGCCAGCCTCGGGGCGGCCGCGCCGGGCTGATTCCGCGCACGGTCACATGCGGCGACGTCCGGGCGGAAGCTCGCGTTCGATCGCCGTCCAGATCTTGTGAAGTCCCGTGCGCACGGCGGTCGGCGGCGCGTACTCGCGGCGCGGGTAGCCCGTCTTCGGGGGCGCCACCTCGCGCATTCTCATAGTGAGCGAAATCGCTGTCCCGCCGCGCACCTGGATCGCGGTTGCCGTTATGACAACGTCGAGGCCCTGGGGCTCGAACGTAAACAGGTAGCCTAACGGCCCCACCTGATCTACAACGATCTTGCGAACCTTGGGCAAGTCGACGCTCGCCGCCTGCCGCCATTCGTCCTCGGTGAGCGGCCGCGGAGCAGGCGCGTAGACACTGACATACCCAAGATCGGGCGACTGGTCCGCGACCAGCATGCCCAGACGGCCGAAAGCGATGCGCATCGCATCGAACGCCTGATCGCGCGGCACGTTGTAGGTGTGCGTTCCGTCTTCGGCGAGGATGCCCTCGTAGTCCGCGCGCAGGACCTCGTTCACGGTCTGAATCGCGTGGATTTTCTGCGGCTCGCTCACGCAGCCCGCGGCGAGCGCTAGCAGCATCATCGCGCACAGCCGCGCGCTGCGTCGCATGCCGAGCCACCCGGGCATCGCTCTCTCCATGCCTCGCCCCCCAATCCGCTTGCGGGAAATCTTACCGTTACTTGGCCGCACCCGGCAGCGGCAGGCTGGCGACCAGCTTACCGGCCTGCGCGATTTCGACCGGCTGCAGCAGCTTCGCGGTCTCCTCCTGGCGGGCCTTGGCGCTCGCGTTGCCGCCGCGCGCCGCGGCGCTGAACCAAACGTAAGCCTGGAAATCGTCGCGCGGCACCCCCTGCCCGTCGGCGTACAGCTGGCCCAGCCGCAACTGCGCCTCGGGATGGCCCTGGAAGGCAGCCTTGCGATACCACACGGCTGCGCTCGCAACGTCGCGCTTCACCCCGTGGCCTTCGGCGAAGGCCCTGCCCAGATCGAGCTGCGCCTCGGCATCGCCGCCCTCCGCCTGTTGCTTGAACACCGGCAGCGCGTCCGCGTACCTCCCCGCCGCGTAGTCGCTCTCGGCCGTCTTGAGCAGCTGCGCCGGGCTGGGCGGCGGCGGGGCCACTACGGGTGCCACGGCAGCGACCTGCGTCTGCACGCTCGCCTGCTTTGCGGCCTCGCGCTCCGCGGCGAGCCTCTTCTGCTCCGCCTCGGCTTGCCTCTTGCGCGCCTCGGCCAGCTGCTGCGCGAGCTTCTGCTGGCGCTCCGCGGCGAGCTTCTTTGCCGCCTCCTGTTTGCGAGCTTCCTCTTGCTTGAGCGCCTCCTCCTGCTTGCGCGCCGCCTCGACTTCCCTCTGGTGCTGCTCATCGATCTGCTTCTGGAGCTTCTCGATTTGTGCCTTCAGCTGGAGTTGCTCGTCTTGTGCCGCCACTATTTTCTTCTGAACCTTCGGCGGCTCGGCCTCGCCCCTATCTGCCTCTAACGGCTTTGTCTTCGAAGAATCGACAGGTGGGGGCGGTAGCGGCTGAGTCTTCCCTTCGTTCCCATGCTCAGGCTGATAGACGCGCAGCAGCACCGCAGCGCCGGCAATCGCTACCACGCCGCCGACGACACCCGCCAGCACAAACGTGCGAATTCCCACTCGCGCTGGCTTCAGCGGAGTTTGCTCATGCTGCCGCAAGGGCGTCGGCCCCGCTTTCTGTGTGGCGGGCTCGGCCGGCGGCACGCCTGTCTGCGGCAGGAGCTCGCGGCGCCAGTCGGCGATGTTCTGCGGCCGCTTGCGCTCCTCGAATTCGAGCGCGTGGTCGACGGCCTTGAGCAGGCGCTCGGAGTATCTGCCCGCGCCGACCACGCTCGGCGGCACCAGCATGTCGCGCGCGCTGCCGAGCACGCCTTTGCTGCGCGCGATCGCGTCGAGCGGCGCCGCGCCCGAAATGGCGCGGTAGCAGGTCGCGCCGAGCGCGTAGATGTCGGTCCAGGGGCCCTGGTTCTCGCCGCTGCTGTAGTACTGCTCGAAGGGGGCGTAGCCGGGTGCGACCAGGATGGTCATGCTCGGCGCGTGGGTGACCGGCTGCCGCGCCGAGCCGAAATCGAGCAGCACCGGGCTGCCGTCGGCCCGGATGTGGATGTTGTCCGGCTTGATGTCGCGGTGGATGAAGCCCGCGTTGTGCACCAGCTCCAGGCCGTCGAGGATCGGCTGGACGATGCGCATCAGCTCTGCTTCCGGCAGGGTGCCGCGCTTCTCGAGCACCGCGCCGAGATTGCTCCCCTCCTCGAAGCGCATCACCATGTAGGCGGTGTTGTTGAATTCGAACACCGACAGCACGCGCACGATGTTCGGGTGGTCGAAGCGCGCCAGGGTGCGCGCCTCGCGGATGAAGCGCGCCAGGCCCCAGCGGTAGCGCTCGTCGTGCTCCTCGGTGCGCGCGCGCACCGACGCGTCGTTGCGCCGCGCCGCCACCTCGACCGGGAGGTACTCCTTGATCGCTACGCGCTGGTCGAGGTTCGTGTCGCGCGCGAGGTAAGTGATGCCGAAGCCGCCCTGGCCGAGCACCTGCTCGAGCACGTACCAGTGCAGGTGGTAGCCGCGCGGTAGCGCGTCCGGATAGCCTTCGTCGGTCTGCATGCGAGCCCTTACGCGGCCGAGTCTGTCACCTCGAGGCGACAAACACTGTACTGCAAGGGCGTGCCCGACTCCAGCGCGTCTCAGTCGAGCGGGGCGCGCCCCGCCTCGCCGATGCGCCGGTAGGGGCGCCAAGGCGCGGAGGGCGCATCGCGGCACGCGCCGAACCGGAACGGCGTAGAGCCTCGCCCCGGACTGTCGAAGCGCAGGTCCACGAACCACACGCAGGTGGAGCCGGAAGTCACGCCGTCGAAGGCCGGCTTGTCGGCAAACCAGCGGAAGAACGCCAGCGCCGGCGAAGCCCAGGCATCGCGCGCAAGCTTCGCGACCGCCGGGTCGACACCGAAGCGCGCGCGCGATTCCCAGTGCGCGTCAGCGAGCGGCCGGTAGGCCCGGTCGAGCTGCGCGATCAGGCCGTCGTCTGCGTGCGCGGGGCGCACCTCGGTGCGCACAAGGTTGATGTGCGCAAAGTGGTGCGCGCTCGCGTCGCTCACGAAGACCGTCCAGTTGAACGGCGACACGGGCCGCGGCTGCGCCTCCACCTGTGCGCCGCGCAGGTGCGCCGCCGCGGCGTAGCGCTTCCCGAACTGCTCGGCCTGGTGCTTGAGCACGGCCTGCATGCCGATGTAGCCGGCCAGGACCACGCTCGCGGCCACCGCGGGCACGCGGCTGTGGGGCAGGAAGTACGACACGGCCAGCCCGGCCACGATGATTCCCGTGAACCAGGGATCGATGATGAAGGTCGTTCCGAGCGCCGCGCGCCAGTCCGACAGCGGCGCGAACACCATCGTGCCGAAGCTGGTGATGACGTCCCCGGCGATGTGCGCGTACAAGCCGAGCAGGCACGCTGCGAACCAGGGCTTCCAGCCGCGCGCATCGCGCGCCAGTTTCGACGCCAGCCAGGCGAGCAGCCATGCCCAGAGCGGGGCGAGCAGCACCGAATGCGTGACGCCGCGGTGCAGGCTCAGATACTCGACCGTGCCCCCGAGCGCCGCGACGATGTCGAGGTCGGGAAACGCGCAGCTCAGGAATCCGGCCGCGACGCGCGCGCGCGGCGAAAGCTCGCCGGAACCGCCCGCGCGCGGCGCGGTGGCGTGCGCAAGCAGCGCGCCGGAGAGCGCGTGCGTGAGCGTGTCCATCAGCCGCCCATGCGACGCGCGCCGGGCTTACGCCGCCTGGGCCACCCGCTTCTTGCGCTGCGCGTCGCGCGTATGCATGCTGGCGTAGGCCGCGTGCGCCGCGGCTTCGGCGTCGCCGACCTGCACGGGCAGCCCCATGTCCTCGAGCACCGAGCCGAGCGCCGACAGGCACAGCATGACGTTGTCCGGCCGGCAGGAATAGCCCATCAGGCCGAAGCGCCAGATCTTGCCGGCGAGCGGCCCGAGGCCGGCGCCGATCTCGATGCTGAACTCGTTCAACAGGGTCTTCCTCACCTCGGCCTCGTTCACGCCCTCGGGACAGAGCACCGCGTTCATTTGCGGCAACTGGTGCTCCTCCTTCACGAGGTACTTGAGCCCCATCGCCTCTAGCCCCGCCTTCAGCGCGACATGATGGCGGTGATGCCGCGCCCAGCAGTTCTCCAGCCCCTCCTCGCGGATCAGCAGCAGCGCCTCGTGCAGCGCGAACAGCGAGTTCGTCGGCGCGGTGTGGTGGTAGGTGCGCGTGGTCGCGCCCCAGTAGCCGAGCAGCAGGTTCATGTCCATGAACCAGCTGTGGATCTTGTCCTTGCGGTGCTTGACGTGCTCGACCACCCGCTCCGAGAAGGACACCGGCGACAGGCCCGGCGTGCACGACAGGCACTTCTGGCTCGCCGAGTACACCGCGTCGATGCCCCACTCGTCGACCTTCACCGGCGTGCCGCCGAGCGAGGTCACCGCATCCATGATGAGCATCGCGCCGTGCCTGTGCGCCACGCGCGCGATCTCCTGCGCGTCGGACTGGCAGCCGGTCGAGGTCTCGGCGTGCACGAAGGCGACGATCTTCGCGTCCTTGTTCTTCTTGAGCGCGTCCTCGACCTTCTGGGGATCGACCGGCTCGCCCCATTTGTCCTCGACCACCACCGGCACGCCGCCGCAGCGGATCACGTTCTCGAGCATGCGGCCGCCGAACACGCCGTTGATGCAGACGATCACCTTGTCGCCCGGCGCCACCATGTTGACGAAGCAGTACTCCATGCCGACCGAGCCCGGTCCCGAGATCGGGAAGGTGAGCGGGTTCTTCGTCTGGTACACGTAGCGCAGCAGCGACTTCAATTCTTCCATCATCTCGACGAACACCGGATCGAGGTAGCCGATCGCCGGCTGGCTCATGGTGGTGAGCACGCGCGGATGGATCTCGGTCGGACCGGGACCCATGAGCGTCCTTTGCGGCGGATGGAACGAATGGATGCGCTTCGACGGTACGTACGGGTTCATGAAATCACTCTCCGACAGAATGCCGAACGGCGCGTCGTCCGGGCGCGATTTGACGCGCACCGGCCGCTTGGCGCTCGCTTCGGTCAGGATATCGACTGCACTGATGCGGCCCTGGGTCACACGCTCGACTTCGGTCGCCCAGCGCGCCGGGACGTAGCCCGACTTCACCCAGTTGTTGATCACGGCGCGATCGAGCTGGAAGGCGCGCGCGACTTCCGCCTGGCTGCCGAAAAGCTCGACGAGTCTGAGCGCGCAGTTCATGGATCGACCGTGGCGCGAAGCCTAGCATGTCAATACTAGATTGACAATCCTGCAGCCGCAGCCCGGCGGGACGGCCCTGCGATACTGGCGCCCTGCTGCCTCGCGGCGTACGGAAATCCCCGAACCGGCCATGAAGCTGCGCTCACTCGCCACCGCCACGCTCCTTGCCCTCGGTGTCGCCGCGTCCGCGCGCGCCGGCGAGTTGCCGCTGTGGGAGGCCGGACTCGGCGCCTATGCCCTCACCCTGCCCGACTACCGCGGCTCGGATCAGTCGCGCGGTTACCTCTATCCGCTGCCTTACCTGCGCTATCGCGGCAAGTTGCTGCGCATGGACGATCGCCATGGCCTGGCCGCGCTGCTGCTCGTCGAGCAGCGCGCCGTCGAGCTCGACGTGTCGCTCAACGCGAGCCAGCCCGCGCCGAGCGACCAGAACGATGCCCGCCAAGGCATGGCGGATCTCCAGCCTACGCTCGAGATCGGTCCGGTGCTGCGCTTCAATCTCTGGCGCAATGCGGCCGACACCGACGTACTCTCGCTGCAGCTGCCGGTGCGCGCCGCGTTCGCCTTCGACGGACTGCGCCCGCACGATATCGGCCTGGTGTTCAACCCGGTCATCGACTGGTTCATGCGTGATGCCGGGCCCGGCGGCGGGTGGCGCCTCGGCCTGCAGGCCGGGCCGCTGTTCAACGATCGCCGCTACAACGCCTATTACTACCAGGTCGATCCGCAGTTCGCCGCGCCCGGCCGTCCCGCCTACGCGGCAAGCGGCGGCTATGGCGGCACGCAGTTCACGGCCAGCCTGAACAAGCGTTTCCGCTCGGTCTGGGTGAGCGCTTTCGTGCGCGCCTACGACCTGCACGGCGCGGTGTTCGAAGACAGCCCGCTGATGAAACAGAACTCCGCGCTGCTTGCGGGCATCGGCTTTGCCTATGTCTTCGCCGAGTCGAAGACGCGCCTCGAAGCGAAGGACTGACCCACGGTCAACCCTTGCCGGGCGGGTGCCGGTACTCCGGATCCCCCTCGATGTCCTGATTCAGGTGGCTGAGCAGCCCCGTCCCGGTGAGCGCCTTGCGCATCTTGTCCGGGATCACTGCCGAGTTGAGCGTTCCGTCCTCGTTGATGCGCGCGTATACGCGCGTCGCCGTGCCCTCAGTGACCAGCGCACCCGTGACCGCGTTGATCGCCTTGCAGTTCCAGTGCAGGGTGCGCTCGCCGAGCTTCGCCAGCGTGACCGCGGTGGCCACGCGATCGCCGTAGGCGGCCGGTCCGATGAAGCGGAAGTGAATGTCGCCCATGACGAATGTGGTGCGGTCGTTCTTGATCATCTGGTCGATCGGAAAACCGATCGTGCGGAAGAAGTCGTGCTCGGTGTCGTTGAACCAGGCGACGATGCGCGGGTAGTACACCAGGCCGAAGGGATCGGACTCGCCCCAGTTGACGGTGATCTCCTTCCAGTACATGGCGGTCGTGCTCACGTCTTCCTCCTCAGACTACGGAAATGTCCGCGAAGCGCGGCTCGCCGAAATCCTGCGCGTCGAACGCGGTGTCGCCCTCGGGATCGGCGACGCCGGTCGGCCGCAGTCCGGCAAAATCGAACAGCTTCCTGTCCATCAGGTGCGACGGCCTCACCTCGGAGAGCGCGCGCAGGATCGAGGCGCTGCGCCCGGGGTGGCGCCCGTCCCACTCGGCCAGCATGCGGCGCACCACCTGCCGCTGCAGGTTCTCCTGCGAGCCGCACAACGTGCAGGGAATGATCGGAAAGCGCCGCGCCTCGGCGTAGGCGGCGAGGTCCTTCTCCTCAGCGTACGCGAGCGGCCGGATCACCACGTGCCGGCCGTCGTCCGAGACGAGCTTCGGCGGCATCGCCTTGAGCTTGCCGCCGTAAAACAGGTTCAGGAAGAAGGTGGCGAGGATGTCGTCGCGATGGTGGCCGAGCGCGATCTTCGTGGCGCCCAATTCCCCCGCCACGCGGTACAGCACGCCGCGGCGCAGGCGCGAGCACAGCGCGCACATCGTCTTGCCCTCCGGCACGACGCGCTTGACCACCGAATAGGTATCCTGCTCGACGATCCGGAAGGGCACGTCGCGCGCTGCCAGGTAATCGGGCAGCACGCGCGCCGGAAATCCGGGCTGCTTCTGGTCGAGGTTCACCGCGACGATCTCGAACTGGACCGGCGCCTTGTCGCGCAGCGCGAGCAGCAGGTCGAGCATGCCGTAGCTGTCCTTGCCGCCCGACAGGCAGACCATCACGCGGTCGCCCGCTTCGATGAGCGCGAAGTCGGCGATCGCCTCGCCCACCTGGCGGCGCAGGCGCTTGGCGAGCTTGTTCGCCTCGTACTGCTCGCGGCGCGGATCACTCATGGCGGTTCGCAGCGAATCAGATGAAGATCGATCGCCCGCCGTCGATCGCCAGCGTCTGACCGGTGACGTACGGCGCGCAAACGAGGAAGTGTACCGCCTGCGCGATGTCGCCCGGGTCGCCGATGCGCCCGAGCGGCGTGGTGGCGACGATGCGCTGGCGCTCGGCGTTCTCGAACTTGTCGTCTTCCGGCCAGGCGATCGCGCCGGGGGCGACCGCGTTGACGCGCACGCGCGGGGCGAGCTCGAGCGCGAGCGAGCGGGTGAGCGCCGCGAGCCCGGCCTTGGCGACGCTGTACACCAGGAAATTCCTCAGCGGCCGCTCGGCGTGGATGTCCGTCACGTTGACGATCGCGCCACCGCGCTCTCTCAGCTGCGGCGCCGCCGCCTGGGACAGAAACAGGGGCGCCCTGAGGTTCGAGCCGACGATCTCGTCCCACTGCCGCGTCGCGATCTTGCCGAGGCGCGTGACATAGAACATCGAGGCGTTGTTCACCAGCACGTCGAGCCCGCCGAAGCGCTGCGCTGCTTCGTTCACGAGCGCTTCGGGCGTGCCCTCGGCGAGCAGGTCGGCGCGCAGGCGCGCGCAGCTCGCCGGGCGCCGGGTATTGAGCTCGCCTTCGAGCGCCGCCGCAGCGGCCTCGGAGCCGCGGTAGTGCAGCACGATGCTCGCGCCGGCGCCGTGCAATCGGCGCACGATCGCTGCGCCGACCCGCCGCGCGCCGCCGGTCACCAGCGCCACCTTGCCTTCGAGGGACTCGCCCGTCACATTGCGAATTCTAGCCGACCGGGTACGCTTGGCCGGCCATGGATTCCGCCCTTCCCGCGCCCGGCGCCGAGGCGCTCGCGGCGAGCCGCGCCCTGCTCGAGCGCATCGGCGCCGAGCTCGCAGCGCGCGGCAACTGGATCAGCTTTGCGCGCTACATGGAGCTCGCGCTGTACGAGCCGGGGCTCGGCTACTACGCCGGCGGCGCCGCCAAGCTCGGCGCCGCCGGCGATTTCGTCACCGCGCCCGAGATGGGCAGGCTGTTCGCGCGCACGCTCGCGCGCCAGGTCGCGGCACTGCTGGAGCCCGGTGCCGCGCTGCTCGAGTTCGGCGCCGGCAGCGGAGCGCTCGCGGCCGCGCTGCTCGACCTCCTGCCCGAGGGACAGCCCTACCTGATCCTAGAGCCGAGCGCCGAGCTCGCGGCGCGCCAGCGCGCGCGGCTCGGCACGCGCGCCCGCTGGCTCGATCGCCTGCCCGAGCGATTTCGCGGCGTGGTGCTCGCCAACGAGGTGCTCGACGCGCTGCCGGTGCATGCGCTCGCCTGGACGCGCGACGGGATCAGGGAGCGGGGCGTGTGCGCGAACGAAGGCATGCTCGCCTGGAGCGAGCGGCCGGCGGCGGGCGAAGTGCTTGCGGCGGCGCGCGCGCTCGACATCGAGCTTCCGCCCTCGGGGTGCTACGAGAGCGAGCTCGGCCTGGCGGGGCGCGCCTGGATCGCGGGGCTCGCCGGGGTGCTCGAGTCGGGCGCGGTCCTGATCGTCGATTACGGCTTTCCGGCGCGCGAGTACTACCATCCACAGCGCTCGATGGGCACGCTGATGTGCCATTACCGCCACCGCGCGCACGGCGATCCGTTCTATCTCCCGGGCCTGCAGGACATCACCGCGCACGTCGATTTCAGCGCGCTCGCGCACGCTGCCGTCGACGCTAGGCTGGAGGTGCTCGGCTACGCCTCGCAGGCGCAGTTTCTCGTCAACTGCGGCATCACGGAGCAGCTGCTCGCCGAGACCGATCCCGGCGATGCGAGCCGCTACGCCCCGCTCGCGGCCGAGGCGAACCGCCTGCTATCGCCCTCGGAGATGGGCGAGCTCTTCAAGGTGCTTGCCCTGGGGCGGGGCGTCGCGCAGCCGCTCGTCGGATTTGCGCAAGGCGACCGCTCGCATACCCTTTGAAGATTCGCCCGCGCCCCGCTCTGCTGTGCTTAGCGCTCCTGATAGCCCACGGCGCGTACGCCGACGGCGGCCCGGCTTCCTACGACGCCGCGGTCGCCGAAGCCCGGCAGCGCTGGCAGGCAAGCCCCTACGGCCCGATGCTCGAGCGCATCCTCCCGCCTGGCTTTGCGCCCGGGATGCTGCCCGAGCCGGGCTCGCCCGGCGCCGCGCTCACGGTACGCTACTGCGTGCAGTGCCACAACCTGCCGAATCCCGCGATGCACCAGCCGGTAAAGTGGCCCAAGATCTTCAAGCGCATGGTGGCGCGCATGCGCGGTCGCGGCAACATGGGCCGGCTGATGACGGACATGATGGGCGGATTGGCCGCACCGAGCGACCGGGAAGCCCGCACGCTGCTCGCCTACCTGCAGCGCTACGGGCAGCAGCCGCTCGATCCCCGGAAGTACCCTGACCTGATGGCGCCGGAGAACGAGCCGTTCCGGCTCGCCTGCCAGCAATGCCATGTGCTGCCCGACCCGCGGCGGCACACCGCCGCCGAGTGGCGCGGCGTGGTCGCGCGCATGCAGCGGAACATGGAGTGGATGAACCGCGTGGTCGGCACGCAGCCCGATCCGGACGAGCCGCAGCTGCGCGTCGACGAAATAAACGCATTCCTGGCGCGCCACGCGCGCCGCTGATCGGGAGAGTTCGCATGACCGAACGCAAGAAAGCGATCGTGACCGGCTCGGCGACCGGCGTGGGCGCGGCGAGCGCGCTCGCGCTGGCGCGCCGGGGCTACGACGTGCTGATCAACTATTCGAAGAGCGAGCAGGAGGCCCGCGAAACCGAGCGCGCCTGCCGCGCGGCCGGCGCCGACACCCTTGTCGCGCGCGCCGACGTCGCCGAAGACGCCGCCTGCCGCGCCCTCGTCGAAGCGGCGATAGCGCGCTGGGGGCGGCTCGACGCGCTGGTGAACAACGCCGGCGTCACGACCTTCAGCGGACCTTCGAACTGGGACGCACTCGACGCGCAGGTCTTCCAGCGCATCTACGCCGTGAACCTCGTGGGCGCCTTTCAGATGGTGCGCGCGGCGGCGCCGCAGCTGAAGCGCGCGCGCGGCGCGATCGTCAATGTGTCGTCGATCGCCGGCACGCTCGGCACCGGCTCCTCGATCCCCTACATCGCCTCCAAGGGGGCGCTGAATTCACTCACCCTGCACCTCGCGCGCGCGCTCGCGCCGGAGGTGCGCGTCAACGCGGTCTGTCCCGGCCTGATCACGACGCGCTGGTTCGTCGAGGGCGTCGGGAAGGAGGGCTACGAGAAGATCAAGGCCGGCTTCGAGCGCAACGCGCCGCTCGCGCGCGCGAGCAGCGCCGAGGACGTCGCCGAAGCCGTGGTCTGGCTGATCGCCGGGGCGTCCACCGTCACCGGCGAGCTGATTCAGCTCGACTCGGGCATGCACCTCGGGGCCGCGCCGGCGCGGCGCTGAACGGCGCTAAAGCCCGAGCCGCGACAGCCACCCCTCGAGCGCCTCGGCCGCCGCGCGCCAGCCGGGATCGAGCATCACCGCGTGCCCCAGCCCGGGAAGCTCGCGGTATTGCGCGCCGAGCAGCTGCGCGGTGCTGCGCGCTGCGGACGTGCCGATGAGCGCATCGCGCTCCGCGCCGATGACGAGCGCCGGCGGCAGCTCGAGGCGCCAGGTCTGCGGCAGCCCCCAGCCGGTCATGTCGAGCAGCGCGCGGCGCGACTCGGGCTGCATGCGCGCGTAGTAGCGCTCGATGCGCTCGTTGTCCACCGGGCCGGCGAACAGCGCCTCGTGCAGCGCGCCGCGCGATACGCGCCGGCCGATGGCGAGCGCATTGATCTCCGAGAACAGCGCGGGGCGCGTCAAGGCGAGCGTGAAGCTCGAGGGCAGCACGCCGAACGGCGGCACCGGACAGATGAACGCGGCCGCTGCGGCGCGTCGCGCGCCGCGCTCGAGATATTTCTGCACGACGAGCGCGCCCATCGAGTGGCCGATGAGCACCGCGGAGCGAGGGAGGTCCGCCAGCACGGCCTCGAGATCGTCCGCGAAGTCGGCCAGTCCGAAGCTGTGCAGCTGCTCGCGCCCTGCGCTCTTGCCGTGCCCGCGCAGGGACAGCGCGTACGAGGGGAAGCCGCGCTCGGCGAACCATGGCAGGAAGTGCTCGGCCCAGCACCAGGCGCCGACGTAGGCGCCGTGCACGAATACGAGCGGCGTGCGCGCGGCGGCCCCGCCGTGCGGCGCGGCGAGCAGCTCGAGCATTTCGCTCAGTTCAGGAACGGCACGACCATGCCGCGCGCCACCGCGGGGCGCCGGCCGATGGTGTCGAACCAGCGCTTCACGCTCGGAAATTCGGCGAGATCGACCCGGTGCCATTCGTGGCGCGCCACCCAGGGATAGGTGGCGATGTCGGCGATCGTGTACTCGCCCGCGGCGAGGAACGGCGTGCTCGCCAGGCGCCGGTCCATGACCCCGTAAAGGCGCCTGGCCTCCTGGCCGTAGCGCTCGGTGCCGTAGGCAATCTCGTCCTTCTTCGCGCGCATGAAGTGGTGCGCCTGGCCGAACATCGGCCCCACGTGCCCCATCTGGAACATGAGCCACTGCAGCGCCTCGTACTTGTCGCGCGCCGACTGCGGCAAAAAGCGCCCGGTCTTGCCGGCGAGATAGACGAGAATCGCCCCGGATTCCATCATGCCGATCGGCTTGCCGTCCGGACCTTCGGGGTCGACGATCGCCGGGATCTTTGCGTTGGGGCTGATGGCCACGAACTCGGGCGCGAACTGCTCGCCCTTGCCGATGTCGACCGGGTGAACACGGTAGGCAAGCGCGCATTCCTCAAGCATGATTGAGATCTTTCGGCCGTTCGGAGTGCCCCAGGTGTACAGATCGATCATCGCGCTTCCCCTCGCATTCAATTCTGCGAGTTTATCGTGTGCGGCGGATCGCAAGAGGAGCGTTTCGCCGTGCTGAAATGGCTGCTGACGCTGTTCGTCGCGCTGCTCGTGCTCTCGGTGGTGGCGCCGGGGCTCACGCGCGCAGGCCTGGGCAGGCTGCCCGGGGATCTGCGCATCCCGCTGCGCGGGCGCGTGCTCTACGTCCCATTCACCAGCACGGTCCTGCTGTCGCTCTTGCTCTACCTGCTCGGACGCATCATCTGAGCGCTGCGGCGATCGCCGCCTCGCGCGCACGGTCCAGCCGCGCCGGGATGTCGGCGGGCGCGGCCGCCCCCGCGGCGATCGCGCCCGCGTCGACCTGCTGCGCGGCCGCCAGGGCGCGCTCCAATCGCCCGAGATCTGCCGGCGCCCTCTCCTCGATGATGCGCGCCGCGGCGAGCAGCCCGGCAAAGCGTTCCGGCCGGCGCAGCGCGTCGGCGCGCTTGAGCGTCTCGAGCAGCTCCGCCGGTGTCGCGCCGGGCGCGCGGCGCAGCAGGTCGCGGCAGCGGCAGTACGCGAGCGCCAG
>DASPRB010000190.1:0-29621 GCA_035624675.1 Burkholderiales bacterium
CGCCGCGCGAGCGGCGCAAAGGCGACGAACAGGGCCACAGAGACGAGTCCCCGGGTCACACCGGGGGGTGAAACGCGGCGACCTCCATCCGGAGCAACACCAAATAGGCAAGCGCTCGAGGTCGGCTCGGCCGAGCTTGCGGGTAGGTGGCTTGAGCCGCGGGGTAACTCGCGGCCCAGAGGAATGGCTGTCATGGCGTGACCCGGATTCGGGCCCGCGCCAACAGAACCCGGCTTATCGGCCGTCTCCCTTTTTTGCGCACCGCAGCGAGACTGAGAGATAAAGCTTATTGCGGCCGCCCAGGGGTCAGGCGATAATTATTTGCTAATACAAAGCTCTGCTGGAGCAGCTCCAATGCGGGACCGCCTGAACCAGTACGACGTAGCGAACCGGGTCGACGTCGAGGACGCCGACCGGGTGCGCGATTTCGTGCGCTCGACGTTCGCAGCGCGCTACCCGGGCGCCGACCTGCAGCCGCTCACACGCGCCTTCGAGGACGTCAAGTCGCTGTTCGAGGGGACTTTTCCCGGCTACCTCGCCTGCGACACGCTGTATCACGATCTGCGCCACACGCTCGATATCTCGCTCGCCACCGCGCGGCTGATCGACGGCCACGACCGCGTGCAGCCGCTGGCGGACCAGCTCGGGCCGCGCCGCGCCGTGCTCGGCGTGATCATCTCGCTGCTGCACGACTCGGGCTACATCCGGCGGGATTCCGAGGCGCATATCGAGAACGGCGCGGTGTTCACCAAGATCCACGTCAGCCGCAGCGCGGAGTTCCTGCGGGATTACCTGCCGCGGCTCGGTTTCGTCGCCGAGGCGCCGCTCGCGGCGCAGCTGGTGCATTTCACCGGCTACGAGAAGGACCTGGAGGACATCAAGATCGACGATCCGGCGGACCGTCTCCTCGGTCACATGGTCGGCACCGCCGACCTCATCGGCCAGATGTCCGACCGAATGTACCTCGAGAAGTGCCGCGAGTTCCTGTACGAGGAATTCGTGTGGGGCAACATCGCACGCGACCGCACCCCGGATGGGCGCGAGATCGTGCGCTACAGCTCGCGCGACGACCTGATGTACAAGACGCCCGGATTCTACGAATTCGTGGCGCGCGACCGGCTGGGCAACAAGCTGGGCGGCGTCGAGCGGTACGCCGGCGCACATTTCGACGGCCCGAACCTGTACCAGGGCGAGATCGACCGCAACATGAAGTTCCTGCACGAGGCGATCGAGACGGACGATCTGAGCCGCCTGCGCCGGTTCTGCTACTCCCTGTCTACGCGCGCCCGCCGCGTGCCTGTCTGAGGTTGTGCACCAAAGCGATGCACATGCTCTTCCGCGTGCACCGCAATTCGATCTGATCCCTGCCTGACGCCCTGCCGCGGGGGCGCGGCTCGCACTGGCACGCCGATTGCAATCCTCCAGGTTGCGGGATTGGCTCGCCCGGATTGCTGGAGGATCGGATGATCGTCGCACGCGCTATGCAGGTCCTCGCCCACGGAGGCGAAAATGCGCGCGACCTCGCCGAGCAGGACGCCTTCGACCTGTGTTCCGCCGTGCTCGATGGCGGAATCGCCGAACTCGAGCTGGGCGCCGCACTCGCTGCCCTGGACATGAAGCGGCTGGCGCCAAGCGAAATCTCCGGCTTTCGGCGCGCCCTGCAGCCACGCCTGAACCGGCTCGACTCTCCCGAGCGCCTGCGCGCCGTCGTGATCCCGAGCTACGGCGGCGCGCGCGCGCATGCCAACCTGATGCCGCTCCTCGCCTTGATGCTGGCGCGCTTCGGTGTCCCGGTTCTGATACACGGCGCACTCGAAGCGCAGGGTCGCGTAGCGAGCGCCGCCGTGCTGCGCGAGCTCGGCGTTCTACCCTGCAAGTCGCTCGCGGAAGCGCAAAGCGTCCTGGAGTCGACACGACTCGCTTTCGTCCCTACGGGCCTGCTTTCGCCCGCGCTCGCGCAGTTGCTCGCCCTGCGCGCGCGGCTCGGTACCGCCGCGTGCGCGCGCCAGATCGCGCGGCTTGCCGATCCCTTCGACGGACGTGGACTGCAGCTCGTGCCGGCAGACGACGAGAACGAGAAGGCGGTCCTGACCGCCGTGCTCGGAGTGCACGAGGAGCACGCCTTGCTCTTCGTCGGCTCTGAGGGCGAGGCGTACGTCGATCCGCTGCAACGTCCCGCGATCGTCCACTTCCGCTCGGGCGAGCCGTCGCTGCTGTTCCACGCCGAGGCGCCGCATGGCTCCGGTCCCGCGGGCCCTGCGCCAGATGCCAAGAGCACCGCGCTCTGGATCCAAAGCGCGCTGGACGGGAAGACCCCGCTGCCGTCCCCGATGTCGCGTCTGCTGGCGTCGTGCCTGTACGGCTCGGGCCTGTGCGACGGGCTCCATCAAGCGATGGCGCTGGTCGCATTACGCACCTGCAATCAGGCGGCCGCCTGAGGCCTCTGCGGCACCGCTCACGGAGTGTGGTCTAAGTCACATTTCATTGAAAAATATCCGGTTTTTGCAGCCCGAGCGGCTTGCCTGAACCGCATGATCGTGGCAAAAACGAGTCATGTCAGTCGCTGACACGAGCGGGCGGTTGAGGATGCCGCCCCGGCCGCGCGCCGCGGTCGGAGCACCGGTCAATCAGCCTAGGATCGAGACCGCGCCGGCGTTGTTTCGGCTGCTGTCCGACAGCGCGCTTGCACGCGCGGCGCTCTCCGCCTGCGGTTTTGCGGTCGCGCTGGCGGACGCCGGTGCACCCGGGCAACCGATCACGTATGTGAATGTGGCGTTCGAGCGGTTGTTCGGCTATCGCGAAGCCGAAGCTCGCAGTCGCGGCGTGATCGACCTGCTGTTCCGGGGCAACACGGAGCTCGCGCAACATCTGTTCAGCGAACCTGCCTCGCGGCGGAAGCTTTCCGCCTGGGGCAAGGACGGCGGCTCGCTTCCGGTCGAGGCGGCAGTAAGCGCGGTGCGCGGCGCCGACGGCGGCGTGACCCACTGGATTCTGGCCTTCACCGACCGCAGCGAGATCGAGCGCGTGCGCGAGGAGCTCGCGTCCCTCAAATCCCCCGTCGCGGCGCGCTAGCTTTCGGCGCTCAAGCGCGCCACGAGCCAGCGCGCGGTGCGCAGCAAGCGCCCGTCGAAGTGCCGTCTTCCGACTAGCTGGACACCCAGCGGCAAGCCGTTGGCACTCCGCATGATCGGCAGATTGATGGACGGGAGTCCGGATAGCGTCCACAGGCTGCAGAACGCGGGATCGCCGGTCGAGGCGAGCCCCCTCGGAGCCGCGCCGGGCGCCGACGGCGTGAGAATGGCGTCGTAGCGCTGAATGAAAAGATCTTCGAAGCTCTCCTGCAGCTGCGCGCCGCTCGCCACGGCGCGCTGATAGTCGACGGCACGGATGTCGCGTCCCCGTTCGATCAGGGCGCGCAGCCTCTCCGAGAGCTTGTCCCGGCCGTGCCGCCATTCGCGCTCCAGGTTGGCGGCCATCTCGGCCTCCATGATGGTCCGATGCCAATCCCAGGCCTCCGACGCGGAAGGAAACAATTCGACCTCCTCGATACGGCTCCCCAGGGCTGCGACGAGCTCGTCGAAGGCCTCGCGCGTCTCCGGCTCGGCGCGCTCCCACTGCGGCGTCCTGATGAAGGCGAGCAGGGGCTCGACCGGCGGCTCCTCCGCGGCCAGAGCGGTGAACGGGATGCGTGCCTGCATTCGAGTGTCGGGATCGTCCTCGTCGTAGCCGACGAGTTCTTCAGCGAGCAATGCGACGTCTTCCAGCGTGCGCGCGAAGACTCCGACGTGATCGAGCGTGCGCGAGAGCTTGAGGACCCCGGAACGGGGAACCAGCCCGTGAGTCGGTTTGAAGCCGAAAGTGCCGCAGAACGCCGCCGGGCGGATGACCGACCCGTTGGTCTGACTACCCAACGCGAGCGGCACCATGCCTGCGGCGACGGCGGCCGCGGAACCGCTCGAGGAACCCCCGGGCGTGTGCTCGGGATTGTGCGGGTTGCGGGTCTTGCCGGGGGAGAAATACGCGCATTCGGTGGTCACCGTCTTGCCGAGGATCACTGCGCCAGCAGCGCGCAGCCTGGCCACGGCCGCAGCATCCTTGTGCGGCGCGCGTCCCCGGTGGAGCACCGTCCCGTTCTCCGTCGGCATGTCCGCGGTGTCGAAGATGTCCTTCACGCCGACCGGCACGCCGCACAGCGCTCCGACCGGCTGACCCGAGCGCCGCCCCTGGTCCGCAGCGCGAGCCTGGGCAAGCGCATGCGCCTCGTCGAGGAACGTCCATGCCTGCACCGTCGGCTCCGTCGCGCGGATGTGCTCCAGGCAAGCCTGCACCAGCTCTTCCGAACTGAGTGCGCCTTCGCGGATCGCCCGCGCGGCATCCGTCGCAGTGCGCCAATTGGCAGATTTGGCGTCCACGCCGGCGCGACCTAGCCGCCCCCGTAGAGGTAGTTCGGCAGCCACAGCGTCATTCCGGGCCACAGGTACATGAAGACCATGCACAGGATCACCACCAGCATGTACGGCATCATGCCGGCGAAGATCTGGTTGAGCGTGACGTGCGGCGGTGATACCCCCTTCAGGTAGAAGGCCGACATCGCAACGGGAGGCGACAGGAACGCAGCCTGCAGGTTCACGAACACCAGGGTTCCCCAGAGAATCGGATCGATGTTGAAGTGCTTGAGCAGCGGCAGGAAGATCGGCACGAAGATGACGATGATCTCGGTCCACTCGAGCGGCCAGCCCAGGACGAAGATGATCGCCTGCGACAGAAGCATGAACTGCACCGGCGACAGGTTGAACGACAGCACCCACTTCTCGACCAGCTGCTGCCCGCCCAGCAGCGCGAACACCGCCGAGAACAGCGCTGAGCCGACGAACAGCCAGCACACCATGGCGGTGGTCTTGGCGGTCAGGAACACCGATTCCTTGACCCGCTGCCAGGTGAGTGTTTTCGCCTGGATCGCCATCAGGAACGCGCCTGCGGCGCCGACCGCCGCCGACTCGGTGGCGGTCGTGATGCCGAAGAGAATCACCGCGAGCACCACGACCGTGAGGATGCCGAGCGGCAGCGTGGAGGACGCGAGCAGCTTGAGAATCTCGAACTGCTCCGCGCCGAGCGTCCAGTAGTAGTACGCCAGAACCGCACCGCCGAGCGCAACGCAGACCCAGAACCAGGTGAAAAACTGCGCCGGCGGCCCGGCTTCTGCGGGAGCGGCCGGGCCTTCCTGCAGGAGTTCCGGCGTGCCGAGTTGCTCGATTCCGCCCTCGCCAGCTCCCGTATCGACCGATCCGGACTCGCCGGCCCCGAGTTCCTGGGGCTGGTCTTCCGACTTGGCTTGCGGAGCCGCGGGTCTCGCCGGGGTCTCCACTCTCTGCACTTCGGCCGCGATCGCCCTTTCCTCGCGCAATTCCGTTTGCGGGTGGATGACGACGTACCACCAGGCGCCCCAGAAGGTCACGGCCATCATGGCCAGCGGAACCAGCGCGGCGAGGAAATTCTTCACCAGCATCCGGTATCCGAGCCGCGCACCGCCTGCTTCGATCGCCAGCGCTCTCTTCGGCGATAGCAGGGCCGAGACAAGGCTGACCAGCATGTTGCGCGAGTACGCCTGCTGGAACCTCGGCACCCACTCCGGCACCGGCACCTTCGTCTGGCTCTCGGGCAGCTTGGGCGCGACCTTGGGATTGATCAGCGCCCAGCCGATGATGTAGACGAGATAGAGGAACGCCAGGAAGAACCCGGGGAACATCGCCGAGGCGTAGAGCTTGACCACCGATTGGCCGGCGACCGCGGCATACACGATGATCATGACCGACGGCGGAATCAGGATGCCCAGCGTTCCGCCCGCCGTGATGACACCCGACGCAAGGCGCGTGTCGTAGCCAGCCCGCAGCATTGGATTGAATGCGATCACCCCCATCAGCACTACCACTGCACCGACCAGTCCGCTCGCGATGCCCCAGAAGGTGCAAATGATCAGCGTGGCGACCGCGAGCGAGGCCGGAACCCTGCGGAACGCGAGCTGCACGCTGTAGAACATCTTGTCCACCAAGGCGCCCCGCTCCATCACGTAGCCCATCAGCACGAACAGCGGGATCGAGATCAGCGTGTCGTTGGTCATCGCGCCGTAGGTGCGCTGGACCACGAGATCGAAGATATGGTTCTGCGTCCAGGGTGTGGACGGGTCGTGCAGCGCGAAGAAGCCGAAGAACATCCCCAGCCCCATCAGCGTGAACGCCGTGGGGAAGCCCATCATGATCACGATCACGATGAGCGCCAACATGGTGAGGCCGAGCGCGGGATCGCTCATTGCTCGCTCCTCTCGGCGCCCAGGACGGTCGAGCGCTGCTTCGCCGCCTCGTCGATTTCGTGCACGCTCTCGATCGCGCGCCTGCGCGACTCCTCGTCGACGTATTCGCTATGCGCGAGTTGCTCCTCGACTACGTCAATCTCCTCCGCGTCCTTCAGCCGCTCTGGCCACTTCCCAGTCTTGAGGCAGATGATGCAACGGATGATCTCCGCGATACCCTGCAACAGCACCAGCGCCCCGGCGATCGGGATGACCGCCTTGAAGTGGTACACCGGCGGTCCTTCTGCTGTGTCGTTGACATGCTCGCGGATCGACCAGGAGGCGTGCGCGAAGTCCCAGCCCGCGTAGGCCAGCGCCGCGATGCCGGGCACAAAAAAGATCAGGTACAGCGCCAGGTCGAGCGACGCTTGCAGGCGCGGCCTCATCGAGCTGTACAAAAAATCGCCGCGCACGTGCCCGTCCTGCGCAAGGGTGTAGGCGCCGCACATCATGAACAGCACGCCATAAAGCATGTAGTCCGCGTCAAAGGCCCAGGAGGTCGGCGCATTGAGCAGGTAGCGCTTGAATACCTCGACGCACACCGCCCCCGTCAGCACCAGGATGAGCCACGAGAACGCCTTGCCCGCCCAGGTGCTGATGTGGTCGATTAGCAGGAGGAAACGCTGAATGCGCATGCTGCTCTGCTCCCGGCACCGTCCGTTTCCGGACCGACAACAAACGAAAAGCCATCCCGCGATAAGCCGCGGGATGGCCGGATCGATGCCGCGACTTGCTTAGGCCTTTCTGCCGAAATAGTGGTTGAACGCCATCTTAAAATCGACCTGCTGGTCGTTCTGCCATTTCGCCGCGCGTTGCGCGAAGGCCTTCTGCGACTCGAGCACCTTCTTGAACATGGGGTTGTCCGCGGCCTTCTTCGCGATGACCTGATCCCAGATCTTGAGCTGGTCCTGGAGCACGGAGTTGGGCGTCTTGTAGACCCTGACCTTGTCCTTCGCCTGGATGTCGATGTAGTCCTTCGAATAGCGGTCGATCGCCTTCCAGGACATGTCTGCGGATGCCCCCTCCACCGCGTGCCAGATGATTGCCTTCAGCTTGTCGGGCAGGGCGTCGTACTTGGTCTTGTTGAACAGGATCTCCAGTGTCTCCGCCGACTGGTGGAAGCTCTGCATCATGTAGACCTTGGACACATCGGGGAAGCCGAGCGCCCTGTCGGACGACGGGTTGTTGAACTCCGCAGCGTCGATCAGGCCGCGGTCCATTGCCGGCACGATGTCGGGGCCGGCAAGCGCATTGACTGCCGCGCCCATCGTGGAGAACAGCTCGATGCCGAGCCCGACGGTGCGGAACTTCAACCCCTTGAAGTCTGATGCCTTCGTGATCGGCTTCTTGTACCAGCCGAGGGGCTCGGTCGCCATCGGGCCGTAGGGGAACGAGACGACGTTCATGCCGATGCTCTTGTAGATGTCGGCGAGTATTTCCTTGCCGCCGCCGTAGTAGTGCCAGGCGAGCAGCATGTTGGAATCCATGCCGTAGGCCGGTCCCGAGCCCCAAAGCGCGAGCGCCGGCTGCTTGCCATACCAGTAGACGAGCACGCCGTGACCGCCGTCCAGCGTCCCCTTGGTGACGGCATCGAGCAGGTCGAACGCCTTGACTACTGCGCCCGCCGGCAGGACCTCGATCTTGAGGTCGCCGCCGGACATGTCGTTTACCTTCTTGGCGTAGTCAAGCGCGTACTCGTGGAAGATGTCCTTGGTCGGCCAAGTGCTCTGCCAGCGGAACGTGATCGGGCCCGCCTGGCCCTTGGCGATCATGGGGAAACCGATCGTCGCCGCGCCCGTCGCGGCAGCCGCGGCGCCTGCGAGAAACTTGCGGCGCGAGGGCTCTGATGACTTGCGTTGCTTGCTCATGTGGATCCTCCTCTAGCGTGACGACATAGGCGAGTCGCCGGAGCGAACGGGACTGCCGGAAGCTTACGTTCTATTGATATTTATGTAGGGAAGCTTTCTGAATACTAAGCTTCGGCGCCGATTCTAGCCCCCGATCTTGCAAGCGCGCAAGGTGATGCCGCTTCCTGACGACCGCCTCGTGCCGTCGGAGCGAAAAGCCTCGCAGCGCGCTTCGCCGTGAACGAAGGGCGCGGTTAAACCGCGCGGCTGGAGGTCGCCACGGCCGCCGGACCCGCCTTGTGCGGCGGATGCGGCTGCCAGCCCACCAGCGCGAGCATCACAAAGAAGCCGATGACGTACGCAACGGTCACGTGCCAGCCCTCGCGCAGCCAGCGGCCGACCGATTTCGCTTCGGGGTACATGTTCGACAGCGCCACGCCCGCGCTCGAGCCGAACCAGATCATCGAGCCGCCGAATCCCACGGTGTAGGCGAGCATGCCCCAGTCGTAGCCGCCCTGCTTGAGCGCCAGCGCGGTAAGCGGGATGTTGTCGAATACCGCCGACACGAAGCCCAGGCCCATCGCGACGTGCCACGAGGCGAGCGGCAGTTTCTCCACCGGCATGAGCGACGCGCAGGTCACCAGCGACAGCAGGAAGATACTGCCCTTGAGCGCGTCGGGCAGCAGGCTCCAGGTCGGACGCCGCAGCGCTGCGGTCGCGAGGATCGCCGCCCAAACCGTGGCGCCGAGCACCGGAAAGCGGTCTCCCAGCCCTTCCGTGTACACGTTCATCGCCACGTTCGCCACGATGGCGGCAACGAGGATGAAGGCGACGATGCCGACCCGCGCCCAGTCCACGCGCCCCTCCACCCGTGCGTCCTTGATGATCGGAGCGTAGCGATGCTGCTGCTTGGCGGCCGGGATGCCGCAGACGACGAGCGCGACGATCGCCGCGGCATAGGCGTGCAGCACGTCGAGCGGATTCACCCCGTCGATCCACATCATCGTGGTGGTCGTGTCGCCGACCACGCTCCCCGAGCCTCCGGCGTTGGACGCCGCGACGATCGCGGCGAGAAAGCCGACGTGCACCTTGTGGCGGAATACGACGCGCGCCATCGCGCCGCCGATCAGTGCGGCGGCGATGTTGTCGAGGAACGACGACAGCACGAACACGATCACCAGCAGCACGAACCCGCCCCGCCAGTCGTCAGGAAGGAAATGGGGCAGCACCGCCGGCACCTTGCTGTCCTCGAAATGCCGCGACAGGAGCGCAAATCCGAGGAGCAGGCCGAGTAGATTGGTCAGGATCACCCACTCGTGCCGCATGTGAAGCGCGAGGCCGCCGAATCCGGGACCTTCCCGGAATCCGGTGAATCCGAGCTTGTACAGGATGATCGCCGCGAGGCCGGTGAGCGCGACCTGCAGCGTGTGGTGATGGAACAGGGCGACGCCGGCAAGCGTCAGGCCGAAGAGCACGAAATCGACCGGCACGCCGAACATTGCAAGCGACACGCCGATCACCAGCGCGCCGGTGAACAGACCACGCTCGCGCGCGAAAAGCCGCAACGCCACTTGCTTGAGCAAGACACCCCCCTCGAAGATGACGCCGATTATAGTGACTCCGGGACCGCCGCCGCCCTATGTGCGATCCCGCCCTCCTGCCCATGCCGCGCTCGCCTCGCGCACGACGTCCAGCAGCGAGCCGGCTTCCGCATAGCGCGCGCGCAGCCACCCGGCATCGGAATAGCCGCTGCGCACGCCCGCCGCGAGCTCGGCGAGCGCGTCGCCCGCCTCCATGCGCCGAGCATGCGGCATCACCGCGGAGACGGTGGCGAGGATGTCCTCGCCGATCTTCACCCTGCGGCGCTCGTAAGGCTCGATCAGCTCGCCCGCCAGGCCGAAGCGGCTCGCCTCGAAGCGGTTGAAGCTGTTCACCTGGTACGCGGCGCGCGCCGGCTCGCGCGGCCGCTCGGCCAGGTGGTAGGCGACGAGCGCCTGCGCGTAGGCAGCAAGCAGCGCCGCGCGCTCGACCGTGAGCGGCGTATCGCACACCCGGATCTCGATCGTCCCGTACTCGGGCTTGGGCCGGATGTCCCAGTAGAAGTCCTTCATGCTCGCAACGACGCCGAAGCCGCGCATCGTCTCGTAGTACTCCAGGAATTCCGCCCAGTCGCGCACGAACGGCATGTGCCCGGCGAGCGGGAATGCGCTCACCGCGGTAAGCCGCGAGCTCTGGAAAGACGTGTCCTCGCCCTGATAGAAGGGCGAGGCAGCCGAAAGCGCGATGAAGTGCGGCACGTAGCGCGTCATCATGTGCACGAGATACACGGCTGCGTCTCCGTCGGGGCAGCCGACGTGCACGTGCTGCCCGAAAACGGTGAACTGCTTGGCGAGGAAGCCGTAGCGCTCGAGGATCGCGCGAAAACGCTCGGTCGGATAGATGCGCCGGTCGGCCCAGTCGTGGAAGGGGTGCGAGCCGCCGCCCGAGACGCGCAGATTGAGCAGGCCCGCCTCCTTCACGACGATGTCGCGCATGACCCGCAGCTCGTCGGCCAACGTCGCGTAGCGCCGGTGCACGCCGCTGTTCAGCTCGATCATGCTCTCCGTGATTTCCGGCTTGGCCGCTCCGGGAAGGCTGCGCTTGGCGAGCCTGGCGAGCAGGTCATCAGCATCGCGCGCCAGGTCGAGATCGTGCGCGCGCACCAGCTGCAGCTCCAGCTCGACGCCGATGCTGACGTGCGCGGACGGACGAAAATTCATCTCGTCGGCAACTTGCGTTTCAGGCACCGCCCCTCCCGGGGTGCGCTTCACCCGCGCGTCGCAGCGCGTATTGCGTGCCGAGCGGCCCGAGCAGCTCGAGCACGGCAATGGCCGACAGCAGCACGGTCGACAGCTCCCTGCCGAAGGCGGGATAGAGCACGCTCGTATCGTGCACCATCACCACCGCGAGCCCGGACATCGGCAAGAGCGCGATCGCGAGCAGGCCGGCACCCCCGGGGCGTACCCCGGAGGGACGGCCGAACAGCAGGATGGCGAGCGCCTTGCCGAGAAAGCGCGCCAGGACGAACGCGCCCACCACCAGGCCGGAGGTCCACAGCGCGCCGAACTGCAGGCTCGCACCCGTCAGCACGAACAAAATGACGAAGAACAGCTGCCCGCCGTAGCCGAAGCGCAACGGCATCAGGGCGTGGCGATAATCGAGGTTGCGCGAAAGCATGCCGAGCGTGACCAGCGTCATCACGACCGACAGGTTCAGGATGCGCGCCGTTCCTATGGTCAGCACCACCAGGGCGACGAGCAGCACGAACTGCCGGTCCTCGCGCTTGCCCAGCCAGCGCGACAGCCACAGCAGCAGCACGCAGGCAGCGAATCCGAGCAGCGCTGACCCACCGAGCAGGTAGAGCGGATGGAGCAGCGCTTCCGGCCACGTCGCCCGATGCTCGAGGTGCAGGAAGGGCAGCAGCAGGGTGAGCGCCAGATAGGCGAGCACGCAGTTGACGGCGGTAAACAGGAGCATGCGCTCGGTGATCTGCCCCTCGGCCCGCATGTCGTGCGCGACGAGCAGCGCCACCGCGGGCGAAGTCGCGGTCCCGATCGCGGCGCCGCACGCCGCGAGCAGGGGCCGAAAGCCGAAGTATTCGAGCGCGGCGTAAACGGCGATAAAGGAAAACGCGCTCTCCGCCAGCGCGGTCACAAGCAGCCAGCGGTTCAGCCTGAGCCACGCGAAATCGAGCCGAAAGCCGAGCTCGAACACGATAAGCCCGAGCGACAGGTCGATCAGCACGCGCAGCGTATGCAGCGCCTCGCGGTCGAGCAAGCCCGAGACCTGCGGCCCGAGCAGCACCCCGGCGAGCGCGAAACCGGTGATGCGCGGCAGGTGCGCGTAGCGGTTCAGCGCTTCGCCGGCAAGCAACCCCGCGGCGAGCAGCGCGCCGAACAGCACCGGCTGCGACAGCGCGAACGGCAGATGCGGCAGAAAGCTCAGCTCCATTCCTTCTCCGTGGCAGGGGGCCGCCGCGGCCCCGGTATCACGCGCCGCGGGCGGCGCGCAGGAACTCGTCGAGAATCGGCGCGCTGTCGAGCAGCGCGTTGTCGCCCGGCGCATGGAATTCCGGGTGCCACTGCACCGCGAAGATATAGCTCTTGCCGGTGCCGCGGATCGCCTCGACTATTCTATCGGGCTCCGAGTATGCCTCCACCACGAGGTTGCGCCCGAGGACCTTGATCGACTGGTGGTGAATCGAGTTGACTCGTGCCCGCTCGACGCCGGGGAACATGCGGCCAAGCCCCGTTCCCGGCTCGATGTGCAGCGCGTGCAGGTTTTTGTCGTAAGCATCCGTCACATGCGCCTGCGATCCGGAGACTTGCGTGGCGATGTCCTGGTACAGCGTGCCGCCGAACGCGACGTTTATCAGCTGTGCGCCGCGGCAGATCCCGAGCACCGGCTTGCCGGCCTCGACGAACTCGTGCAGCAGCTCGATCTCGTAGACATCGCGCAGCCGGTCGCCCGCCCAGGCGGCGTCCAGCGGCTCCTCGCCATAGGTGAGCGGGCTGACGTCAGACCCGCCCTGCAACACCAGACCATCCAGCACCCGCGCGTAGTCCGCCACGCGGATGTTGCTGCGGTGAAGCAGCCCGTCCTTGTCGACCGTCGGCACCATGAACACCAGCACGTCGCGCGACATCACCCAGTGCGCGACCGCGGGCTCGAGGTACTGCATGTGCTTGGCGTACAGGCCCGAGGCGCCCGGCTTGGGATGCAGCAGGCGCGCGGACATGCCGATCCTTAGGGTCGCGGGCGGAAGCTTGCGCGCGAGGAAGCCGCGCAGCGCGCGCGTACCGCCCACGATGCCGCGCCGCAGCTGCAACAGTCCGCTCGCCGACATGTCCGCCAATCGGGGCGGGCGCACGGCTCAGCCGACCAGGACGATATGCACGCGGTACGGTCCGTGCGCGCCGAGCACCAGCGTCTGCTCGATATCCGCGGTACGCGAAGGTCCGGAGATGAAATTCACCGCGCGCGGCAGCTGGCCGTGCTCGGCGCGCAGCAGGTCCCAGCCGTCCTCCATGCACGGCACGACGCGCTCCACGGGCACGAGCGCGATGTGCGTCTCGGGCAGCAGGCTGGTCGCTGCCGGCGTGTCCGCGCCGGATACCATCATCAGGGTGCCGGTCTCGGCGAGCGCGCAGAACGCGCCCGTGACGCCGAGACGATCCTCGCCCCGGGCAGCGCGCGCCTCGAGCGCGAGCCCGGCGCTCTTCCAGTCGAGATGGGCGAGCCGTGGCCACACGCAGCCCGACTTGGGCAGACGGTGCGCATCGAGGAAGCGCGCCACCGCCGCAGGCGCCTCGGCAAGCGTGGCGACGCGCTCGCCGGTGCTCGCCGCGGCCGCGGCGCGCGCGAGGAGCCGTGCGCCCAGATCGCCGCTCACCTCTGGCAACGGGCCGCGCGGGTGCGCGCGCAGGTAGGTGCGCTGCTCCTCCAGCTCGGCGCGCGAAGGCGCCGCGCCACCCCCACGCTGCCGCCTGCGGATCTCGGCGAGGATGTCTTCGCGCGAGCTCACGCTAGTCGAGCGCCTTGACGATGTCCTCGACCACCTTCTTCGCGTCGCCGAACACCATCATCGTCTTGTCCATGTAGAACAGCGGGTTGTCCAACCCCGCGTAGCCCGCGGCCATGCTGCGCTTGTTCACCAGCACGGTGCGCGCCTTGGCGACCTCGAGGATCGGCATGCCGTAGATCGGGCTGCCCTTCTCGTGCGCCAGCGGATTGACGACGTCGTTCGCGCCGAGCACCAGCACCACGTCGGTGCTGCCGAACTCGCTGTTGATGTCGTCCATCTCGAACACCTGGTCGTAGGGCACCTCGGCCTCGGCTAGCAGCACGTTCATGTGGCCCGGCATGCGGCCGGCGACCGGATGGATCGCGTAGCGCACCGAGACGCCCTTCTCGATCAGCTTGTTGGCCATCTCCTTGACCGCATGCTGCGCGCGCGCCACCGCCAGGCCGTAGCCCGGCACGATGATCACCGACTCGGCGTTCGCCATGAGGAACGCGGCGTCGTCGGCCGATCCCGAGCGCACCGTCTTCTGCTCGCCACCCGCCGCCGCGCTGCCTTCGGCCGCGCCGAAGCCGCCGAGGATCACGCTGAAGAACGAGCGGTTCATCGCCTTGCACATGATGTAGCTGAGGATCGCGCCCGAGGAACCGACGAGCGAGCCTGCGATGATCAGCATGGAGTTGTTGAGCGAAAAGCCGATGCCCGCCGCCGCCCATCCGGAATAGCTATTCAGCATCGAGATCACGACCGGCATGTCGGCGCCGCCGATCGGGATGATGATGAGCACTCCGAGCACGAATGCGATCGCCGTCATCACGAGGTACGGCGGCCATCCCTTGTCTTGCGCGAGGAAGAACGCAATGCCGAAGCCGATCATGACGAGCGCGAGCAGCAGGTTGAGCAGGTGCTGGCCCTTGAACACCACCGGCGCCGACGAGAACAGGCGGAACTTCTTGCCCAGCCCGGCAAGCTTGCCGAAAGCGATCACGGAACCGGAGAAGGTGATCGCGCCGACGAAGGTGCCGATGAACAGCTCGAGCCGGTTGCCGGCGGGCAGCGGATCGTGCTCGCCGAACGCGCCCGGATTGTTGACCACCGCGATCGCGATCAGCACCGCGGCCATGCCGACCATGGAGTGCATCGCCGCGACCAGCTCGGGCATCTGGGTCATCTGCACGCGCCGCGCGACGAGCGCTCCGAGGGAGCCGCCCGCCAGCATGGCGACGAGGACCAGGTCGACGCGCCCGCGCGCGATTACCGCGATCGTGGTGAGCACCGCGATCGTCATGCCGGCCATGCCGAACAGGTTGCCGCGCCGCGCGGTGGTGGGGGAGGACAGCCCCTTCAGCGCCAGGATGAAGCACACCGAGGCGATCAGGTACCACAGCGTCAGCTGGTTGGCGCTCATTTGCCGCCCTCTTTCTCTTTGGGCTGCTTCTTCTTGAACATCTCGAGCATGCGCTGCGTGACGAGGAATCCCCCGGCGACGTTCACCGAGGCGAGCGCCACCGCGATCACGCCGAGCCACGAGCCGAAGTCCGTCTCGGCCGGCGCCGCCGCGAGGATCGCGCCGACGATGATCACCGAGGAGATCGCGTTGGTGACGCTCATGAGCGGCGTGTGCAGCGCCGGCGTCACGTTCCAGATGACGTGGTAGCCGACGAACACCGCCAGCACGAACACCACGAGGTTGATGATGGTGGGATCTACCGTTCCGCTCATGTCAGGCTCGCTTGGTGACTTCGCCGTTGCTGCAGACCAGAGTGCCCGCGACGACCTCGTCCTCGCGGTCGATCTTGAATTCGCCCGTCTTGGCATCGAGCATCAGGGCGAGGAAGTTGTACAGGTTCCTCGAATACAGCGCCGAGGCGTCGAACGGCACGCTCGCCGGCAGGTTCGCCAGGCCGACGATCTTCACGCCGTGCTTGAAAGCGATCTTGCCGGTTTCCGAGCCCTCGACGTTGCCGCCCTGCTCCACCGCCAGGTCGACGATCACCGAGCCGGGCTTCATCTGGCGCACGGTGTGTTCTTTAATCAGCTTGGGCGCCGGACGCCCGGGAATCAGCGCGGTCGTGATGACCACGTCCGACTGCAGCGCGCGCTGGTGCACGAGTTCGGCCTGGCGGCGCATCCAGTCCGCCGGCATCGGCCGCGCGTAGCCGCCGACGCCCTGCGCGATCTCGCGCTCCTCGTCCGTGAGGTAGGGCACGTCCAGGAACTTAGCGCCGAGCGACTCGATCTGCTCCTTCACCGCCGGGCGCACGTCGGAAGCCTCGATCACCGCGCCCAGGCGCTTCGCGGTGGCGATCGCCTGCAGGCCCGCCACGCCCGCGCCGAGCACCAGCACGCGCGCAGCCTTGACCGTCCCGGCGGCCGTCATCAGCATCGGGAAAAAGCGCCCCAGCTCGGCCGCGGCGAGCACGACCGCCTTGTAGCCGGCGATGTTGGCCTGCGAGGACAGCACGTCCATCGACTGCGCGCGCGAAATGCGCGGCAGGCGCTCCATCGCGAAGCCGGTCACGCCGGACCTGGCGAGCGCCTCGATGCCGGCGGGGTTGTACGGATCGAGCAGGCCGACGAGCGTCGATCCGCGCTTGAGCTGCGCGAGTTCCGCCTGCTGCGGCGCGCGCACCTTGAGCACGATGTCGGCGTCGTAGGCCTGCGCCGCGCTGGCGACGATCCTCGCCCCGACTGCCTCGAAGTCCTTGTCGGGGATGCTCGAGCCGCTGCCGGCGCCCGCCTGCACGCGCACCTCGTTCTTGGCGGCGAATTTCTTGACTGTCTCGGGGGTCGCGGCGACGCGCGTCTCGCCCGCGAGGGTCTCGGCGGGAACGCCGATTCTCATGGCCTGGTTCTCCCTAGTTCGAGAACGCGGATTCTACCCGGTACCCGGACCGATTACCTTGAGGTGCGCCGACGCGTCAACGCGCGCTCGGCGAGCTCGAACAGCGCATGTACCAGCAGCGCGAGCGCCGCCGCGGGCAGCGCGCCGGCGAGCAGCATGACGTCGTCGTTCAGCGCCAGCCCCTGCGCGATGCGCTCGCCGAAGCCTCCGGCGCCGATGAAGGCGGCGATGGTCGCCGTGCCAACGTTGATCACCGCCGAGGTCTTGACGCCCGCCAGAATGGTCGGCGCCGCGAGCGGCAGCTCGATCCTCGCGAGCACGGTGCGCGGCCGCAGACCGAGCGCGAGCGCGGCCTGGCGCAGCCCGCGCGGCACTTCGGCCAGACCCGCATGCGTGTTGCGCACGATCGGCAGCAGCGCATACAGGAAAAGCGCGATCAATGCGGGCCACAGCCCGATCGTGCCCGTGACGGGAATGAGGAACGCGAGCAGCGCGAGCGCCGGCACGGTCTGCACCAGGCCCACGAGCACGAGCACGGGCTGCTGCAGGGCGCGCAGCTTGGCGGCGGCGATGCCGAGCGGAACGCCGGCCAGCGCCGCTGCGGCGAGCGAAACGAGCACCAGCCCGACGTGCTCGCGCAGCAGCCGCCAGAAGTCTGGCGCGAACAGCGCGCCGGCGAGCGAGCGGGACGCCGCCGTCCCGGAGTTCCCGAGAAGTTCGGCCGCCACGGCCGCGAACGATTGCTTGTCGATCTCTGCGCGCGCGTTTAGCTGCGCCATGCGCTTTGCGTCGATCGCGCCGCGCAGACGCGCGAAGGCGGCGAACGCCGCGGGAAAGCGCTCGGGCGCTTCGCGGCGGTAGAGCAGCACCGCGTCGTAGTCCGGAAAGAAGTGCCGGTCGTCTTCGAGCGTCAGGATGTCGTATCGCGCGATCTTGGCGTCGGTGGTGTAGACGTCCATGGCGTCGATCTCGCCTGCGGCGAGCGCCTCGTACGCCAGGCCGTGATCCAGCCCGCGCGGCGTCGCCTGCGGCAGTCCGTAGGCCGCCTTCAGCCCCGGCCAGCCGTCCGCGCGTCCGAGGAATTCGTGGGTGAAGCCGAACCCGAGCCCGAAGTGCCGCGCCAGGTCGGAAATCCTGCGAATGCCCAGCCGCTCGGCCAGCGCACGCCGCATGCCGATCGCGTAGGTGTTGTTGAATCCGAGCGGGATGCCCGCCTCGAGGCCGAGCGGGCGCAGGCGCGCATTCAGCGCCGCGAGATCGAGCGGCCGGTCGATTCGCAGGATCTCGCGCGCGATGGTGCCCGTGTACTCCGGATAGACGTCGATCGCTCCGCTGCGCAGCGCCTCGTAGAGAATCGCGGTGCCTCCCATGCCTGGACGATACTGCGTCGCGACGCCCGCTGCGTGCGCGGTCTGCGCGAGGATCTCGCCGAGAATGTAGGATTCGGTGAAGCGCTTGGAGCCGACCTTGAGGACTTCCTGTCCGCGGGCGCCGACCGCCGCGAGGCCGAGCGCGAGGGCGAGCAGGAAACGCGCCACCCTACGCGGCCCGCGCGCGCTCGGGCGCCGCCCCGGTGTCGAGGAACTGCAACGCGGCCAGGCTCGCATACAAGCCGCCCTGGCGCATCAGTTCGGCGTGCGTGCCTTGCGCGACGATGCCGCCGCGCTCCATCACGATGATGCGCGGGGCGTGACGCACGGTCGCCAGGCGATGCGCGATGACCAGCGTGGTGCGGCCGCGCTCCAGCGTCTCGAGTGCCTGCTGCACCATGCGCTCGCTCTCCGCGTCGAGCGAGCTGGTCGCCTCGTCTAGCAGCAGGATCGGCCGGTCGGCGAGCAGCGCGCGCGCGATCGACAGCCTCTGGCGCTGGCCGCCCGAGAGCGTGACGCCGCGCTCGCCGAGCGCCGTGTCGAGCCCCTGCGGCAGCCGGTCGATGAACTCGAGCGCGAACGCCTGCTCGCAGGCGCGCACGATCGCCTGCGGCGTCGCGTCCGGCCGGCCGTAGCGCAGGTTGTCGCGCACGCTCGCGGCGAAGATCACCGGCTCCTGCGGCACCATCGCGATCATCGTGCGCAATGCGCGCGGATCGAAGCTGCGGATGTCGACGCCGTCGACGCGGACAGCGCCCGCCTGCGGGTCGTAGAAACGCGTGAGCAGCGCGAACACGGTGGACTTGCCCGCTCCCGAGGGGCCGACGAGCGCCACGCGCTCGCCTGGCGCCACCTTGAGCGACAAGCCCTGCAGGGCCGGCAAGTCGGGGCGCGCCGGGTAACGGAACGTCACCGCGTCGAATTCGATCGCGCCGGCGGCCGGGCGCGGTAGCGTCAGAGGCTGCGCCGGCGGGGCGATGCGCGGCTCGGTTGCGAGCAGCTCGAGCAGGCGCTCCGCGGCGCCGGCGGCGCGCTGCAGCTCGCCCCATACCTCGGACACCGTGCCCGCCCCGGTAGCCACCACGGAGGCGTAGAAGACGAAGGCCGACAGCTGGCCCGCGGTGAGCCTTCCGGCCAGCACGTCGTAGCCGCCGATCCAGAGGATCAGCCCGACCGCGCAGAAGGCGATCAGCATCACGCTGGAGATGAGCAAGGCCTTTTGCCGGATGCGGGATACCCCGGCGGCATACGCCGCCTCGGCGTGGCGCGCGAAGCCGGCGCGGTCGACGTCTTCGTGCACGTAGGCCTGGACCGTGCGGATCTCGTGCACGGCCTCGTCCACGTAAGCGGACACGTCCGCGACGCGGTCCTGGTTTGCGCGCGACAGCCGGCGCACGCGCCGCCCGAGAAGCAGGATCGGCACCAGCGTCGCTGGCACGCCGAGCAGCACGAGCAGAGCGAGCTTCCAGCTCACGACGAAGAGCATGACCGCGGCGCCCGCCATCATCAGCAGGTTGCGCACGAACATCGACAGGCCGAAGCCGATCACCTGCTGCAGCAGCGTGGCATCAGCGGTCAGCCGTGAGATCACCTCGCCGGTGCGGGCGGCTTCGAAGAAGCCCGGCTCCAATGCCAGGATGTGATCGAAGACTGCGCGCCGCAGGTCCGTGACCACGCGCTCTCCGGTGGTCATCATCAGATAGAAGCGCACGTAGGTCGCGACCGAGAGCGTGGCGGCGACCGCCAGCAGCGCGGCGAGCGCCTGGTTCAGCAGCTGCGGGTCGCCGCTGCCGAAGCCGTTGTCGACGACGAGCCGGAGCCCCTGGCCGAGCGCCAGCACGCAGGTTGCCGCGATCACTAGCGCCACGAGCGCGCCCGCAATGCGCGCGCGGTACGGCCACAGGTAGCGGCCGAGCCGCGCGAGCCCCGCGTTGTCCGAGACCTTCACCTGCCCACTATACCGCGCCGGGCTTCAGCGGCCGAAGAAGCGGAACTGGTTGCGGCCGCGCTCCTTGCCGCGGTACATCGCCGCATCCGCATTGCGCAGCAAGGTCTCGCCGTCGCCGGCGTCGGTCGGATAGATCGAGATGCCGATGCTGGCGCCGATGCGGAAGCCCCGCCCTTCGACCCGGAACTCCGGCTCGAGGGCCGCGAGGATCTTGCCGGCCACCACCTCGCAGTCCGATTCGCGCTGCAGGTCCGGAAGAACGGCCACGAACTCGTCGCCGCCGTGGCGTGCGAGCGTGTCGGCCTTGCGCACGCAGCCCGCCAGGCGCTGCGCCACTTCGCGCAGCACCGCGTCGCCCGCGCGATGACCGAGCTCGTCGTTTACCCGCTTGAAATCGTCCAGGTCGACCAGCATCGCGGCAACCTTGGTGTCGCGCCGCTGCGCGAGGTAGATCGCCTGGCGCAGCCGGTCGTCGAGCAGCCGCCGGTTGGGCAGGCCGGTGAGCGTGTCGTGGTAGGCGAGGAAGCGTACCTCCTCTTCCTGGCGCTTGCGCTCGGTCACGTCCTGCGACACGCCGATCATCTTGGCCGCCGTGCCGTCCGCGCCGGTGATCACCGAGCCGCGCGCGGAGATCCAGCGAACCTCGCCGTCGCGCGTCACGGTGCGGAATTCGACCGCGTACGGACCGCAGCTCGCGAGCGCCTGACGCCCCGCGGCGAGGAAGCGCTCCCGGTCGTCCGGGTGCACGAGGTCGCGAAAATCGGGCTTGACAGGGGCGCGCTCGTCGCGGCGGCCGACCAGGCCCTCCGGGTCGCGGCCCCAGCGCAAGGAATCGCTCGCAACATCCCATTCCCAGTAGTACAGGTTCGCCGTATCGACCGCCAGGCGCAGCTTTTCCACGTTTTCGTGCAACGCCGCAGCGGCGCGCTTTTGCTCGCTCACGTCGCGCGCGGTGCCCGTCGCGCCGATGATGGCGCCGCTCGCGTCCCGCAGGGGGATCGCATTGAACGAGACGTCGACGGCGGCGCCGTCGCGGCGCTCGTGGCGCGTCTCGTAATCGAACACCGATTCGCCGCCCAGAATGCGGCCGAACACCGCGGCGTCGCGCTCGGCCACCGCCGGCGCGCTCAGCTCGCCCAGCGGGCGCCCGATAAGCTCCTGTGCCCCGTAGCCGTAGATGCGCCGCGCAGCGAGCGGGTTCAGGTAGGTCCAGCGCTTCCCGCTGTCCACCGACCAGATGAGGTCGTTCGAGGTTTCGACCAGGTTGCGATACAGCGCCTCGCTCGCGCGCAGCGCCTGCTCCGCCGCTACGCGCTCGCTGGCGTCCGAAAACGCAAAGATCGACGATGCCTCGGCGGCCGCCGGGTCGAGCGCCCTGCCCAGCACCCGGCACCACAGGGAGGTGCCGTCGACGCGGGCGAGGCGCGCGTCGTCCTCGGCGATGGCGCCGCTCGCGAGGCGGCGATAAAGGTCGTCGCCCGCGCGCCGCCAGCGCTCGTCGGAGCCGTACAACACGCGCGTCGAGGCGCCCCGCAGCGCACCCGGCTGATAGCCGAGCATCTGCTCCAGGCGCCGGTTGCAGCGCACGATGACCCTGTTCTCGACGAATGCGACGCCCGCAGGCAAGGTCTCGAGCACCAGGTTCTCTTCGGCAAGCACCGTCAGATACGCGTCCTGCGCACGCTTCAGGTCGGTGATGTCGGACACCACGCTGACGTAGCCGCCGAGGTGCGCGCGCACGGTCTTCGCTTGATGCCAGCGGCCGTCGCGCGTCTGGAACTGATGCAGTTCGCCCGCCCCCTCGCGATGCATGCGTACCCGGTGCTCGAGCCACACGTCGCGCCGTTCGCGCTGTTCCGGCGGCACGATCTCCATGTCGAACGCGTTCTCGGCGATCTCGACGTAGCGGATGCCGACCAGCTCCTCCGGTTTGCGGCCCCGGCCATGCAGATGGGCGTAGGCCTCGTTGCACACCACCAGCGCGTCGCGCTCGTTCCACACCGCAATCGCGTCGGGGAAGCTTTCGATCGCATCGCGCAGTCGCGCTTCGCTGCGCGCCTGGCGCGCCACGAGCTCTTCGTTCTCGAAGCGCGTGCGCAGCGTCTCGACGATGTTGAGGTGGTACTGGCGGTACGCGCGCAGCATGGCCGCGCCGAACACGATCACCATCAGGCCGAGCAGGCGATACGTCCCTTCGGGCTGCAGCACGAACTGCACCACTACCGCGAGGAATGGCAGCGCGCTGAAGCTGTAGAACGCGAGCTGGCTGGCGCCGTAAACGCCGGCCGCTCCGATGATGCTGCCTCCGATGACGAACACCACCGCCATCTGGCGCAGCGGATCGACCTCGGGGAACAGAATCGCCGGCGCGGCAGCCCACACCGCGCCCGCGGCGAACACGCCGAGCGCGAACCGGCGCTCCCACTCGACGAGCTTCCCGTCCGCGCGCGCGCGCGCGAAGCGCAAATGGATGGCCAGGCGCGCGGCGGTCACGACGAGCACGACCCCGAACCAGGCGATGAGCAGCTGCGCCCCGATCGCGCCCCAGAGCGCGATCAGCAGGATCGTCGCATTCAGCAGCGTCGCGGCATAAGCCGTCGCGGCGACGCGATGCAGCGCCGCCATGCGCGCCTCGTGCAGGCGCTGCGCGTCGTGCAGCGATTCGCGGCCCGGCCCGCTCCGGTTCTTCATGTCGCCCTTCGAGTTTCCCAGAGCCTGCAAGAGCTTAGCCTGCCGCGGGGGCGGCGCAACCAATCACCCCGCACCGCTGACCAATTCTTGCACCACCGCGCACCAGGCGGAGCTCAGGTTCTGCAGGCTGTAGCCGCCGCCGCCGAACACCATCAGCCGCCCCTGCGCGTGACGATCGGCGAGCGCGAGCAGCCGCCGCGTCGCGTGCGCGTGCGCGGCCGGCGTCAGGCGCAGATCGGCAAGCGGATCGCCCGCCAGTCCGTCCGCGCCGCATTGCAGGAGCACGAATTCCGGTGCATGGCGCTCGAGAAATCCCTCGGCCTCGTCCCAGGCGCGGAAGAAGTCGGTGTCGCCGGCGCCCGGCCGGAGCGGCAAGTTGAGCTTGGTGCCTTCGGCGCCGCCCGTGCCGGTCTCGTACGCGAATCCCGTTCCGGGATACAGGTAGGAGCCGTCCTCGTGGATGTCGGCGATGATCAGCTCCGCGTCGTGCTCGAACTCGTAGAACACGCCATCGCCGTGATGCACGTCGATGTCCACGTACGCGATGCGCCGCACCCCGTACTCGGCGCGCAGCGTCTCGATCAGCACGCCGAGATCGTTGAATACGCAGAATCCGGCAGCGGCCGCGCGCCGTGCGTGGTGCAGGCCACCGATCGGCTGAAAAGTCCGACGCGCCTCGCCGCGCATGATGCGCCGCGCACCTTCCAGGGCCGCTCCCACGAGGTGCGACGCCACCTCGTAGCAGCCAGCGAAGGCCGGTGTATCGCCGTAGTCGAGATAGCCGGCGCCGGCGCTCGAGGCGGCGATCACGCGCTCGACGTACTCGGGCCGGTGAAAGCGTTCGATCGCCGAGCGCTCGGCCGCGCGCGACTGCGCCACGATCACCTGTCGATCCAGACCGAGCGCGCCGGCGGCGCGCCAGAACGCGCCCTGCCGGTCGACCGAAAGCGGATGACCCTCCGGGAACCCGTAGCGTCCCAGCGCCTCGCTCAGGAAGAGATGAGTGGCGGCGCTCAGGACAGCTTCTCGACTTCCACGAGGCAGTCGTAGAAGGTCGCGCCGCCGCCGAGGTCGCTTACGCGCTGCGACGTGACGTCGTTTGCGTTGCTGCCGTCGCGCGAGAACTTCTTCCACCAGACCGAAGGAGCCACGACCACTCCGGGCCGCGGCTTGCCGTTTACCGCGGCGCGCAGCGTGAGCGATCCCCGGTCGTTGAATACGCGCACCCTGTCGCCGTCGCGGATGCCGCGCGAAACAGCGTCATCGGGATGCAGCTCGAGGCGCGGCTCGCCCTCCGCATCGCGGAAGCGCGCGAGATTGGCGAAGGTCGAATTGAGAAAGTTGCGTGCCGGGGGAGACAGGAACGCCAGCGGATAGCGGCGTGCGAGCGCAGGATTGCTGAGCGTGGACTCCGCGGGCGGATTGAAGAACGGCAGCGGATCGACGCCTTGCCGCTCGAGGCTCGCGCTGTAGAACTCGCACTTGCCCGAAGGCGTCGGAAATCCGCCCTCGGCAAACGGGGCGAAGCGCCCGGGCACACCCAGACGCCGCCAGCCGTCCGCCTTCACCGCGCCCCATTCGAGCCCGCGCATGCGCGGGCTCGCCGAGGCGAGCGCTTGCGCGCAGATCTGCTCGTCGCTGTCGCGAAAGCACGGATCGTCAAAGCCCATGCGTGCGGCGAGGCGCCGGAATACCTCGGAGTTCGGCAGCGACTCGCCGAGCGGTGCGATCGCCGGGTTGTTCGCCAGCACGTAGAGGTGCCCATAGGACTTGTGCACGTCGAAATGCTCGAGCTGCGTGGTCGCCGGCAGCACGATGTCGGCGTAGTCGGCGGTGTCGGTGAGGAACGAGTCCATTACCACGCAGAACAGATCCGCGCGCGAAAATCCCGCGATCACTTTGCGCGAATCGGGGCACACCGCGACCGGATTGTTGTTGTAGACGACGATCGCGCGCACCGGCGGCTCGGCGCGCGTGAGCGCGTCGCCGAGAGCGGCGTGGTTGAAGCTGCGCGGCGTCGCGCCGCCGAGCAGGTCCGGTCGCTCGAGCGCCGCGTGATCGAAGCCGTAGAAATCCGCCGTGGTGAGCACGATCCCGCCCGCCGCCTGGCGCCACGCGCCGGTCAGCGCGGGCAGGCAGGCGATGGTGCGCGCGGCGATGCCGCCGCCGGCATGGCGCTGCATCCCGTAGTTGAGCCGGATCGCCGCCGGCTTCACGCTGCCGTACTCGCGCGCGAGTTGCAGGACCACCTGCTCCGAGATGCCGCAGGTGCGCGCGGCCCATTGCGGCGTATAGCGCGCGACGCGCTCGGCGAGCGCGTCGTAGCCCAGCGTGTAGCGCTCGACGTAGTCGCGGTCGACGAGGCCCTCGGCGATCAGCACGTGCATCATGCCGAGCGCGAGCGCGCCGTCCGTGCCCGGCATCGGCGCGATGTGCTGGCTCGACTTCTCCGCCGACAGGCTGCGATAAGGATCGATCGCGATCACCTTCGCCCCGTGCCGCTTGGCCTCCTGGACCCGGGACCACAGGTGCAGGTTGGATACCACCGGGTTCGCGCCCCACAGCAGGATGAGCTTCGCTTCGTCGAAGCGCTCCGGGTCCATGCCGACCGAGCCGCCGAGCGTCGCCTTCAGGCCGACCTTGCCGGCGGTCGAGCACAGCGTGCGCTCGAGCAGCGACGCGCGCAGGCGGTGGAAGAAGCGCCGGTCCATCGAGCTGTACTGGACCATGCCCATGGTGCCGGCGTAGCTGCACGGCAGGATCGTCTGCGGCCCCTCTGGCGAGTCCGCCAGCGTCTTGAGGCGGGCCGCGATCTCGCCCAGCGCCTCGTCCCAGGAGATGCGGCGGAATTCGCCGCGCCCCTTCGGCCCGACGCGCCTCAGGGGATGCAGCACGCGGTCCGGCGCGTAGGTGCGCTCGAGGTAATACGCGACCTTGGTGCACAGCGAACCGTCCGTGAACGGCATCGAGGGATCGCCCTGGATCTTCACCGCGACGCCATCCTTGACCGTCACCAGCATCGCGCAGGTGTCGGGGCAGTCGTGCGGACAGGCCGCGCGCACGACCTTCACCGCGCCGTCGGACGCGGCGAGGGCGGAGGATTTCTGCGGGGCGTTCATGGCCGGGTGTCGCCGGATTGTCCGCCGATTCCGGGCGCGCCGCCAAGCGCGTCGTCAAGCAGCTCGATCCAGTGCCGCACCGGCACGTCTGCGGCGGCCTGCAGGTGTGCGAGGCAGCCGACGTTCGCCGTGGCGATGGCCTCCGGCGTCTGCGCCTGCAGAGCCGTGAGCTTGCGCGTGCGCAGCTCGCGCGACAACTGCGGCTGCAGGATCGAGTAGGTGCCGGCCGAACCGCAGCACAGATGGGCCTCGGGCACCGGCAGCGCCCGGTACCCGGCGCGCGCGAGCAGGCCTTCGATCAGACCGCGGATTCCCTGGCCGTGCTGCAGGGAGCACGGCGCCTGAAAGGCGACGCGGCCGCGCGCCGGCGCCGCGCCGAGCAGCCGCTCGAGCGCGACCGCCTCGCCGGCCACGATCTCCGACAGGTCGCGGGTCATGGCCGCGATGCGCGCCGCCTTGTCCCGGTAAGCCGGATCGTGTGCCAGATGGTGGCCGTACTCCTTCACGGTGACCCCGCAGCCGCTCGCGGTCATGGCGATCGCCTCGACCTCCCCGCTCTCCACGAGCGGCCACCACGCGTCGATCAGCGCGCGCATGTCCGCCAGGCCCTCTGCCTGGCGGTTCAGATGGAAACGCAGCGCGCCGCAGCAGCCGGCGCCCGGCGCCTCCATGAGCGAGATGCCGAGGCGATCCAGAACGCGCGCGGCAGCCGCGTTGATGCGCGGCGCCAGCACCGGCTGAACGCAGCCCGCCAGCGTCAGCATCCTGCGCGCGTGAAGTGCCGCGGGCCAGCTGCCAGCGACCGGCGCCGGCGCGGGCACCGCGCTCCTGAGCACGGCGGGCAGCACCGGGCGCAGCCATTGCCCCAGCCGCAGCGCGGCGCCGAACAGGCGCGTGCGCGGCAGGGCGAATCCCAGGAGCGCGCGGCGCGCGCGATCGAGCAGGCCGCGGCCCGCCCGTTCCTCCACCACCTTGCGGCCGATGTCCGCGAGACGCCCGTAGCGCACGCCAGACGGGCAGGTGGTTTCGCACGCGCGACAGGTCAGGCAGCGATCCAGGTGCAGGCGAGTGCGCGCGCTGACCGGCGCGCCCTCGAGCGCCTGCTTGATGAGGTAGATGCGGCCGCGCGGCCCGTCCAGCTCGTCGCCGAGCAGCTGGTAGGTCGGGCAGGTCGCCGTACAAAAGCCGCAGTGCACGCATTTGCGAAGAATGGCGTCCGCTTCGCGCCCCTCGGGCGTGCCGCGGATGAAGTCAGCGAGGACAGTCTGCATTGTTCAATTCCAACCGGCCGATCTATAGTCATGCCCGCTCGCGTCCGAGGAAATGCGCGTGGATCGACCGAACTGGAAAGTGGTGCTGCCCGTAGCTGCGGGCGCCGGATTTCTGCTGGTGGGCTTCTGGGGCCTGATTCTCGGCCCGATCGCCGCGGTGGCGTTCATCTCGGCGCGCGGCGGAAAGCAGGCCGCCGACAACGGAGCGAACGACGAAGCGCGCCGGCTCGCCGCGTACATGGCGGATGCGGCGAAAGGCGAGTCGGCGGGTGCCGACCCGCGCAAGGCCGAATCGCCGGAGGTCGCGGCGGCCGACGTCCCGCCCACGCCAACGGTCGCGGGCAGCCGCAAGCCCACGTTCGACGAGATCAAGCAGCGCGTCGCGCAGCTCGACGCCAGGCAGGCTTTCGAGGCCCTCGCGGCAACGCGCCTCGCCTCGCTCGACAACGCGCGCGACGCACATGCGGCAACCGAGGCGGCGCTGCTCACGAGGCGCCTCGCGCCCGGCGCAAGGCAGGCCGGAGTACGCCTGCGCGCCGCCGCGAACGCGATCGGCGTGTCGCTCACCGGCGGCCACGCGCTGCTCGCGCGCGGCGTGTTTTCCGAATTCATCGCCGAGCGCACCGCGCTGCCGCTCGCTCCGCCACAGTGGGAGTCCTTAGGCCGCGCGCTGCTCGGCCAAGGCGACCTGATGGAGGCTGCCTGGGCAATGCATGCCGGCGCGTTGATGGCGGGCGATCGCGCAGCAGCGCAAAAGCGCCTCATCGAGGTGGCCGGCAAGGCAGCCGACGGGGGCCATTCCGCGGTCGCGCTCAAGCTGTACGGCACTTTGCTCGCGAAATATCCCGATTCGCAGTACGCGGATTTCGTGCGTGCCAACGTCGAGGCGGAGCAAAAGAAGCTCGGCAAAGCCTGAAGCCGGCTCATAGGTCCGGATACAGGCGCCCGCGGTTGAGAATCCCCGCCGGGTCGAACGCGGCCTTGAGCTCGCGATGCAGTCGTGCAGAGGCCACCGAGAGCGGCGCGAAGGCACCGCAGGACTTGTCGCGCGCACGGAACAGCGTCGCATGCCCGCCGGCACGCCGCGCCGCCTCGCGGATCGTGCCGGACTCGGCGTCCGAAGCGAGCCAGCGCAGCGCACCACCCCACTCGATGAGCTGCGCACCCGGCAGCCCGAGCGGCGGAGTCGTGCTGGGCACCGACAAGCGCCAGAGCGGCCGATCGTCGGCGAACGCCGGATGGATGTGCTCGCGCAGGCTCGTCCAGAATTCCGCCGCGTGCGGCAGCTCCGCGCCGCCGAGCGACTGACGCGCCGCGCGCACCGCGGCCTGCGCCCCGGACAGGCGCACGCACAGCGCGCCCTGCGCGAAGCTGGTCGCCGATACCGGCAGCGGCCTGCCCGCCCAGCGATTCATCCATTCCAGCGCCTCGTGTTCCGTAGCCTCGAGCCGCAGCGTCGCTTCCGCGGCCGGACGCGGCAGCACCTTGAGCGACACCTCGAGGATCACGCCGAGCGTGCCGAGTGAGCCGGCGAGCAGCCGCGAGACGTCGTAGCCGGCGACGTTCTTCATCACCTGCCCGCCGAACGACAGCACCCTGCCGCGACCGTCCAGCAGCCGCGCCCCGAGCACGAAATCGCGCAGCGCCCCGGCGCTCGCGCGGCGCGGGCCCGACAGGCCGGCGGCCACGCAGCCGCCGAGCGTCGCCCCGGCGCCGAAATGCGGCGGCTCGAAGGGCAGCATCTGGTTCGCCTCGGCAAGACCATGCTCGAGCTCGGCAAGCGGCGTACCGCCGCGCGCCGTCACCACCAGCTCGCTCGCTTCATGGCTCACGATGCCCGCGTAGGCGCGCGTATCGAACGGCTCGCCTGCGAGCCCATTGCCGTAGAAGTCCTTAGTGCCGCCGCCGTGCAGGCGCAAGGCTTGGCCGCGTTGCGCGGCCGCGCCCACGCGCTCGGCCATGGCCTGCAGCACGGCGTCCATCAGAAGCGCGGCAGTTCCGGAAACCGGGGCGCTGCAGCGTGCACGCGCATTCGGCCGAACTCGGCGCAGCGCACCAGCGTCGGCACCGCCTTGCCGGGATTCAGAAGGCCGCGCGGATCGAAGGCGCGCTTCACCGCGTGGAAGGTCTCCAGCTCCTCGGGCCGGAACTGCACGCACATCTGGTCGATCTTCTCGACGCCCACCCCGTGCTCCCCGGTGATGGTGCCGCCGACTTCGATGCACTTCTCCAGGACCTCGGCGGCGAACTGCTCGGTGCGCTGCAGCTCATCGGCGTTGTTTGCGTCGAACAGGATCAGCGGATGCAGGTTGCCGTCGCCCGCGTGGAACACGTTCGGGCAGCGCAGCCCGTACTTGACCTCCATGCCGGAGATGAAGCGCAGCACTTCGCCGAGCCGGCGGCGCGGGATCGTGCCGTCCATGCAGTAATAGTCGGGCGATAGGCGCCCGACCGCGGGGAACGCCGCCTTGCGCCCCGACCAGAACTTCAGTCGCTCGCCCTCGTCGCGCGACACCCTCATGTGGGTTGCGCCGGCACGTGCGAGTACCTCTTTGATGTGCGCGACCTCCTCTTCGACTTCCTCCGGCGTGCCGTCGGACTCGCACAGCAGGATCGCGGCGGCA
>DASPRB010000191.1:0-10384 GCA_035624675.1 Burkholderiales bacterium
CGAGACTTCCTCGAAGGCGATCGCGAGCGCGCTGTAGTCCATGCCGGCGCCGCCCCAGCGCTCGGGGATCGCCACCGCATTCAGGCCCATCGCCGCCAGCTCGCCGAGCGCTTCGCGCGGGAAGCGCTTGTCGCGCTCCCAACCCGCCGCCTGCGGCCACAGCCGCTCGCGCGCGTAGCGGCGCACCGCGTCGCGCAGCATCTCGTGCTGGGCCGAGAGAGCCATGTCAGGCGTCCTGCAGCCGCACGTAGGTCACGGTGTGATGCGTGAACAGCTTGCCGGCGCGGCTGTGGCACTCGGCCACGCCGTAGATGCTGCGCTTGCCGAGCTTGAGGATCCTTGCGGTGCAGCGCACCGGCTCGTTGACCGCGGGAGCGAGGAACGCGGTATTCAATTCGGAGGTGAGCGCGTCGCGCCCCATGCCGAGCACGGCCTTGATCGCGACCCACATCGCGCAGTCGGCGGCCGCCATCAGCGCCGGGCCGTTGACGATGCCGCCGGGCCGCTCGAGCGCGCGCCGGAACGGCAGTTCGATTGTGGCGGACGCCGGGCTCACCGAGACGACGCGAAAGCCGTAGCCGCGCACGAAGCGCGAGCGGTCGAGCAGCGCCTGCAGCTGCTTCTTGCTCGCGGCGAGCGCGCGCCCCGCCATCTACGCGAGCTCGAGCGCGACGGCGGTCGCTTCGCCGCCGCCGATGCACAGGCTGGCGACGCCGCGCTTCAGGCCGTACTTCCTCAGCGCGCCGAGGAGCGTCACCATCAGGCGCGCGCCGGAGGCGCCGATCGGATGGCCGAGCGCGCAGGCGCCGCCGTGCACGTTCACTTTCTCGCGCGGCAGGCCGTGCTCCTTCATCGCGGCCATGGCGACCACGGCGAAGGCCTCGTTGATCTCGAACAGGTCGACCTTGTCCGAGCTCCAGCCGGTGCGCTCGTAGAGCTTCCTGATCGCGCCCACCGGCGCGGTGGTGAACCAGCCCGGCTCCTGCGCATGCGTGGCGTGGCCGACCATTACCGCAAGCGGCGCGAGGCCGCGCTTCTCGGCCTGCGAGCGGCGCATCATCACGAGCGCGGCGGCGCCGTCCGAGATCGAGCTCGAGTTCGCCGCGGTCACCGTGCCGTCCTTGCGAAACGCGGGCTTGAGCGACGGAATCTTGGCGATATTCGCCTTGAACGGCTGTTCGTCGATCTCGACGAATTTCTCGTCCTTGCCGGCCTTGATCGCCAGTGGCGTGATCTCCCAGGCGAACCAGCCTTCCTTGTTCGCCTTTTGCGCGCGCTCGAGCGATGCGATCGCGAACTTGTCCTGAGCTTCCCTGGAGAAGGCGTACTTCTGCGCGCATTCCTCGGCGAAGCTGCCCATCAGGCGCCCCTTGTCGTAGGCGTCTTCCAGTCCGTCGTAGAACATGTGGTCGAGCACCTGCTGGTGGCCCATGCGGTAACCCGCGCGCGCCTTGGGCAGCAGGTAGGGCGCGTTCGTCATCGACTCCATGCCGCCGGCGACCACGACGTCCATGCTGCCCGCGGCGAGCAGGTCGTGCGCGAGCATCGCAGCCTTCATGCCGGAGCCGCACATCTTGTTCACCGTCGTGCAGCCCGCGGCGAGCGGAAGCCCGGCGCCGAGGCTCGCCTGGCGCGCCGGCGCCTGGCCCTGGCCTGCGGGCAGCACGCAGCCCATGATCACTTCCTCGACGGCCTCGGGCGCGAGCCTGGCGCGCTCGACCGCGGCGCGGATCGCGGCGGCGCCGAGTTCCGGCGCCGCGAAGCCCTTCAGCTCTCCCTGGAAGCCGCCCATCGGCGTGCGGGCGGCGGAAACGATGACGATCGGATCGGATGGCATGTGGCTCTCCTGTCTAGCGTGCTGCCAATTCGGGGTTTCCGAGCAGCTCTCGTGCGCGCGCGGCGGCCGCTTCCGGCAGCGGGCGCGACTTGCGCGCCTGCGCATCGATGTGCACGCCCACGAGCTCGCTCGTCGCGCACAGCTCGCCGGTCACGCCGTCGCGCATCTCGTGCACGAAGCGGATGGACTTCGTGCCGACCTCGAGCAGTCGCGAGTCGATGCGCACGACGTCGCCCGCGAACAGCTCTTTCTTGTACTGCAGGTGCTGTTCCACCGCAACCATCGCCGCGCCCTGCTCGCGCAGGGCGCCGGCGCTCATGCCCACGCGGGCGAACAGGTTCCACGTGGCCTCGTCGAACTTGCCCACGTACCACGTGACGTTCATGTGGCCCATGTGATCGCAGTGCCACGGGTATACCGTGCCACGGTAGGTTTCGAAGAGCCCTTCCTTAGTCATGTGGTTTCAGCGAACAGCTCGCGTCCGATCAGCCAGCGGCGGATCTCGGAGGTGCCGGCGCCGATCTCGTAGAGCTTCGCGTCGCGCCACAGGCGCCCGGTCGGGGTCTCGTTGATGTAGCCCATGCCGCCGAGCGCCTGGATCGCCTCGCCCGCCATCCAGGTGGCCTTTTCGGCCGCGTACAGGATGGCGCCGGCGGCGTCCTTCCGTGTCGTTTCGCCGCGGTCGAGCGCCTGGCCGACGGCGTACACGTAGGCGCGGCAGGCCGAGTAGGTGACGTACATGTCGGCGAGCTTGCCCTGCATGAGCTGGAATTCGCCGATCGGCTGACCGAACTGCTTGCGCTCGTGCACGTAGGGCACCACGACGTCGAGGCACGCGCCCATCAGCCCGAGCGGGCCGCCGGCGAGCACCGCGCGCTCGTAGTCGAGGCCCGACATGAGCACCTTCACGCCCTTGCCCTCCTGGCCGAGCACGTTCTCGGCCGGCACCTCGCAGTCGCGGAACACGAGCTCGCAGGTGTTCGAGCCGCGCATGCCGAGCTTGTCCAGCTTCTGCGCGGTGGAGAAGCCCTTCGTGCGCTTCTCGACTAGGAACGCGGTGATGCCCTGGTCGCTGGTCTTGCCGTAGATCACCAGCACGTCGGCGTCGGGCCCGTTGGTGATCCACATCTTGTTGCCGTTCAGCACGTAGACATCGCCGCGACCGCTTTTTACTCTCTCCGCGCGCAGGCGCATGCCGACCACGTCCGAGCCGGCCCCGGGCTCGCTCATCGCGAGCGCGCCGACGTGCTCTCCGGAGACGAGCTTGCGCAAGTACTTGCGCTTTTGCGCCTCGGTGCCGTTCCGGCGGATCTGGTTCACGCACAGGTTCGAGTGGGCGCCGTAGGACAGGCCGACCGCGCCCGAGGCGCGCGAGATCTCCTCCACCGCGACGATGTGCGCGAGGTAGCCCATCGCCGTGCCGCCGTATTCCTCCTCGACGGTGATGCCGAGCAGCCCGAGCGCGCCGAGCTTCGGCCACAGGTCCATCGGGAACTCGTTCTTGGCGTCGATCGCGGCGGCGCGCGGCGCGATCTCCTTCGCCGCGAAGTCGCGCACGCTGGCGCGCAGCATGTCGATCGTCTCGCCGTGCTCGAATCTCAGGAACGGAAGCTCCATGAAGGTCCCTATTCCGGCGTGTCGGAGGTGTCGGGGAGCATCATGAGCGTCTGCTGCATGACCGCGCACAGCGCACCGCCCTCGGCGAGCACCTCGCCGCGCGTCACGGTCAGGCTGCGGCCCGCCCTCAGCACCTCGGCGCGCGCGACGAAGCGCTTGCCGCGGCCGGGCGCGAGCATGTTGATCTTGTATTCGACGGTGACGAGCGAGCTCGTCGCCGGCATCAGGCTGTAGGCGGCGTAGCCGCAGGCGGTGTCGGCGATCATGCCGACGACGCCGCCGTGCAGGAAGCCCTTCTGCTGCGTGAGGTCCGCGCGCCAGTCGAGCTCGATCTCGCAGCGGCCGGGCTCGATCGACGCCAGGCGCGCGCCGATCAGCGCCATCGCCTTCTGCCGCGCGAAGCTCGCGCGGCAGCGCGCGGCGAAGCCGGGGTCGGCGGGCTCGGGGCGGCGCAGCGGGGCGTTCATGCGGCGAGGCTACTTGACGTTTACGTAAACGTCAACTGCGGCCGCGGCGCCGCGCGCCGAGGCGCTTGCGCAGGCGCTTCTCGAAGGCGGCGATTTCGGAAAGCTGCGCGTCGATGTCGGCGCGCTGCTGCTCGAGGCTCGCCTGGTGGCTCGCCAGCACCGTAAGGAAGCGCTCGAGCTGCGGCCGCTCGTCGCGGCCCGGCTCGTACATGTCGATCAGCTCGCGGATCTCCGAGAGCGTGAGGCCCAGGCGCTTGCCGCGCAGCGTGAGCTTGAGGCGCGTGCGGTCGCGCAGCGTGTAGACGCGGCGCTGCCCCGCGCGCCGCGGCGCGAGCAGCCCCTGGTCCTCGTAGAAGCGGATCGCGCGCGGCGTCACGTCGAACTCGCGCGCCAGGTCGCCGATCGAGTACTCGGCGCGTTCCCTGGGCTCGCTCGCGGACGGATCTGCGGTCATGGGGCGGGGAAGCTACTACAATGGAGGCTGAGCGGCCTCGAGCCGCGATGCATTCTAGCCGATCCGTCGTGGCCCGCACCTCGTCGCTCCAGTACCCGTTCGCCGAGCCGCCGGCGCCGGGCCGCGTCGTCGAAGTGGCGCCGGGGGTGCTGTGGCTGCGCATGGCGCTGCCGTTCCAGCTGAATCACATCAATCTCTGGCTGTTGCGCGACGAGGTCGGCGGCAAGCCCGGCTGGACCATCGTGGACTGCGGCATCGGCGACGAGGCGACGCGCGCGGCATGGCAGCAGATCTTCGCTTCCACGATCGGCTCGCTGCCGGTGCGGCGCGTCGTGGTCACGCACTACCATCCGGACCATGCCGGCAACGCGGCCTGGCTGTGCGAGCGTTTCGGCGCCGAGCTGTGGATGACGCAGGGCGAGTACCTCACGGCGCATGCAGTGCGCGCGGGCGGGGCCGGCTACACGACCGAGGCGGTCCTGCGGGTGTTCGGCCAGAACGGCCTGGACGCAGAGCTGGCCGCGAAGATGGCGACGCGCGGCAATCCGTACCGGCGCCTGGTGCCCGAGTTTCCGCTGCACTACCGGCGCTTCATCGACGGCGAGCGCCTGCTCGTGGACGGCAGGCACTGGCGCGCGATCGTGGGCTATGGGCACGCCCCGGAGCACGCGTCGTTGTATTGCGAGGAGCTGAAGCTGCTGATCGCCGGCGACATGCTGCTGTCCACGATATCGACCAATGTCAGCGTGTGGTCGATCGATCCGGAGGGCAATCCGCTCAAGCTGTTCCTCGACTCGATCGCGCACTACCGCGAGCTCGCGCCGGACGTGCTGGTGCTACCCTCGCACGGCATGCCTTTCCGCGGCGCCCACGAGCGGGTGGCCGAGCTCGAGGCGCACCACGAGGAGCGTTTCGCGGAGCTGCTGGCGGCATGCGAAGAAGGCGCGCGCAGCGCCTACGAGCTGATCGGAGTGTTGTTCCGCCGCAAGCTCGACAACCACCAGATGTTCTTCGCCATGGGCGAGGCCATCGCGCACCTGCACTACCTCTATTACGCGGGACGCCTGTCGCGCGCAGCCGGCGCCGACGGCGTCATGCGCTACGCCACGGCGGCGGTGCCGGCGCACGCCTAGGAGCTTCCCCCATGGATCGCCCCGCGCAACCCGAGCAGCTCGCGCAGGTCTACCACCAGGTCGCCGAGCGCGCCGCCAGGCTGCTCGGCGAGTTCGCGAAGAAGCACCCGCAAGCGGGCGCGCTGGGCGACGAGCTGGGCATCGCGCGGGCCTACATGGATCTGTGGGGCCGCATGCTCGCCGACCCGGTGTCGCTCGCCGCCGTGTCGATGAACATGTGGCTCGAGTACGCGCAGCTCTGGCAGTCGAGCTGGCTGAAGATGCTCGGCCAGGAGGTGCGCCCGGTCGCGCAGCCCGCCAAGGGCGACGCGCGCTTCAAGGACGACGAGTGGTCGAACAACTTCCTGTTCGACTTCATCAAGCAGTCCTACCTGATCGCCGCGCGCCACATCCAGCACGCCGTCTCGAACGTCGAGGGGCTGCCGGAGGAGTCGGAGAAGAAGGTCGCCTTTTTCACGCGCCAGTACGTCGACGCGCTCGCGCCGACGAACTTCGTGATGACCAATCCGCAGGTGCTGCGCGAGACTATGTCGAGCGGCGGCCAGAACCTCGTCAAGGGCCTGAACAATCTGCTCGCGGACATCGAGAAGGGCGACGGGCAGCTGCGCATCAGCATGACCGACGAGTCCGCGTTCCAGCTCGGGCGCAACGTCGCCACCGCGCCGGGCAAGGTCGTGTTCCAGACCGAGCTCATGCAGCTGATCCAGTTCGCGCCGAGCACGGCCGAGGTCTACCGGCGGCCGCTGCTCATCATCCCGCCCTGGATCAACAAGTACTACATCCTCGATCTGCGCGCGAGCAACAGCTTCATCCGCTGGGCGGTGTCGCAGGGGCACACGGTGTTCGTGGTGTCCTGGGTCAACCCGGACGCGCGCCTCGCCGCCAAGGGCTTCGAGGATTACATGCTGCAAGGCTCGCTCGCCGCGCTCGACGCGATCGCCAAGGCGACGGGCGAATCGAAGGCGAACGTGATCGGCTACTGCCTGGGTGGCACGCTGCTGGGCTGCACGCTCGCCCACCTGGCGGCGAGGGGCGAGGAGCGTGTCGCCTGCGCGACGTTCTTCGTCAGCCTGCTCGACTTCTCGCAGCCCGGCGAGCTCGGCGTATTCATCGACGAGGCGCAGGTGCAGAACCTCGAAAAGAAGATGAACGAGCGCGGCTTCCTGGAGGGCTCGGAGATGGCGAGCACTTTCAACCTGCTGCGCGCCAACGACCTGGTGTGGTCGTTCGTCATCAACAACTACCTGCTCGGCAAGGATCCGTTCCCGTTCGATCTGCTGTACTGGAACTCGGACTCGACGCGCATGCCGGCCAGGATGCACAGCTTCTACCTGCGCAACATGTACATGAAGAACCTGCTCGGCGTGCCCGGCGGAATCGAGCTCGCCGGCGTGCCGATCGACCTGTCGAGGGTGAGGCTGCCGGCGTACTTCATCTCCACCGTCGAGGACCACATCGCGCCGTGGAAGACGACCTACAAGGGGGCGAAGTACCTCGGCGGGCCCGTGCGGTTCGTGCTCGGGGGCTCGGGTCACATCGCGGGCATCGTCAACCCGCCGGCGGCGAAGAAGTACCACTACTGGACCAACGATGCGACGCCTGAGAGCGCCGAGGAGTGGTTCACCGGCGCCACCCAGCGCCCGGGGTCGTGGTGGGACGACTGGCAGGCGTGGATCGCCGCGCAGAACGGCGCGGACAAGGTGCCCGCGCGCACTCCGGGCGACGGCGCGCTCGAGGTGCTCGAGGACGCGCCGGGCAGCTACGCGATGCTGCGGCTGGCGAAGAAGTAGCGGCCTAGAGGGGCAGGTCGCGCGGCTTGCGCCCGCGCTTGGCCATCAGCCGGTCGAACAGCGCCCCCGGCAGCAGCCGCAGGACGGGCCCGACGAGCGCCATCTGCCAGGGAATCACCGCCAGGCGCCGGCGCGCAGCGATCGCGCGCGCGATGCGTCGCGCCGCCTCGTCCGCCGGCATCAGGAACGGCATGCGGTAGCGGTTCACGCGCGTCATCGGCGTGTCGACGTAGCCCGGGCAAACCGTGACCACGGCGACGCCGCTGCCGGCAAGCTCGTTGCGCAGGCTCTCGAGCCAGGCGATCGCGGCGGCCTTGGAGGCGCTGTAGGCCCCCGCGCCGGGTATGCCGCGCAAGCCCGCCACGCTCGCAATCCCGGCGAGCGTGCCGCGCCCGGCGGCGCGCATCGCGGGCGCAAAGGCGGCGAGCGTGGCCGCCAGTCCCGCGGTGTTCACCTCCAGCACGCGGCGCAGCTTCGCGACGTCGGCCAGCTCGTCGCCGTGCGTGCCGACCGACACGCCGGCGTTCGCGATCACCAGGTCGGGCGCGCCGCAGCGCGCGATGAAGTCCCGAGCCGCGCGCTCGAGCGCCGCGCCGTCTGCGACGTCCAGGGGATACGTGAGCGCCTCGCCCGGCAGGCTCGCCGCGAGCCGCGCGAGCTCGGGTTCGCGTCGCGCGATCAGACCGAGCGCGGACTGCGGGCCGGCGTAGTGGCGCGCGAGCGCCGCGCCGATGCCCGAGGAAGCGCCGGTGATGACGACGCGCATCCCGCGTGGCTCGGGCGTCGGCTCAGCCCTTGGCCACGCCTTTGCGCACCACGCCGATCAGGTAGTCCGTGGTCTGGAGCAGCGCCTCATGGCTCTTCACCGCATCGGAGTTGATCGTGTAGCGGCCCTGCACGCCGAGCGCCGGCGTGCCGGTGATCTGGTAGGCGAGCGACAGTTGCATCGAGCGCCTGGTGTCGCTCTGCACGCTGAACGACTTCATCACCTCGTCGAACTTGCCCGTATCGACGTCGTGCTTGCGCAGCCATTCGTCGAGCGCAGCGGCGTCGGCCGTGCGCAGCCCGTCGCGATGGATGGCATCGAACAAGGGCCGGTGCAGCCTCTGCACCAGGCCGAGCGCCTGGAAGGCATAGAAGATGCGCGCATCGAGCGTCCATTGCGGGTTGTTGAACACCGCCGGAATGCGCTGGAACACCACGTCGGCCGGGAGCTTCTTCGCCCAGGGCTCGATCAGGGGCTCGAGGCGGTAGCAGTGCGGGCAGCCGTACCAGAAGAACTCGATCACGTCGATCTTGTTCGGCGGCGTATCGACCGGAACGGGCGGGTCGAGCTTCAGGTAGCCGCCGGGCGCGGCCTGCGCGAGCGCCGCCAGCGGCGCGGCGAGAGGCGCGACCCCCAATGCAAGCAGCATGCGGCGGCGAAGTGCGTCCATGTCAGTTGGCCTTTGTGGTTGTCGGATCCTTCATTTTGACCAGGCTGGCGCTGAATCCGTTCTGGGCAAGGGTCTGGCGTACACGGTTGATTTCGTCAAGCTTTGTGTAAGGCCCGACCCGCACCCGGTACCACGTGCCCTTGTCGGGCAACGACGTGGCCTCGACGCTCGATTCGACCCCGAGGATCGCGAGCTTCGCCTTCTGGTTGTCGGCTTCGGCTGGGTTCTGGAACGAGCCTACCTGGATGAAGTAAATGTCCTTGCCGCCGCCGGGCTGACTCTTGCCGGCGCGCATGCGCTCCTTGAGCTCCTTGTCGGTCACGGGCTGCTCGGCGCCCGGCAGGATCTTGTAGAAATCGAACTTGGGCTTGTCGCCGCCGCTCGCGGCGCCCTGGCCGCCCTGCGGCATCCCGGCGATCGCCGGCGGCTTGCCCTGCGTCGCCGCCTCGTCGCCCGGGGTACGCGACTTGGCGATGAAGGGCAGCGGGGTCTTGTTGATGTAGAACGCCACGCCGATCGCGATTCCCAGCCCGATCACCAGGCCGATGAACACGCCGAGCAGGAATCCGCCGCCCGCCTGGTCGCGGGACGCGTGCTGCGTACGAGGATGGGCCATTACATTTTCTCCGGCGCATCGACGCCGAGGAGCGCGAGTCCGTTCGCGAGCACCTGACGCGCCGCGGCGCACAGCGCGAGGCGCGCGGCGCGCAGCGCCGGATCCTCGACGAGGATGCGCTCGGCATTATAGTAGCTGTGGAATTCGCCCGCGAGCTCGCGCAGGTAGAACGCGATGGCGTGCGGCGCGAGCTCGCGCGCCGCGTCCTGCACCGTCTCGGGAAACTCCGCCAGACGCTGCGTGAGCGCGAGCTCGCGCGGGTTGTCGAGCGGCTCGAGCGCGCAGCCCACCAGGCGTGCCGGATCGCCGCCCCACTGCGCGAATACGCTGCACACGCGCGCGTGCGCATACTGCACGTAGTACACCGGGTTGTCCTGCGACTCGCTCTTCGCCAGGTCGAGATCGAAGTCGAGATGCTGGTCGGACTTGCGCATCACGTAGAAAAAGCGCGCCGCGTCGTTGCCGACCTCCTCGCGCAGCTCGCGCAGCGTGACGAAGTCGCCCGAGCGCTTGCCCATCGCCACCTTCTCGCCGCCGCGGTACAGGACCGCGAACTGCACCAGCGTCACCGTGAGACGCGCGGCGTCGAGGCCGAGCGCCTGCAGCGCGCCGCGCACGCGCGGGATGTAGCCGTGGTGGTCCGCGCCCCACACGTCGATCAGGCGCGCGTAGCCGCGCCCGATCTTTTCCGCGTGGTAGGCGACGTCCGAGGCGAAGTAGGTGTACTGGCCGTTCTCGCGCCGCAGCACCCTGTCTTTCTCGTCGCCGAATGCGCTCGAGCGGAACCACAGCGCGCCATCCTTTTCGTAGGCATGCCCGGCCGCCGCCAGCCGCTCGACCGTGCGCTCGACGGCGCCCGCGTCGTACAGCGACTGCTCGGAGAACCAGCGGTCGAACTCCACCCGGAACTGCGCCAGGTCGTCCCGCTGATCGGCGAGCATGTCCTCGAGCGCGAAGCGGTGCACGAGCCGCCAGTCCTCGCCGAGCAGGCGCTTGGCCGCCGCGATCAGCGCGTCGAGCGCCGCGTCCGGGTC
>DASPRB010000192.1:0-7875 GCA_035624675.1 Burkholderiales bacterium
GTCGTGGGATCGCGACATGCGCCGCGCGGCGGCGGAGCAGATCCACTTCTCGGCCTGGCAGCCGCTGGCCGGCTTCACCTTCGCGATGGCGCTGCTCAGCTACGTGCTGATCCGCATCGTCGAATCGACCGCGCACGCCTACGGCCTGTCGCAGTACGCGCTCGGCCTGTCGACGCGCGTGCTGCTGCTCGAGCTGATTCCGCTGCTCGCCGCGCTGTTCGTCGCGCTGCGCTCGGGCGCGGCGATCAGCACCGAGGTGGCGCTCAGGCACGTGCGCGGCGACTTCGACGCCCTCGCGCGCGCCGGGCAGGATCCGCTGCGCCACGACCTGGTGCCGCGTGCGATCGGCGCGCTGGCCGCGGTGCTCGCGCTCGCGTGGTCGAGCTCCGCGCTCGCGCTCGTCATCGCCTACGTCGCGCTGTACGGCTTCTCGCCCTGGGCGCTCGAGAGCTTCGTGCGCATCACCGGGCAGGTGTTCGGGCCGGTCGCGATGGCGGGCTACGCGCTCAAGACGCTGCTGTTCGGCGCGGCGGTCGCCTCGATCCCGATCACCGCCGCGCTCGGCGTGCCGCGCCAGACCGAGATGGCGCCGATCGCGGTGCTGCGCGGCATGGTGCGCCTCGGAATCGCGCTCGCGGTGATCGAGGGCGGCTTCCTCGCGGTGCTGTACGCCTGACCCCATGGCCGAGGACCGCTTCCCGCAGGCGCCGCGCCACGTCGAGCTGAAGGCGCTCGCGCTGCTCGCGCTGGTGATCGTACTCACCGCCGGCTTCGCCTTCTACGTGCTCTATTCGCGCGGCGCCTTCGAGGAGACGCAGACGCTGTACCTGATGGCCGACAACTCCGAGGGCGTGAGCGTCGGCGCCGACCTCACCTTCTCGGGCTTTCCTGTCGGGCGCGTGCAGAGGATCGAGCTCGCGCGCAACGGCCAGGCGCGCATCGTGATCGACGTGCCGCAGAAGGACACGCGCTGGCTGAGATCGAGCACCGTATTCACGCTCGAGCGCGGCCTGGTGGGCGGCGCCCGCCTGCGCGCCTTCACCGGCAACCTCGACGATCCGCCGCTGCCCGAGGGCGCGGTGCGCCCGGTGCTGCGCGGCGACACTACCGACGAGATGCCGGCGCTGATCGCGAGCCTGAAGCGCGTGCTCGACAACCTCGATCGCATGACCGGGCGCGACTCCGACCTGAACGCGAGCCTCGGCGCGCTGCGCAGCATGGCCGAGCGCCTCGGCGGCCGCTATGGCGCGCTCACCGCGCTGCTCGGCAGCGAGGAGGAGGCGAAGAAGGTCACCGCGGCGATCGACCGCGCCAACACGCTGCTCGGCTCGCTCGACGAGCTGTCGAAGAAGACCGCGCGCACGCTCGACCAGGCCGACGCGCGCGTGTTCGGCTCGGGCGGCGTGCTCGACGAGACGCAGAAAGCGGTCGTGCAGCTGAACGCCGCGCTTTCGGACGCGCGCGACACGCTGAAGAAGGCCGACGCGGTGCTCGCCGAGGCGCAGAAGGCGGCCGCCAACACGAGCGCCGCGACCGAGGACCTCGGCGCGCTGCGCGCGCAGGTCGAGGCGAGCCTGCGCAAGCTCTCGGCGCTGATCGACGAAGTGAACCGCAAGTGGCCGTTCCAGCGCGACACCGGGGTGAACCTGCCGTGAAGCGGCTCGCCGTCCTTGCCGCGCTGCTCGCCGGGGCTTGCGCGGGCGGCCCGCCGCCGCCCGACTGGCAGCTCGAGGCGCACGGCGCGCTCGAGGCGTACAAGTCCGCGTACCTGAAGGGCGACGCGAAGAGCGCGGCGAGCGAGTTCGCGCGCGCGCGCCACGAGCTCGCCGCCACCGGGCGCGCCGAGCTCGTCGCCAAGGCCGAGCTCACGCGCTGCGCGCTCGAGACCGCGAGCCTCGAGCTCGGCGACTGCCCGGGCTTCGCGCCGCTCGCAGCCGACGCAGGGTCCGCGGCGCGCGCCTACGCCGCGTACCTCGCCGGGCGCTGGGACGGGCTCGATGCTTCGCTCCTGCCGCCCGCGCAGCGCGCGGTGGTCGCGGGTGGGCACGCGGCGTCGATCGACGATCCGCTCTCGCGCCTGGTCGCCGCGGGCGTGCTGATGCGCACGAAGCGCATCGCGCCGCCCGACATCGCCGCGGCGGTCGAGGCGGCCTCGCGCGAGGGTTGGCGCCGGCCGCTCGTCGCTTGGCTCGGCGTAGAGGAAGCGCGCGCTCGCTCCGCGGGAGATCTCGACGCGGCCGCCGCGCTGCACCGGCGCATCGAGCTCGTGCTCGAAGGAAAATAGGGACAGACCCTATTTTCCGCTATGTTGAAAATAGGGTCTGTCCCTATTTTCTTGGTGACGTCGATCAACGAAGTTTCATCCGCCGATTGACGCGCGCGCGCAGCGTGGTAATTTGGAGTCGAGCTTGCAAGAGCGACCGGATACCGGTGAAACGGGATTCCAGGCAACAGTCGGGATACCGTGCTCTATGCACCGTCTTCGAGGAGGCGGCGCTTGCAGGCTCGAACCGCGGCAGTCGCTGCGGAGGAGATTGCGCCCATACGGCGCCGCCCGACGGGTTCGGGCAATAGGCCCCGCCACCGAGCGGGGCCTTTCATTTTCAGCGCCGGGGCGGAGCGGCGGCGAGCGCCGCGGCCGAGCCGGCGAACGCGAGCGCGGTGAAGGTCGCGAGCGATGCCCGGTAGTCGCCGGTCGCGTCGCGCAGCGCGCCGGAGATCAGCGGGCCCGCTGCCTGCGCCGCGACCTGCACCGTGAGGGCCACGCCGCGGATCGCGCCGTAGCTGCGGTGGCCGAAGTACTCCGCCCAGGCGATCGGCAGCATGGTGATCAGCCCGCCGACCCCCAGGCCGAAGAGCGCCGCGGCGGCGTACGCGGTGGCCGGCGCCTCGACCACTCTCATCAGCAGGGTCGCCGCGGCGAGCGACAGGCCGACCAGCGCGAGCGCGTAGCGCTGCGGCACGCGCCGCGGCCAGAAGCCGTAGGCGAATCCCGACACGGCCGACATCGCGGCGAAGGTGCTGACCGCGGCCGCGGCGGCCGCGGGATCGAGGCCGCGCTCGATCAGCAGCGGCGCCTGGTGCAGGCTGATGCCGGACTGCACCGGGTAGACGAGCAGCGTGAAGAGCGCGAGCAGCCAGAACGCGGGCGAGGCGAGCGCCTGGCGGCGCGTGTAGGCGGGCCCGGTGTCCCCGGCCGCGTGCGAGGCGGCGCCCGGTGCTGCAGCTGGCGCGCGCTCGCCATCGGGCCGCTGGCCGAGGTCCTCGGGCCGGCGCACGTGCAGCAGCCACACCGGCAGGAAACCGATGGCCAGCACGGCCGCGCCGAGCGCCACCCACGCCGCGCGCCAGCCGCCCGCCTGCATCGCGAAGTGCGCAAGCAGCGGCATCGCCACCAGGCCGCTCATCTGCGCGACCGTCGCCACCGCGGTGACGAAGGCGCGGCGCCGCACGAACCAGTTGACGATCGAGCCGTAGATGCCGAGGTCGTAGGGACCGGCGAAGCTCATGCGCGCGGTGCAGTAGCACAGGTAGAAATAGACGAGCGAGTGCGTGCCCGCGAGCATGAGCACCGGGATGCCGGTCGCCAGCACCGCGAAGGCGAGCACCGCGCGCGCGCCGTTGCGGTCGAGGAACGCGCCGATCCACGGCGCGACCAGCGCGCCGAGCACGCCGCCGATCGACACCGCGGCGGAGATCCCGGTGCGCGACCAGCCGAACTCCTGCGTCATCGGCTCGACGAAGATCGACAGCGCCGCGACCGACGAGCCCTGGCGCGCGAAACCCGCTGCGCACACGCAGGCGAGGATTACCCAGCCGTAGTAGAACGGCAGGCGCGCGGCGAGCGCCTCGACCAGGCGCCGCCGCGCCGAGAAAATAGGGACAGACCCTATTTTCAACTTAGCGAAATATAGGGTCTGTCCCTATTTTTGCGCCTTGACGCCGAGCAGCTCGACTTCGAACACCAGCGTGGCGTTCGGCGGGATGACGCCGCCCGCACCGCGCGCGCCGTAGGCGACCTCCGGCGGGCACACGAGGCGCGCCTTGCCGCCGACCTTCATCTTCTGCAGGCCTTCCGTCCAGCACTTGATCACGCCGTCGAGCGGGAACTCGGCCGGCTTGCCGCGCTTGTAGGAGCTGTCGAACTCCTTGCCGTCGGGCAGCGTGCCGCGGTAGTTGACGGTGACCACGTCGGTCGGCTTGGGCGTGGCGCCGCTGCCCTCGCGCAGCGACTTGTACACGAGCCCGCCGTAGCCCTTGACCGCGCCCTGCTCCGTGGCTGCGCGCGCGAGCAGGTCGCGCCCCTCGGCTTCGGCCTTCTTGGCCGCGGCCGCCTGGCGCTCGTCGGCGAGCTGCTGCAGCTTCGCCGAGTACACGCCCAGGTCGACCGCGGAGGGCGCGCCGGTGACCCCGTCGCGCAGCCCCTGCACCACCGGGTCGAGCTCGGCGGGCGTGAGGTGGAACACCGCGGCCTGGCGCGCGAGCCACTGGCCGGCCGCGTACAGGGTCTTCTGCTCCTCGGTCATGTCGGCGGCGAAAACGCGGCCCGCGGCGAGCGCGAGCACGGCGATCAATGCGGCTTTCTTCATGGATGTCCTCTTGGTGGTGATGGCAAGCAGTTTACCGGCGCCTTGCAATCCTTGACAGCAGGCGCGGCGATTCAGGAGTTCAATAAAGCGGTCCGTCGCGCAACTGGGAAAGCGATCCGTGTTCCGGTTCTTCAAATTGAAGAAGCGCAGCGCCAAGGCGGTCGCGCCGCAGCGCGATCCGGAAGCCTATTCCGACGCGCTGCTCTCGGGCTGGGTGCTGCCGCCGGACGCCCTCGCGCCCGCTTCGCCCGCCGAAGTCACCGAGCGCGAAAAGCAGGACGAGCAGGTTCTCGAGCGTTTCTACCGCAGCCAGCAGTAGCGGCGCGCGGCTTACAGCGCCCTGACGAGCCAGGCGGCGATCGCCGTGACTTCCTCGGGGCAGACCGCGTGGCCCATCTCGTACTCGTGGAACTGGACCGCGTAGCCGAGCGCTTCCAGCGCGTCGCGCGAAGCGAGCGCGCGCCCGATGGCGATCATCTCGTCGTGCAGGCCGTGCGCCATGAACACCGGCACGTCGGCGTTCGCCCGGCTGCGCTCCAGCTCGAGCGTCGCGGCGAGCGGCAGCCAGGTCGAGAGCGCCATGATGCCGCCGAGCCGCTCGGCATGGCGCAGGCCCGCTTGCAGCGCGATCGCGCCGCCCTGCGAGAAGCCCGCCAGCACGATGCGGCGCGCCTCGATGCCGCGCGCGCGCTCACGCGCGATCAACCCCTCGAGGAGCGCCTGCGAGGCGCGGATGCCCGCGCCGTCCTCGCTGCGGCCGCCGAGCTCGGCGATGTCGTACCAGGCACGCATGCGCATGCCCATGTTGATCGTCACCGGGCGCTCGGGCGCGTGCGGAAATACGAAGCGCACCGCGAGGCGGCGCGGCAGCCCGAGCATCGGCACCAGCGGCTCGAAGTCGTGGCCGTCGGCGCCCAGGCCGTGCAGCCAGATGACCGCCGCGTCGGGTTGCGCGGCGGTCTCGACCTCGATCGTTTCCGGCAGTACCGCGCTCAGGGGACGATCTGGGCGCGCACTTCCCCTCCCCGGTGGCGCGGGGTGTGCACGTTCACGTACAGGTCGCCCTTCTTGTACGCCTCCATCTGCTCCGCGGTCAGCTTCGCGCCCTCGGGCACGACCCAGGTGTTCGCGTCGACCTTCTTGAGCGGGATGATGATCGGGCCGTTCTTGCCGGCTGCGCCATGGTGGATGTGCGCAGCGACGCCGGCGACGTCGGTCGTGGTGATCTTCCCGGTCACGGCGCCTTCCTTGGTGACGGCGATGTAGCCGCTACCGCTGCCGGGAACGCTGACCGGCGGCACTTCTTCGGCGCCCGTCAGCGTGACATTCACGCGATCGCCGTACAGCGAGGTCGGGACATAGCTGCATGCGCCGAGCATCAGCGCCGCCGCTCCCGCGCCCAGCACGAGCACGCGCCTCAAATTTCGCGTCGATTGAAACATGCTTCATCCTCCCTGAGTAAATGTGATTGGGATGCTGCCCTGCGGGAGGATTGTCACCCTTCCCCGGGGGACCGGCAATACCGAGCAGCGACTGGTACGATTTCACGCCCGACCCTTCTCGGTAGGGGGAAATGGACGCAGCTCGCGGGAATCTGACGCAACGCGGACTGAGCGCGCTCGGCGCGCTGATCGTGATCGCGATCGCGGTCGTCGCGCTCTACTACGTCTACCGCGCCGTCACCGGGGAAGACGACCCGCAGACCTGTTCGACCGAGTTCGAGCACTGCATGCAGGTCTGCCGGCGCACGAGCACTGACAACGATTCGGCGCAGGCCTGCCAGAGGAAGTGCATGAGCGACGCCGATTTCTGCCGCATGGCAAAAAAGCGCAACAAATAGGCGCGCAAGCTACTTGAACTTGATCTCGGCGACCACGCGCGGCACGCGCGAGCCGTCGAGCGCGAGGATCACGCCGCCGGCGGAGGCGGCATTGCCCCCGCTCAGCGCGCGCACGGTATCCGGGTGCGTCACCATGATGACCGGCCCGCCGTCGCGCGGCAGCGCGGCGAGGAAGTTGCGCAGCGCGTCGATGTCGCGCGCGCGGTCCTCTGGCCGGTCGGGGGAGGCGTTCAGCGCCGGCAGCTCGCTCACCGGACCGAGCTTGAGCAGCTTCGCGGTGTCGAGGCAGCGGCACCACTGGCTGGAATAGATCTTCGCGTGCGTCACCCCGGCCGCGCGCAGGTGCTCGCCCAGCTGCGCCGCCTGCTTGCGGCCCGCGGCGTCCAGGTTGCGCTGCGTGCGGCAGACGTGCGGCTTGAAGTGCGCCGGGTCGCCGGTCCCCGGAGCGTGCGCGTGCGGCAGCACGAGCACGCGCCCCGAGCGCTTGAGCTCGGCGAGCGGATCGCTGCCGGTGGCGCGCGCCGCGCCGGAGTAGAACGCGAGCTGCGCGCTCAGCACGCCCGCGACGATGGCGGGGACCAGATTGCCGAATTGCATGCGCGATTATAAATAGGGACAGACCCTATTTTTCGAAATGCAAAAAATAGGGTCTGTCCCTAATTTCCGTTACCAGCTGTAGCGCACGGTGTAGTCGAGCACCTGCTCGCCGCCGGCGGGCACGCGCATGGGGAACACCACGGTGCGCCCGTCGAGCTTGCGGTACGGTTGGCTGCGCTCGACGATTTCCCAATTCACCCAGCGGTACAGGTTCTCCTTCACCTCGACGGTGACCGGCTGGTCCTTGTGGTTGCGCAGCTTCACCTCGATTTGCTCGGTCATGACGCGGCGCGAGGTATCGACCGAGAACGCGACCTGCCTCCTCTCCCCGACCACGTCGAAGGCCGAGCCGAGCTTGATCAGCACCGGCTCGTCTTTCGGCGTGTGGTCGATCGCGTCCTCGCCGATGAACTCGAGCGTGCCGTCGGCGTCGTCGCGCTTGGAGACGCGCACGCGGCCGGCGGGCAGCGGCATGCCGAGGTTGTGCGCTTTCGAGTTCGTGAACGACAGGTAGACGTCAACCTTCTTGTTCGTCTGCACGCCGTAGTTGCGGTCGGTGAGCGGGCTCGGCGCCGCGCCGCGCCAGCTCGGTGCGAGGCCGTAGTAGACCAGCTTCTTCTCGCAAGGCACGGCGCGCGCCGCGGGGAAGAGCTCGATCTGCTTGGTCGAGCGGTCGGGCAGCGTGGTCGCCCGCCCGAGGGTGTACAGGTGGTACTCGAAGAACGCCTTCTGCTCGAAGCCGGCGGCCTTCTCCTCGAGCGCCATGCGCGCCGCCGGCACGGCGCCCGCGGCGTAGCCCGGCGGCGCGACGCGCTGCACGTCGCCGGCGACGAGCTTGAGCTTCGCGTC
>DASPRB010000179.1:0-3257 GCA_035624675.1 Burkholderiales bacterium
CAGGTTCATCGCCGCCTGGTGGCGGCCCGCGTCTTCGAGCGTCGCGAACCACCTGCCGACCATGTGCTGCCCGGAATACCACTTGTCGTCCTGCCCGCCCAGGCCGACCACCGAGCGGCACTGGTCGCCGACCAGGTCCTCAGCGGTTACGCCCACGGTCCAGCCCAGGCGCGCCGCCTGCGCGACCACCTGGTCCAGGGTGTGCACCGCCTTGGGCCGCCGGATCCGCGGCAGCGCCTCCATGTCCGCGCGCGCCTCGAACAGCTTCATGCCGAAGGGGATGGTGCGCAGCCTGAGCAGCCGCTCCAGCTCCGCGGCGAGTCCCGGCCAGTCGATGCCGCTCATTTCTTTCCTTTCGCGTGAATCGGTTTCCTGGCGCCGCCGTCGTACTGCACGGTGCGGTTGCGGCCCTGCTCCTTGGCGCGGTACAGCGCCTGGTCGGCGCAGGCGATCCATTCGCCGTGGCCGGCGAGCGTGTCGTCCGCGGTCGCCGTGCCGATGCTCACCGTGCAGCGGATGTCCTCGGACTCCACCATCACCGCCGCTTCGATCGCCTTGCGCACGCGCTCGGCGATCGTCAGCGCGCCGGCCGCGTCGGTCTCCGGCAGGACGATGCCGAACTCCTCGCCGCCGTAGCGCCCGGCGACGTCGAACTCGCGCATGCTCAGGCGCAGCAGCGCCCCGATGCCGCGGATCACCTGGTCGCCGACGAGGTGCCCGAAGGTGTCGTTGATGCGTTTGAAGTGGTCGATGTCGAGCATCAGCAGGCTCACCGGCCGGCCGCTGCGCCGGTGCCGCCTGAACTCGGTCGCCGCGGTCTCCTCCCAGGCGGTGCGGTTCAGCAGCGTGGACAGCCCGTCGGTGCGGCTGAGCTTGGCGAGCTGCCGGTTCTGCTCGCGCACGCGCCGCGACAGGTTGTAGGTGACCACACCGACCGCGACCGGATAGGCGATGAGCAGCGGCAGGCAGGCGATCACATTGAGCATGCTGGTGTGGGGCTGGAAGTCGAAGCCGAGCAGCAGCACCGCCGCGCCGCAGGCGAGCAGCTGCACGGTGGCGGTGCGCGCCAGCAGCCGCCAGCCGCCGAGGCTGATCTTGTCCATGCTCAGCATGGTGACCACGAGCACGCTCGGCAGCAGGTTGAAGCCCATCAGCGCGACCCATACCCCGCCGAGTGCCGAGTCCGTGGTCAGGTTGACGAGCTCGTAGCGGTACGGGTCGGGGCTGTAGCGCGCGATCAGGTACGCGGCGTGCGGCCAGAGAAAGGACGAGGCGGCAAGCCCGAACCAGATCGCCGGGTCGGCGCCGATCTCGTACAGCACCGAGCCGGCGGCCAGGAAGCCGAGCGCCCAGCCGATGATGCGCGGCAGGTAGAGGCGCCGCGAGAAACGCAGGCCCCTGCGTTTGTCGATTGCCACCCGTCGAGGGGAACCGCGGCCCTGCTCAGATCAGCTGCAGGAAGATCAGCGCCAGGCCGACCACCGAGACCGCCCATACGCCGGTGCGCAGCCAGGGAATGCCGATCAAGTACACCACCGCGTAGGCGAGCCGCGCCCAGAAGAAGAGCTGCGCGCCGAGCAGGGTCATGGCGTTCGTCTTGCCGGCCGCCACGGCGACCAGCACGAGCGCGGCGAACAGCACCAGGTTCTCGACCATGTTGCGGTGCGCGCGCGCCGCGCGCCCGCCCCACCCGGTGATCTCCGGGAATTTCTCGCGGTTGCCGACGAGCGTCAGCAAGCCGACCTGCATCTGCGCGCCCATCACCGCCGCCACCACCTGCACGAACGCGAGCAACACGCACCACACCAGCAAGCTCAGTTCCGGATTCATGGCACCCTCCCTCCCAAGACAGGCTCTCGCATGCTGCCCCCGGCCGCGGGCCGGCGTCAACTGCCCGGCCGCAGGCGCCTTTAAGCAAATCTTAGGGTTTGCTTAGGCAGCATTTAGGAATGCCGCATGCGCCCGATGCCTAGACTGGCCTCACCAACATCACGGAGGTCCGCATGGCACAGACAGTGGTACAGCTCAAGCTCCGGCCCGAAGCCGCCCCCGGCCGCTACGACCTTTACGCGCAGATCCACAAAGGTCTGCGCAGCTTCATGATGCATACGCTGGAGGCGCTCGGCAGAACCGATGTGCTGGACGATTGCGAAACGCGCGAGGCGCTGGAGATGCTGCGCGCGCTGCTCGGCTTGTGCCGCACGCACCTGGAGAAGGAGAACGCCTTCGTGCACGCCGCGCTCGAAGCGCGCCGGCCCGGAGCCTGCGCCAAGCTCGCCCTCGAGCACGCGCACCATGAGCGCTCGATCGCCGCGCTCGAGGAAGCGGCGCGCGAGATGGCGCAGGTCGCGGGCGAGGCGCGCGCCGCGGCGATGCTCGCGCTGTACCGCGCGCTCGCGCTGTTCGTGGCCGAGAATTTCGAGCATATGCACGCCGAGGAGACCGGCATGAACGCGCTGCTGTGGGAAGCCTGCGACGACGGCGAGCTCGTCGCCATCGAGCGCGCCATCGTCGCCTCGATCGCGCCCGCCGAGGCGATGCTGGTGGCCCGCTGGATGCTGCCGGCGCTGCATGCGGCCGAGCGCGCCGCCAAGCTTGCGGCCATGCAGGCGAATGCGCCACGCGAGGCCTTCGCCGGCGTGCTGGCGATGCTCAGGCAGCAGCTGAGCGAGCGCGACTGGTACAAGCTCGGCGCGGCGCTCGGGCCGACGGCGCCCGCAGCCTAGGCCGGGATCTCGACCAGACGGAACGGGCGTGCGACGGCGAGCCGGAAGCGCCCGCGCCCGGTCTTCTCGATCCTCAGGAATTCGCAGCGCTCGGTCAGGCGCCGCGCGAGCAGGATCAGGCGCGCCTCGAGGTTGTCGCTCAGGTCGGGCAGGCGGATCGTGGAATCGAGCCTGAGCTCGCGGTTCGTGAACTCGGTGCGCTGCGCGCCCGCATAGTCGCGCAGGAGCTTGCAGAAGATCGAGCCTGCAACGCCCTTGATTAGGTAGTCGTCGCCGATGAACACGCTGCCGTCGGCCGCGTAGTGGCGGATCGTCACCGGCGCGCCGCCCGCAGGCGCGGCGCGCGCCGCCGCCGCGGGCGGCTCCTCGTGGCTCTCGGCGGCCTCCTGCAGCAGCCGCGCGATCATGCCGGTCTGCGTGGCGAGCGCGACCAGCGCGTCCTCGTCGTCGTAGCCGAAGCGCATCTCCTCGGCGCTCTCGACGTACAGCACGCCGAGCAGGCGTCCGTCGGCCGACACCGGGACCGCGAGC
>DASPRB010000188.1:0-3188 GCA_035624675.1 Burkholderiales bacterium
ACCGAGTCGTCGGTGCGGTCGATCGCGAGCGTGTACTGGATCAGGTCGTTCGTGCCGAGCGAAAGGAAGTTCAGGCGCCGCAGGAACATCGGCAGCGCGAGCGCCGCGGCCGGGATCTCGATCATGCCGCCGACCTCGATCGCGCGGTCGTACGGAATCCCCTTCTCCTCGAGCTGCTGCCTCGCCTGCCTGACGAAGGCGAGCGCCTGCTCGATTTCGTGGCCGTGCGCGACCATCGGCAGGAGGATGCGCACGCGCCCGTAGTGCGACGCGCGCAGGATCGCCCTGATCTGCGTCAGGAACATCGGCGGCTCGGCGAGGCAGAAGCGGATCGCGCGCAAGCCGAGCGCCGGGTTGGGCATCGCGTGGCCGTTTCCGGAGAGCGTCTTGTCGGCGCCGATGTCCAGCGTGCGCACCACGACCGGCCTGCGCTCGAGCGCCGCAGCGACCTCGCGATAGGCCTCGAACTGCTCGTCCTCGGAGGGCAGGTCCCTGCGATTCATGAACAGGAACTCGGTGCGGAACAGCCCGATGCCCTCGGCGCCGGCCTCGAGCACCTGAGCCACGTCCTGCGGCAGCTCGATGTTGGCGTACAGCTGGATCGGCTCGGCGTCGAGCGTCGCGGCCGGGGTCGACTTCAGTCGCCGCAGCTTCTTGCGCTCGAGCTCGATCTGCGACTGGCGCAGCTGGTATTCGGCCAGCACGATCGGGTCGGGGTCGACCACCAGCACGCCCTGCGCGCCGTCCACGATGAGTAGCTCGCCCTCGCGTATCGTCTGGCGCGCCTGATGCAGGCCGACGATCGCCGGGATGTTCAGGCTGCGCGCCAGGATCGCGGTGTGCGAGGTGACGCCGCCCACATCGGTGACGAAGCCGCCGAACTGATGGCGCTTGAACAGGATCATGTCGGCGGGGGACAGGTCGTGCGCCACGACGATCAGGTTGCGTTCCTCGGCGCTGCGCGGCTCGGCGAGCGTCTGGCCGCCCATCAGCGCCTTGAGCACGCGTTCGACCACCTGGCGGACGTCGGCCTTGCGCTCGCGCAGGTACGGGTCCTCGATCTCCTCGAATTGCGCCATCAGCCGGTCCATCTGCTGCACCAGCGCCCACTCGGCGTTGCAGCGCCGCTCGCGCACCAGCTCGAGCGGCGCCTGCGACAGCGACGCGTCCTCGAGGATCATGCGGTGCAGGTTGACGAAGGCGCCGAACTCCGCCGGCGATTCCGGCGGGATCTGCGCTTCGAGCGCCTGCAGATCGTCCTTGACGCGGGCGATCGCGGCATCGAAGCGCGCGATCTCGGCCTCGACCGATTCCTCCGGAATCTCGTACTGCGCGACCTCGAGGCGCGCGCTCGAGACGAGGTGCGCGTGGCCGATGGTGATGCCGCCCGAGACGCTCGAGCCGTGCAGGACAAAGTTCATTCGCCCTCGCCGAACTTGTCCGCGATCAGCCTGCAGACGGCGTCGAGCGCGGCCTGCGCGTCGTCGCCCTCGGCTTCGACGACGACCGAGCTGCCCTTGCCCGCCGCCAGCATCATTACGCCCATGATGCTCTTCGCGTTCACCCGCCGCCCGTTGCGCAACAGCCAGACTTCGCTCTTGAAGGCGCTCGCGACCTGCGTCAGCTTGGCCGAGGCGCGCGCGTGCAGGCCGAGCTTGTTGACGATCGTCGTCTCAACGCTTGCCATTGCAGCGGTCGGTGCTCATGTCCACGACGCCCTCGCGGCCCCCCGAGAGCGCCTTGTCCACCACCGTGGCGAGCGGCTCGTTGCGGTAGGTCAGCGCGCGCACCAGCATGGGCAGGTTCACCCCCGCCACGCCCGCCACGCGCCCTCGGTCGAGCAGCCGCAGCGCGATATTGCCCGGCGTCGCACCGTAGATGTCGCTCAGCACGAGGACGCCCTGCCCGGAGTCGAGCTCCTCGAGCAGCGCGCGCGCGCGCGGCAGCACCGCCTCGGGATCGTCGTCGACGGCCACGTCGAGATGGCGCACCGCCTGCGGGCGGGTGCCCAGCACATGGCTTGCCGCGTGGATCAGCGCGTCGCCCAGCGCACCGTGCGAGATGATGAGTATCCCGATCACGCGCGCAGCTTCGCTTCCAGCGCTGCGATGTACATGCCCGAAACGTCGAAGCCGGTCTGGTCCTGGATCTCGCGAAAGCAGGTCGGGCTGGTGACGTTCACCTCGGTGAGCCAGTCGCCGATCACGTCCAGGCCGACGAACAGCAGCCCGCGCGCCGCGAGCGAGGGGCCGAGCGCCTCCGCGATCTCGCGGTCGCGCGCGCTCAGCTCGCGCGCTTCGCCGCGCGCACCCGCCGCGAGGTTGCCGCGCGATTCGCCCGCCTTGGGAATGCGCGCCAGGCAGTAGGGCACCACCTTGCCGTCGATGATGATCACGCGCTTGTCGCCGTCGACGATCTCGGGGATGTAGCGCTGCGCCATCACGCTACGCCTGCCGCCCTGCGCCATGATCTCGACGATCACGTTGCGGTTGGGGTCGCCGGCGCGCACGCGGAAGATGTTCTCGCCACCCATCACGTCGAGGCGCTTGACGACCACGTCCTGCTGCGCGTCGATGAAGGCGTGGATCTGCTGCGGGTCGCGCGTCACGAGCGTGGGGGCGACGAAGCGCGGGAATTCAGTGATCGCGATCTTCTCGTTATGGTCGCGGATCGCCGCCGGGGAGTTGAACACGCGCGCGCCCTCGCGTTCGGCCGCGGACAGCAGCCAGGTGCTGGTCACGTACTCGAGGTCGAACGGCGGGTCCTTGCGCATGAGGACGGCGTCGAACTCGGCGAGCCGGCGCCGCGCGCTGCCGTCCGTGCGGTACCAGTCCTGGTCGTCGTCGGTGAGCGCGATGCGCGTCGTCTCGGCCGTCACGCCCTCCGGGCGCCAGGCGAGACCCGGCTGCTCGCACACGAATACCGCGTGGCCGCGCGCCTGGGCAGCGCGCATCATCGTGACGGTCGTGTCCTTGTAGGCCTTGATCTCGTCCAGCGGGTCGATGATGAACAGGAACTGCATGGCCGCCGGCGCGGGGCGCTCGCCCCTGCGCTTCATCAGGTCACTTGCTGTGCGACACCATGTACTCGATCGTGGCGCGGATATCGGCGTCCGACAGGGAGGGGTTGCCGCCCTTCGGAGGCATGGCGCCCTTGCCGTGCAGCGCGAAGTTCACCATCGCGTCCAT
>DASPRB010000005.1:0-2552 GCA_035624675.1 Burkholderiales bacterium
GAGAAGACGAGGAAGGTGCCGCCGTACGGGATGAAGCCGCCGTGCAGCGCGAGGCCGTTCATCACCGCGCACATGCCGAACTCGCGCACGCCGTAGAAGAGATAGTTCCCGCCGTCGTCGCGGCCGATGACGCGCGAGGCCTTGACCATGGTGAGGTTCGAGCCCGTCAGGTCGGCCGATCCGGCCAGCAGCTCGGGCAGCGCGGGCTTCAGGTACTCGAGCACGTTCTGCGAGGCCTTGCGCGTGGCGAGCGTCTCCGCCTTGGCGTCGGTCTCATGCACCATCGCCTCGACGCGCGCGGCGAAGTCCTGCGGCAGCTCGCCCGCCATGCGGCGGCGGAAGTCGGCCGCAAGCTCCGGGTGCGCACTCTCGTAGGCGGCGAACATCTTTGCCCAGCGCCGCTCTGCGCGCTTACCGGTCGCGCGCCCGTCCCACGCCGCGTACACGTGCTGCGGGATCTCGAACGGCTTGTACGGCCAGCCGATCGCCGCACGCGTCGCCGCGACCTCGTCCGCGCCGAGCGGCGCGCCATGCGCGGCGCCCGTGTTCGCCTTGTGAGGCGCGCCCTTGGCGATCGTGGTCTTGCAGCAGATGAGCGTGGGCCGCGCGTGCTCGCGCTTGGCCCTGCGGATCGCGCGGTCGACCGCTGCCACGTCATGCCCGTCGACGTTCGGAATTACCTGCCAGCCGTAGGCGGCGAAGCGCTTGGGCACGTCGTCCGTGTACCACTGGCCGATGTGACCCTTCTCCGAGTCGATCGAGATGCCGTTGTCGTCGTAGAACGCGATCAGCTTTCCGAGTCCGAGCGTGCCGGCGAGCGAGCAGGCCTCGTGCGACACGCCCTCCATCATGCAGCCGTCGCCCATGAACACGTAGGTGTGGTGGTCGACGACGTCGAAGCCGGGGCGGTTGAAGTGCGTGGCGAGCAGCTTCTCGGCGAGCGCCATGCCGACGGCGTTCGAGACCCCCTGGCCGAGCGGCCCGGTGGTCGTCTCCACGCCCGGCGCGCAGCCGTACTCCGGGTGCCCGGGCGTCTTCGAGCCGAGCTGCCGAAAGCGGCGCAACTCGTCGATCGGCAGGTCGTAGCCTGTCAGATGCAGCAGCCCGTACAGCAGCATCGAGCCGTGGCCGTTGGACAGCACGAAGCGGTCGCGATCTGCCCAGTGCGGGTTGCCGGGGCTGTGGCGCAGGTGCCCGCGCCAGAGCGCGACGGCGATCTCCGCCATGCCCATCGGCATGCCCGGGTGCCCGGAGTTCGCCGCCTGGACCGCGTCCATGGCGAGCGCGCGCAGGGCGTTCGCCATGTCGCGCTCGATCGGATCGCGGTAATTGATGCCGGGAGCGGCCACGGCCGCCGTGGTCGGTGTATTCATGCGGGGAAGCGCAATTATGCCTCAGGCGGCGGCGCGCGCGAGCGTCGCCGGCCTCGAATAGCTCAGCGCCATGCGCTCGAGCGGCTCCGGGCGGATATGCGCCGCCTTACCCGCGCAGCCAAAGGCCTCGAAGCGCTGCCGGCACAGGGCGCGCGCGGCGAGCATCGCCTCCTTGAGAAACTTGCGCGGGTCGAATTCGGAGGGGTCCTTGAACATCGCTCGACGCATCGCCCCGGTCATCGCCAGACGGATGTCGGTGTCGATGTTGATCTTGCGCACGCCGTGGCGGATGCCCTCCTGGATCGCCTCGACCGGCACGCCGTAGGTCTCCTTGATCCTGCCACCGTTCTCGCGGATGACCTCGAGCCACTCCTGCGGCACGCTCGAGGAGCCGTGCATCACCAGATGCGTCGCCGGGATCGCGGCGTGAATCTCCTTGATGCGGTCGATCGCGAGCACATCGCCCGTGGGCTTCTTGGTGAACTTGTAGGCACCATGCGAGGTGCCGATCGCCACCGCGAGCGCGTCGACCCCCGTCTTCGAGACGAAGTCCGCGGCCTGCTTCGGGTCGGTGAGCAGCTGATCGCGCGAGAGCTTGCCCTCGGCGCCCACGCCGTCCTCCTCGCCCGCTGTGCCGGTCTCGAGCGAGCCGAGGCAGCCGAGCTCGCCTTCCACGGACACGCCCACCGCGTGCGCCATCTCGACCGCGCGATGCGTCACCTCGACGTTGTACGCGTAGCTCGCCGGCGTCTTCATGTCCTCGAGCAGCGAACCGTCCATCATTACGCTGGTGAAGCCCGAGCGGATCGCCGCCTGGCACACCGCCGGGCTCGCGCCGTGGTCCTGGTGCAGCACCACCGGGATGTGCGGGTAGGACTCGACCGCCGCCTCGACCATCCTGCGCAGGAAGGCCTCGCCGGCGTACTTGCGCGCCCCGGCGGAGGCCTGCAGGATCACCGGGCTCGAGGTCTCGTCGGCGGCCTGCATGATCGCCTGGATCTGCTCAAGATTGTTGACGTTGAAGGCGGGCACGCCGTAGCCGTGCTCGGCTGCGTGGTCGAGCAGCTGCCTGAGAGAGATCAATGCCATGTTTCCTCCTCTGGTAAGTAACTCGGGCCGGGCTAGCGCTCGAGCGCCTGCTTGCGACGGTCCATGAGCCGCCAGATCATCGGCGTGAAG
>DASPRB010000195.1:0-3836 GCA_035624675.1 Burkholderiales bacterium
CAGCGCGTCGGTGTCGAGCTCGTGCACGGTCTGCCCGTCGACGCGGATCGTGCCGCCCGCGGGACGCAGCTGGCCGCCGATCAGCTTGAGCAGCGTCGTCTTGCCGCAGCCGCTCGCCCCCAGGATCGCGACCACCTTGCCACGCGGGATCCTGAGGCTCAGGCCCCTGAAGATCTCCCGCCGGTTGTAGGCGAAGCGCAGGTCCTCGATCGCGACGATATCGGCGGCGCTCATGGCGCGCAGTCTAGCGCAGCGGCGCTCGCTTGACCCGGCCCGCATACGCCGTACCATCGCATGGCCATGAAACGGATGCTGCACCTCGCGCTGCTGCTCCTGCTCCTGCTCGCGCTCGGCGCCCCGGCGCGCGCGCAGCACGCATTTCACGACGCCGCGCGCTGGGCGGCGCAGCTGGACGACCCGGCGCGCGACGCCTGGCAGAAGCCGGACGAAGTGATCCGGGCGCTCGCGCCCGCGCCGGACGCGGTGATCGCCGACATCGGCGCCGGCACCGGCTACTTCTCGGTGCGCCTCGCGCGCGCCGTGCCGCGGGGCCGGGTGATCGGCGTCGACGTCGAGCCCGACATGGTGCGCTACCTCGCGCAACGCGCGCAGCGCGAGGGGCTCGCGAATCTCTCGGCGCAGTTGGGCGCCGCGGACGATCCGCGGCTCGCAGTCAAGGTCGACCTGGTGCTGCTGGTCGACACCTACCACCACATCGCCTCGCGCGAGGACTACTTCTCCAGGTTGCGCTCGTCGCTCGAGCCCGGCGCGCGGCTGGCGATCGTCGACTTCCGGCGCGACTCGCCCTACGGCCCGCCGAAGTCGATGCGCATTCCCCTTGCAGAGGTCAAGCGCGAGCTGGCGCGCGCGGGCTTCGAGCCCGTCGCGGAGCACGATTTCCTGCCGTACCAGTACTTCGTGGTGTTACGCGCGAGATAGCTAGCGCTTGCGCCTGCCGGCGTCGGTGTCGGGATCCCAGGCGGCAGGGCCGGCGTGCGCCTGCCTGACCGGGTCTTTCTTCTTCTTGCGGCCGGAAGGACGCACGACCCACAGCACGAGCGCGCCGATGGCGGCGACCACGCCCAAGTCGACGAGCTCTCTGCCGGTGATCATCGCGTACATCGTCGTCCCGCGCTCGCGCTGCGCGCAAGCGGATTTACCAACTGTTTCAATTCCTTCGCGGGGCTTGCAGCGCGCCCCTTAGAATCCGCGCATGCCGCGCGACGACCCGCACCCCTACTCGAGGCTGACGCCGGACGTGGTGCTCGACGCGCTCGAGAGCGCGGGCCTGCGCTGCGACGGGCGCCAGCTCGCGCTGAACAGCTTCGAGAACCGCGTCTACCAGGTCGGTATCGAGGACGCGGCTCCGGTGGTCGCCAAGTTCTATCGGCCCGAGCGCTGGAGCGACGCGCAGATCCTCGAGGAGCACGAGTTCGTGCTCGAGCTCGCCGCGCGCGAGATCCCCGCGGTCCCGCCGCTCGCGCTCGGCGGCCGCACGCTGCACGAGCACGGCGGATTCCGCTTCGCCGTCTATCCGCGCCGCGGCGGGCGCGCGCCCGAGCTCGAGGATCGCGCGACGCTCGAGTGGCTCGGACGCTTCATCGGGCGCATCCACGCGGTCGGCGCGCTGCGCCCGTTCGCCGCGCGGCCGGCGCTCGACATCGAGAGCTTCGGCCGCGAGCCGCGCGACTGGTTGCTCGCACACGATTTTCTCCCGCCCGATCTCGTCGATTCCTGGCGCAGCGTCGCGGCGCTGGCGCTCGAGGGCGTCGCGCGCTGCTACCAGCGCGCAGGCACACCGCGCCTGCTGCGCCTGCACGGCGACTGCCACGCCGGTAACGTGCTGTGGACCGACGCGGGCCCGCATTTCGTCGATTTCGACGACGCGCGCAGCGGAGCCGCCGTGCAGGACCTGTGGATGCTGCTGCCGGGCGAGCGCGGCGCGATGGCCGCGAGCCTGAAGCACGTGCTGGACGGCTACGAGCAGTTCTTTGCCTTCAACCGCCGCGAGCTGCAGCTCGTCGAGGCCTTGCGCACCCTGCGCCTGCTGCACTACTCCGCGTGGATCGCGCGCCGCTGGCAGGATCCGGCCTTCCCCGCCGCGTTTCCCTGGTTCAACACGCCGCGCTACTGGCAGGACCGGATCCTCGAACTGCGCGAGCAGGTGTCGCTCATGGACGAGCCGCCGATCGCGGCCTGAAGCCGGCGAGCCGCGCGGCTACATCCGCCACTGGAGGTAGGTGTAGAGGTAGTTCGAGCCGCCGTTCACGTTGCCGAGCAGCTGCGAGCTGCCGAAGATGCCCGAGCGGTGCGACGCCCCGACGCCGAAGTAGGTGTCGTGCAGCTTGCGCGAGCCGAACAGGTCGCCGACGCTCACGTCGATCGTCGGATCGAGATAGACGAGCAGCTTCGAGGTCGTCCGCCCGCGCTCGGCCTGGTCGCGCGCCTCGACATAGGGCACGCGGAAGGCGTACGACAGGCCGAAGCCGAAGCCGAGCCGCGTGCGCACGTGCGCGTCCCACGGGAAGCCGTAATAGAAGGCCTTCATGTCGGCATGCACCGCCCAGGAATTCTGCTGCAGGCCGTTCTCGTCGTGGTAGATCGCACCCGCGTTGCCGACGATGTCCACCGGCCAGCCGTGCATGCGCTCTAGGAACGGCCGGCCCAGCTCGATGCCCGCGATGCGCGTGTTGTCGACAGTCGAGGTCGAGGTGCACTGCAGCGCCATCACCGGCAGCAGGTTGCAGTCGGTCGACTTGCCGTACATGAGCTTCACGTCCAGCGGCCGGCCCTTCTCCTTCCAGGCGGCTTTCTCCGGCGAGAAGTCGTAGGCGAAGCCGGCGAGCGCCTTCAGCTGCGTGCCGCCCGAGACGATCGGGCTGTCGGTGACCCCCTTCGACCATTGCGTGACCGACAGTCCGCCGAGCAGCCGCCAGCGCCTGCCCAGGCGGTAGTCCGCGTACACGCCGAAGTCGAGATTCACGCCGCTGCCCGGCTCGTAGGCTGGGCGCGTCGCGGTCGCCTCGCCCGGCAGCACGCCGTAGTAGTAGTCGTTGAGCGTGGCGTCGCGCCAGGAAAGCGTCGCGTAGGGACGCAGGCGCCAGGCGCCGCTCCTGCGCTCGTAGAAGTAGCCCAGGCGCGCCTCGCTGCCGCTGGACGCGCCCGAGACGTCGTGCAGCAGTTCGACGAACGCCGCGCCCCAGTCCCCGCGCCGCTCGATGCTCAGGCCGAAGTCGGTGCCGGTGTCGCGTCCCGCCATACCCGCCAGGCTCGCCGGCAGCTTGTCGTACGGGAAACCCTCGAAGCGGTGCGAAACGAACACGTCGATCAGCGTCTCGGGCGTGTCGTCGAGCTTGAGCCCCATCCGGTAGCCGTGCAGGTAGACGTACTTGCTCTCGTACAGGAGAAGCGGCAGCAGGTCGTAGCGCACGCCGGCGTCCTTGTACATCGAGTTCTCGATGCGCGCGGCGGCGCCGAGGCCCGCGCTGCCCTCGCCCTCGAGCAGGCCGACCAGCGGATCGCTGGTGGCTGCGGCCGGAACGGAGACGAGCGCGAGGACGACTGCGAGAGCGGCTGTTCTAATCATTCTGGGCGATGCGAGCGCGCAGTGTACCCGATGCCCGGCGCTCAGCCCGCGAGATCGTCCAGCGCCCTCTCGAGGTGGGACACTTCGGCCCACAGCGTCACGCGCCACACCTCGCCCGCCGTCTCGACGCGGTTCAGCGCGGCGTTCGGGATCTCGAAGTCGCGCTGCGAGGAGAGCCCTCGACCGGTGGCGTGCCGGTAGACCATCTCGAGCACGCCGCCGTGCGTGAATACGAGGATGCTCTCGCCCG
>DASPRB010000200.1:0-2346 GCA_035624675.1 Burkholderiales bacterium
ACTTCCGAGGCGCCGTACTCACGCACGATCGCCGCCTTTTCTGGCGCACCCACCCCGGCGATGACACGCGCGCCCAGGCTTCGTGCCAGGTCGACGGCCGCGAGTCCCACGCCGCCCGCGGCACCCGTCACGAAGACGGACTCGCCGGCTTGCAGCTTCGCGCATACGACGAGCGCGTAGTAGGCCGTCCCGTATCCATGGCGAACGGCCGAGCCGGTCACGTACTCGACGGCGGCCGGCAGTCGCACTGCCCACTGCTCCCGGGCGGCCAGTTTCTCCGCGTATGATCCGACCCAGTTGCCGCAGGCTACGCGGTCGCCCACCTTGAAGCGGGTCACGCCTTCGCCTACGGCCGAGACGATGCCTGCGGCATCCGTGCCCGGCACGAACGGCGTCTGCGGCCGCATCTGGTACTTGCCCGCCACCATGAGGCAGTCCATGAAGCTTACGGAAGCGGCATGGACGTCGACGACGATCTGTCCGGCCGCAGGGCGCGGGTTCTCCATCTCTCCCAATTTGAGAGCATCGATTCCGTCGAATGACTCGCAGACGACAGCGCGCACGATCAGGCCATCGGCTTGACGCGCACCGCCACGACCTCGGCGCTGGCGCATTCGATACCGCCATGCAGCACGCGGCAGCCGACGAGCATCTTTCGCTCGTGGCTTTCCAACAGACGGGCGCGCAACTCCATTTCACCCTCGATGGGCACCGGCTTGAGATAGTCGATCTTCAAGGACGCGGTCACGTAGGCGAACGGCGGCGGCCCGCCATCCAGCGAATAGCCGATCTCGCGACAACGATGCGCCGTCGCCGTCCAAACGGAATGGCAGTCGACCACCGAGGCGATGATGCCCCCGTACACGTATCCGGGATGCCCGATGTGCTGCGGCCCGGGCCGCCACTTGCAGAGCAGATCTTCGCCATCCCATCTGCTCTTGATCTGAAGTCCGTGCGCGTTGAGCGCGCCGCAGCCGAAGCAATGAACCTTGAGCACGTCCTGAAGCGGCCGATCCATCGCGCACGCCCCCCCGGGGTACGAGCGGAAACTCTACACCCAGAGTCCGGGAATCGCTTACGATTCGCCCGACAGGTCGGGCAGCCGCCAACACGGGAAAGGCCATTCAACTTGGAAAAGTTCAAGATCCAGTTCACGCTGTTTTCCGCCTTCTACTCGCCGCTCATCTCGACGATGTCGGGCGGGTTCCTCAAGGCGGAAGGACTCGACCCGGAGTGGTCGGTCGCGCCGCCCGGCGTCTCGGCGATCGCGGCGCTGCAGGACGGTTCGGCGCAGGTCGTGCAGTCGGCGCTCAGCTACAGCTTCACTGCGCTGAACGAAGGCAGGACGCCGCCCGCGGTCCATTTCGCGCAGGTGAACGAGATGGACGGCTTCTTCCTCACCGGGCGAGAGCCCGATCCCGCCTTCGACTGGAAGAAGCTCGAGGGTGCCGAGGTCGTCATGTTCAAGGCCGGCCAGCCGCTCGCGATGTTCAAGTACGCCTGCCACAAGGCGGGCATCGACTTCGGCAAGATCAGACCCATCTGTCCCGGCGGCGCGGCGGACATCGACCGCGCGTTCCGCGAGGGCCAGGGGCGCTACGTGCAGCAGCAGGGGCCGTTCCCGCAGCAGCTGCAGGCCGACGGCGTCGGGCACATCGTCGCGCAGGTCGGCAGGCAGATCGGCCCGTGCGGCTTTTCCAGCCTGGCGGCGACGCGCGAGTGGCTCGCGACCGACATGGCGAAGGCGTTCATGCGCGCCTACCGCAAGACGCGCCGCTACATGAACGACACGCCGGCCGCGGCGATCGCGCGGGCCGAGAAGCCATTCTTCCCGAAGATCGACGAGGCGGTGCTCGCCGAGTGCATCGCCACCTACCAGAAGCTCGGCTGCTGGACGCCGCACGTCGAGATCACGCGCGCGGCCTTCGAGAAGACGCTCGACGTGTTCGAGTACAACGGCCTGATCAAGCAGCGCTACCGCTACGAGCAGGTGTGCGCCGCGCCGCCCGCAGCGGCTTGATCCGCTAGCGGATCACTTGCGTGACTTGGCGAGGTAGGCCCTCGCTCGATGGACCTTGTCGATGCAGTTGGGGTACTTGCCGAACTCCGACTGGATCTTCGCCGCCCCGAGCAGGCTGGCGGCCTTGGTCACTTCCACCGTGCCGTCGAGGCCGTTGGCCTTGGCGTAATCCAGCTCCTTGTAGGCGACGTTCAATCCATCGTCGCACTGCGCCGCCTGCGAGCTGTTCGGATCGCCCGCACATCCCGCCAGGAAAGCGGCCACGAGCGTCAAACCGGCAACGACGAGAGATCGCATGTCAGGGTTCCTCTTCCGGAAAATAGCGT
>DASPRB010000209.1:0-3056 GCA_035624675.1 Burkholderiales bacterium
TGCTCGGCGGCGTTGTAGTCGGCGAGGATCGAGCGCGTTTCGAGGCACACCCCGGTGTGCCGGCCGAAGTCGTAGGTCTCCTCGACCACCACGTCGGCCTTGGCGAAGGCCGCGTCGACCTCGCCCGCGTCGAGCTCGCGCCGGAAGCAGACGTTGTCGCCGAGCTCGGGATGGATCACGTGATCGCCGCGCAGCGCCGCCTCCAGGTCGGTCACCACCGGCAGCTCCTGCCACTCCGCCTCGACGTGCGCGAGCGCGTCCTCGGCCTGGGTGCGCGTCTCGGCGACGACCGCCGCCATCGCCTCGCCCTGCCAGCAGGCGCGCTCGATCGCGATCGCGTGCTGCGGCGGCGACTTGATGCCCTTGAGATGCGCGAGCACCGCGACCCACGGCGTGCAGTACTCCGCGAGCGCGCGGCCGTCGACCGCGGCGATCACGCCCGGCTGCGCGCGCGCCTTGGACAGGTCGAGCCGCTTGAGGCGCGCATGCGCGTAGGGGCTGCGAAAGAACACCACGTGCGCGAGGCGCGGAAAGCGAAGATCGTCGACGAAGGCGCCGCGCCCCTGCAGCAGGCGCTTCGCGTTCGGGCGCGGCTCGCTCTTGCCGATATAACCCGTCTGGACCGATCGGAGTTTCTCGGGCGCATTCATCGCTTGCCTTCCTGGCGGCGCGCTTCGAGCACCGCCTCGACCGCATCGACGATCGCCTGGTAGCCCGTGCAGCGGCAGTAGTTGCCCGACAGATGCGCGCGGATCTGCTCGCGCGTCGCATCGGGATGGTTCTCCGCCAGGTCGAGCGCCGCCATCAGCATGCCGGGCGTGCAGAAGCCGCACTGCAGCGCGTTCCGCTCGTGAAATGCGGATTGCAGCGCGGCGAGCTCTCCGGAGTCCGACAGCCCCTCGATCGTATCGACCCTGCGACCGTCCGCCTGCACCGCGAGCATCAGGCAACCGCGCACGATCTCTCCGTCCACGCGCACCGTACAGGCCCCGCACACGCCGTGCTCGCAGCCGACGTGCGACCCGGTAAGGCCCATCTCCTCGCGCAGAAAGTCGACCAGGTGCTGGCGCGCGGGGACGCGGCGCGTGACCGACTTGCCGTTCAGCACGATCGTCGTGTCGAGCTCGGTCGCGGGCGCCCGGCTCATTGCGCCAGTTCCACGAGGGCGCGCCCGGTGAGCACGCGCGCGAGGTGCAGCTTCGCCGCCGCCGAATGGTACAGATCGGGCGACGGATCCAGCTCCTCGCCAAGCGCCGCCTGCACCGCCACGACGGTCCGCGCGTCGGCGGCCTTTCCTTCCGCGGCGGCGGCAGCGCGCAACGCGCGCACCGCCGTCGCCCCGACGCCGAAGTACGCGAACCTCACATCGGACAGCCTGCCGTGATCCGCCCGCGCGTGCGCGGCGACGCCGACGATCGCGTAGTCGCCGTGACGGCGCGCGAGCTCGAGGAACGCCGAACGATAGCCGGGCTTGGCCAGCGGAAACTCGGCCGCGATGAGCAGCTCCTGCGCCCCAAGTGCGGTCGTGTAAAGCCCTTTGAAGAAGTCGCGCGCCGCGACGCGCCGCTCCCCGTCGGCATGGGCGATGACCAGCGTCGCATCGAGGGCAAGGGCACAGGCCGGATATTCGGCCGCGGGATCTGCGAGCGCGAGCGAGCCGCCGAGCGTGCCCGCGTTGCGGATCGCGACATGCGCGATGTGCGGCACCGCCTGCGCCAGCAGCGGCGCGTGGCGCGCCACCTCGGTCGAGCGCCCGATCTCGCGGTGGCGTGCGAGCGCGCCGATGCGCAGCACGTCGCCCTGCACCCGGATCCCGCCGAGCTCCGCGAGGCCGTTGATATCGACGAGCAGCTCGGGCGAGGAGAGCCGCATGTTGAGCGAGGGGATCAGGCTTTGCCCGCCGGCGAGCACGCGCGCGGCGTCGCGGTGCTTGCCGAGCAGCGCGAGCGCCTCGCCGAGCGACTGCGGGCGCGCGTAAGCGAACGACGGCGCTTTCATGCCTGACCCCTCCTCCCGGGCGTCAGGCCATTATAACGAGACGCCGGATGACCTCGGTGGAAAAGCCGCGGCTCTGCAGGAAGCGCGCGCGGCGGGCGCGCTCCTCGGGCGTATCAGCGGGTGCCCGGTACTTGCGGGCGAGGATTGCGCGCGCGCGCTCGAGCTCGTCCGCGCGCGCGCCCGTGGCGAGGCTCTCGACGGTCTCCTCGGCGACGCCTTTCGCGCGCAAGTCCTGCACGATGCGCGCGGGGCCGTACTTGCGCGCAAGCTGGTGCACACGCGTCTCGGCGTAGCGCTCGTCGGAGAGCTGCTTTTTCCGCTCCAGCTCGTCGAGCAGCCCCTGGAGCGCCTCGCGCGACTCGGCGTGCGGCGCAAGCTTGCGCGCGAGCTCGGTGCGCGAGTGCTCGCGCCGCGCGAGCAGGCGCAGCGCCCGGGTCTTCAGCTCAGCCGCGCTTGCGGGCAGGGGCTGGCGCAGGCTCTTCTTCCTCGTTCGCCGCCGGCACCACGGGCAGCGGCATGCCGACGCCCGCGGCCTCGCGCACCTTGGTCTCGATCTCGCGCGCGAGCTCGGAATTCTCCTTGAGGAAGTCGCGCGCGTTGTCCTTGCCCTGTCCGAGCCGGTCGCTCTTGTAGGTGTACCAGGCGCCCGTCTTCTCCAGCACGCCGTGCTGCACGCCGAGCTCGAGGATCTCGCCTTCGCGCGAGATGCCCGAGCCGTACAGGATATCGAACTCGGCCTGCCGGAACGGCGGCGCGACCTTGTTCTTGACCACCTTGACGCGCGTCTCCGAGCCGATCACCTCGTCGCCCTTCTTGATCGAGCCGATGCGCCGGATGTCCATGCGCACCGAGGCGTAGAACTTGAGCGCGTTGCCGCCGGTCGTGGTTTCCGGGTTGCCGAACATGACGCCGATCTTCATGCGGATCTGGTTGATGAAGATGACCAGTGTATTGGTGCGCTTGATGTTGGCGGTGAGCTTGCGCAGGGCCTGGCTCATCAGGCGCGCCTGCAGGCCCATCTGCGGCTCGCCCATCTCGCCCTCGATCTCGGCCTTGGG
>DASPRB010000211.1:0-2247 GCA_035624675.1 Burkholderiales bacterium
AGCGCGCCCTCGCCGTCGGCGCGTTCCTCGAGCACCTCGCAGGTCGCGAAGACCTCCCCGCGCGTCTTCTGCGCGGCCCAGGGGAGGAAGAGCTCCGCTTCGACGAGGTCGCGCTGGAAGAACGCGGCGATCGCCTGGTGCAGCTTCGCGATGTCGCCCTCGCGGCGCGCGCTCATCACGATGCATCCCGGATGTTTTGCGCGCAACGCCGCCTCGTCGCCGCCCCGGTCGATCTTGTTGAAGACGAGCAGGCGCGGCACCGCCTTCGCGTCGATCTCGTCGAGCACGTCCTCGGTCACCGCGAGCTGACGCTCAAATCCAGGATCGCTGGCGTCCACGACGTGGACGAGCAAAGAAGCCTCGAGCGCCTCGTCGAGCGTCGACTTGAACGACGCGACGAGCCCGTGCGGCAGGTTCTTGATGAAGCCGACCGTGTCGCTGACGAGCACGCGTGGAATCGTCTCCGGATGGAGGGCGCGAACGGTAGTATCCAGCGTCGCGAAAAGCTTGTCCGCGACGAGCGCTTCGCTTCTTGTGAGGGCGCGCATCAGGGTGGACTTGCCCGCATTCGTATAGCCGACGAGCGCCACGCGCGCGAGCCCCTGGCGCTCCTGCCGCCTGGCGCGCTGCGTCTTGCGCTCGAGGACCATCGCGTCGAGCTCCCTCTGCAGCTCGGCGATGCGGTCGCGGATCTTGCGCCGGTCGAGCTCCCTGTCCGACTCGCCGCCGCTGCGGCCGCCGACGCCACTGCGCTGCCGACCCTGCGGGCCGGCGAGCTTGGCCGCTTCGCGCAGGCGCGGCGCCATATAACCGAGGCGCGCGATCTCGACCTGCACGCGCGCGGCGCGCGAGCGCGCATGCCGGTGAAAGATCTCGAGGATCACCATGGTGCGGTCCATCACCTCGCAGCCGACCTCCTTCTCGAGGTTGTGCGCCTGCGAGGGGGAAATCTCGTGATCGATAAGGATCACGTCGGCGGAGCGTTCTTCCCGCAGCAGGCGCAGCTCCTCGCGCTTGCCGAGCCCGAAGTACCCCGTCTTGTCGAACCCGGCGCGCTTCTGCGTGAAAGTTGCGACGACCTCGAAGCCGAGCGTCTTAGCGAGCTGGCGCAGCTCGGCCAGCGAGGCATCGAACTCGAGGTCGCTCACACTGGACAACTGCACCGCCGCCACGATGGCGCGCGGCGATTTCTGTGGGACTTCTTGCGTCATGGTGCACGGAGCCTATCAGCAAAGCCGACCTACGCGATCGGGCCCCAAGGCAGCACCACGTCCGTCCATAGCCCCACCGTGCTCGGAAGCTTCTACGTCCCCGGAGGAGCCGATCGCACCGTCGTCGGTCTGCCGCTCGGCAGCAATCACGTTGCAATGGATGGAACGCGCGGCCCTCTTCTCGACGCTTACGTCGTGCTGTGCGGCCGGCCGTTGCCGACGCCGCTTGAAGTGGCGGTGCGCTGGCGGCCGGTCCGCACCAGCTACGGGTTAGATGCGCGCCCACGACCATTTCTGCGACGTTGAAAGAGCCAGATCGAGAGTGCACCGACGCCGAATGCCATGAGAGCTCCGCCCACCCACGTAGGTCCATTCAGGTAACTGATGTAGGCACCGGCGACCAGAGCGCAGAGACCAGCGAGCCCAAGAGGCAAGCGAGGAGCGAACCACATAAGCGCAAGAGCGAGCATTGCGGTTCCCCACATAACCCAGTCGAGCACCGATAGCGCGATCTAACGTCCGGCTTCAGGCGCGCGCCGTTTGCGGCGCGTCACTCTGCGAGCCGTTGTTCGGTGGCACGCGCACTTGAAAGCATGGGATTATCCGGCATAGGCATCTCCATCGGGACTCACACCCGCGTCAACCGGGGTACTTCAGGCGCTCGACGAGTCCCGCAAAGCGCGGGTCGCTGCGCAAGGTCTTCCAGCGCGGGTCGAGACGCAACCACATCAGCCAATGCGAGCGCTCGGCGAAGGCCTTCTCGAGCCAGGCGAACGCCTGTTCCTTGTCGCCGAGCCCGGCGTGCACCAGTGCCACGCCGTAGGCGGTGACGAAGCGCTTGGCCGACAACCGTTCCATCTCGCTGAGTACCGCCCGCGCCTCGTCGGCCCGGCCCATCACGCCCAGCGTGTAGCCGCGTTGGGCGACGAGTACCGTCCACTCCGGTATCACGGACTCGGCGCTCGCCGTTTCCGCGAGCGACTGGTCGAGACGGCCGGCCTCCAGGAACGCCCGCGCCAGCCACAGGTGCGCGAGG
>DASPRB010000222.1:0-3856 GCA_035624675.1 Burkholderiales bacterium
CAGTCGATGACCGGCATGGCGAGCCGCAACCGCGACGCCGACGGCAAGCCGCGCCGTATGCCGCTGCTCATTCCCGACACCGTCACCGCCGTGTATGCCGCGCAGGCGGTCGGCGCCGCCCTGTTCGCGCGCGAGCGCGACGGCCAGGGCCGCCACCTGCGCCTGTCGCTGTTCGAAGCCTGCGCCGCATTCCAGTCCGCGCCGATCGTCGAGGGCCACCTCTTTCCCGGCGAGGCGCCGCCGCTCACCGTGCCCTCGGGCGTGTTCCGCACGCGCGACGGCTGGCTCACCATCTCCGGCGTCAACGAAGCGCACTTCCTCGGCACCCTGCGCGCGCTCGGCCTCGAGGCGCTCGCCGGCGACGCGCGCTTCGCGAAGATCGAGGCGCGCCGCAGGAAAGCCGCCGCGCTGAACGATCTGGTCGCGCAGCGCCTCGCCGTGGAGGACACGGCGCACTGGATCGAGAAGCTCGCCGCCGAGGACGCGCTCTTCGCGACGATCGCCGACTACGACGCCTTCGTCGCCTCGCCCCAGGCGCGCCACCTCGGCGCCTTTGCCGACCTCGAGCAGCCGCCCTACGGCGCGCTGCCCGTCGCGCGCATGCCCGGCGCCGAGCGCGCCTGGCCGCTGCGCGCCGCCCCGCGCGCGGGCGAGCACACCAAGGAGATCCTGCGCGAGCTGGGGCTGGACGACGCCGCGATCGCTGAGCTCGCCGCCGCGGCCGCCGTGCGCTTCAGCTGACCGGCTGGTCCGGGAATTTCTTCATCCGATCAAGATTCATGACCCAGGGCTGCGCGGATCGGCACCAGATCTGCGCGCTCGGAACGAGCTGATCCCGCTGGCGAGCCGTTCCGGTACGAATTGAAACGGCCTGCGGGTCGTCGGCGGCATACGCATAGACGTGGGTTCCGCATTCCGGACAGAACGCCTGCGCGCGCCGGGTGCCGCTCTGCGCGGTCTTCACGTAGATCTTCGGCTTCCCGCTCAGAACACGGAACTCATCCTTCTGGGCAAGCACGCCCGTGCGGAAGGCCGATCCGGAAAGCGTCTGGCAGTCGGCGCAGTGGCAGATGCCGACGCGCGCGGCGTCGACGGTCGCCTCGTAGGTGATGTAGCCGCAGTGACACCCTCCGTCGATCTTCATGGCACCACCCCCTTCGGGCGCAAGCGCGCTCTCGGTTGCCGCCTTAGCTCGCCGCCTTCTTCACGAGCGCGGCGATCCTGGCCTCTTCTGCGGCAGTCAGTTCCGTCAGCGCGAAGCTGGTCGGCCACATGCGCCCCTCGTCCAGCTTCGCCTTGTCGCTGAAGCCGACCGTCGCGTAGGGCGCCATGAACTTCTGCGCCGCCTGGAAGAAGCAAACGACCTGATCGTCCTTGGCATAGGCGGGCATGCCATACCAAGTCTTCGGCGACAGGGCTGGCGCGTTGGCCTTGACGATCGCATGGAGCCGTTCCGCCATGACGCGATCCGGTCCCTGCATGGCCGCAATCTTTGCCAGCACCTCGCGCTCTCCGTCCGCGCTGCCGCGCGGGCGCGCCTTGAGCTCTTGCGCGCGCTCCCTCATCGCGGCTCGTTCCTCGTCCGTGAATCCAGTGGCGGACCTTTGCGCGCGCTTCCTTACAGCTTTCCTCTCAGCCATCGCGAAATTCCTCGAGAAAGTGATTCTTCGCTCGACGCGCTCACAGGCTCATCAGTAACGTTGTGGTGAACGGCGGACCAATTTTGCACGTCCGTTCCACCTAGAGTTAGGTGTCGAATCTAGGTTCATTGCGCCTCTTTCGCATCGGTCTTAAACAGCGGCATGATCTCGTAGCGACAGAACGCTGGACCACAACCAGCCACAGCGGAACCCATCAATAGAACTGCGGGTTTATTCCAGGGGTTCGGCTGCACCGTGCAGAGGATGATGTAGCCAGGGAAGTCCAAACCAATAGGGGGCTTCGTATACCCGAGGTCGATGCAGGTTGAGATGTCTGCAGTGGATTCGAGAAGCGGCCGCAAGGTTGGACTTAATTCGGCGGCACGCTCGCGGTGATCCTTCGCGTATTTCAGTGCACCTCGGGCTTGAGCAAGGATTGAATCAGACAATGACCCGAGCTTGTCCCAACGTTCGGTGGTGTTCCCAAATTGAAGAATGCAGTCCGACGACCGTACGCACCGAAGCTCCCATTTTACGGTCGCTATCCTGTCTCCGACTTTCTCGGGGAACATATTGACGAATATTCCTTCGAACGACGTATCCAATCGTGACTGCGCTGACACGGGTGGCCCGGCGCTGAGGAGGAGGATCAGGCACACCAGGACTGTGCGGCGCGGCATATGAGACCTAATGTTCGACATGAGCAGAACCTGAAAGGCGGCGCAGCCGGCTGTAAGGTGTCCGCTCGATTGAGGGGTGGTTAGCCCACACGCGCCAAAGAGAAGCCGCCGAAGCGCTCATGGCATTGCCGCCCCTACGGCTTGACGAATTGGGATACCGCTTGGCTCAAAACCTTGAAGGCAAAAAACGTTGATGCCGAGGTTGTCTGGTGTGACGCGCTTGCGATGGAACGGATAGATACCGCAGACCTTGCAGAAAAAGTGGCGCGCAGTCTTCGTGTGGAACTGATACTCCGTGAGCGCTTCATCACCGCCCAGCAAGCGAAACTTGCTCTCGTGCACCTTCACCATGAGAGCATTCTTCCGGCGACATATCGAGCAGTCGCACATGGTGAGCTCCGGAAAGTCAGTTTCGATCTCGAAACGCACCGCTCCACAGTGACAACTCCCGAGGTACCTCTGCATTGGACGGCTCATTCGCTCCGACCTATCCTGTGGGGGCTAACTCTATACAGTCAGATTAGCTGCGGAATAACATAGCTGACGCAGCATGGGGGCCGCACAACGCTTCATGCAACCAACGCCTTAGCAGACCGAACGAAGGCCGACGACCGAGATCGCCGACCTACGAGGGGTTAACGCGCTGCCTATCCTCCGAAATCGACTTGTCGGGCGATCGGGATAAGCAGCGCTGGCATTGCTGCCGAACTGCGCGATGTGCGGACGGACTACCTGCCGCGCCCGTGGCCGCGATCGTCGCCGCCGCCCCGGTCATCGCCGCCGGGACCGCGCCCGCGGTCGCCGCCGGGGCCTCGGCCTTGGTCGCCGGGACCTTTGCCACGCTCCATGTAGCGCTGCTGGTAGTGCTCCTGCACGCGGGGGTCGTGCGGCTGATATTGGTAGTTGCGGGTTTCGATCTCGCGCCGGCGGTCGTCTGCGTGCGGGTAGCGGTCGCCCGCGTAATTCCGCTGGTAGCGCGGCAGCGGGGCAGCGCGCGGCGCGGCGTGGCGGTCCCAGTGATCCCAGCCGCGATTGCGCTCGCTCCAGTCGTGGCCCCAGTGCTGGCCCCAGCGCGGCGGTTCGCCGCCGCGCCAGCCGTGGAAATACGGCGGCGGGTCGCGGTAGTAGCGCACCGGAACGCGCAGGACGAAGAGCGGCACGTGGTAGGGGTCGACGTAGGTCCAGGGGCCGTTGTACCAGGTGCTCGCGTACCAGCGGTCGCCGCGAAACACCCAGTACGCGCCGTCGTAGAAGAAATAGTTCGCGTGCAGGCTCGGTGCGTAGTACACGGGGTAGCCCGGCACCGGCACGAATTGCGGATACACCGGCACGTTGATGCCGATGCTGACGTGGGGTAATCCGATGGCGACGCTCACCTGGGCGGCGGCCGGGCGCAGCGCGCCGAACACCATCACGAGTGCGACGAGTAGGTAGCGCATGTCATGTTCTCCAGTAAGCCTGGTGACTGAATGATGCGCTAAATCGGTTCGCGATGGGGCGGACATTGTTGGCGGCGTTTAGTTCGCGCCGCCGTCC
>DASPRB010000229.1:0-16330 GCA_035624675.1 Burkholderiales bacterium
TCCCGGCGCGACTGGCTCGCGTTCCCGGAATTCGAGATCACGATGCCGAAGGTCGACGTGATCGACCGCGACGAGGAAGTCGTGGTGCGCGCCGAGGTGCCCTCGGTCAAGAAGGAGGACATCGAGATCTCGATCTCGGGCAACATGGTGACCATCAAGGGCGAGACGAAGAAGGAAGAAAAGGAAGAGAAGGGCGACTACTACCGCGCCGAGATCTCGCGCGGCGCGTTCTCGCGGATGGTCACGCTGCCCGCGGACGTGGACGAGTCCAAGGCGAAGGCTTCGCTCAAGGACGGCGTGCTCGAGCTCACGCTGCCGAAGCTCGAGAAGGCCAAGCGCCGCACGATCAAGGTCGACTGATTCGCGCGCGGGCGGCCGGGCTCAACGATCCTCTCGGCCTGCCCGTGCCGTGACACCCGAGATTCGCGCAGCGCGGGCGGCGACAGGGCGCATTCTCGAAGAGTTGGGACTGGCGTCCTACGTGTTCACGGTCGAAGCGAAGGCGAGCGGCTGGCTCGTCTCGGTGGAATGCGCGGCCGGAGACGCCTGGCAGGTCGTCTCGTTGCCGGTCGATCCTGCGAAGCTGGGCGCAAGCCTGGAGGATCCGGACGTCAGAAAGGAGCTCCTCGCGGCCTGGCGTCCTCACCTCGAGGCCTGCGCGAAGACGCGCTAGCCGGCCGCGAGCCGCGCGCGAATCAGACGCTGCGATTGCGTGGCGGGCGCACGTACTCGACCGCGGGAACGTCTCTCCGGTCCGAGGTTACGCGGCAGTGCGGGGCACCGATCGCGATGTCGTAGCGATTGCTGCAGTGAAAGGGCCGGAGGTTCTCAGTTGTGTCCCGGCCGCCGGCGGAGATCTTCTCGATCTTCCAGCCGAATTCCCCGTGCTCCTGCCCGTATTGCTCGCGCCTTATCCATGCGCCGCAGGCGTCCTGACGCCAGGTCGCCGGGTCGGCCTCAGGCATGACGCGGCCGTGCTGCCACGCTGCGTCGACGAGTTCCTCGGTCCACTTCATGGTCTGCCTTCCGGAAAGTCATTACGCCACAGCGGGGCGAGGCACCCTTGATCTCGGTCAAAGGGGCACGCTTGCCGCCGGGCAATGATCGCGCGAGGAGGCCGATGCCATATGTACAAGCGCATCCTCGTTGCCATCGACGGCAGCGACACTTCCAAGCGCGCGCTCCGCGAAGCGCTCCAGCTGGCGAAGGACGGGAAGTCCGCCCTGCGCGTTCTCCACGTGCTAGACCTCGTGACCTTCTCCACGGACACGCCGAGCGGCTTCGCTGCCTACGAAGAGGCGCTGCGCGTCGGCGGAGAGCAGATGCTTTCCGACGCGAGCGAGATGGCCGAGAAGGCCGGTGTTGCGTGCGCAACGAAGCTCCTCGAGATGGAGGAGCGCGGACGCCGCGTCGCCGAGGAGATCGCACGGGACGCCGAAGAGTGGCGCGCCGAGCTCATTGTGATCGGCACTCACGGACGTCGCGGGATGAGCCGCGTGCTCCTCGGTAGCGTGGCCGAGTCGCTCGTGCGCATCGCCCCCGCGCCCGTGCTGCTCATCCGCGGCGATTAGCCGGCTTTCGGCGCGTCGCCGCCGCGGTGCGCCTGCACCCAGCTTAGGATCTGCGGCCAGAGTTCGCGCAGCGCGCTTGCGCCGATCAGCGGTCCGAGGTGGCGCAGCGCCACGCCGGTGTCGCCCTCGTACCAAAGGAGCGTCTTGTCCGCTGCGCCCGCAATCGCGGTGAAAGGCAGCACCGCCGGCGGTGGCACGATCGGGCACTCGCGGTCTGCGACGACGAGCAGCGGCGCCACCACGTCGCGCGCGGCGGCCTTGCCGTGGCCGAGCTCGAGCGTGCCGCGCACGAAGGCGTCGGCGCCGTAGAGCTGCGCCACCAGCTCGCGCGCCAGGCGGCGCGCAATCGGTTGCTCGTCGAGCGTCCAGCGCTCCACGCGCAGGTGATTGCGCAGCGCGCGCGGGTCCGGCCAGCTGCGCAGCCAGTCGGCGAGCCGCTCGGCGCCGAAGGTGGCGGGCGAGGCGAGGAAGCTCGCGGCGCTGAGGAACGAGCCGGGCACGTTGCCCGGCGCAGCGTCGAGCAGGCCGGAGCGCGCGAGCGCGGCCATCACCGGCCCGAGCGCGCCCGCCTGCGGCGAAAAATCGAAATGCAGCGGCGATGCGAGCAGGACGAGCCCGGCCACGCGCTCCGGGTAAAGCGCGGCGAACAGCGCCGCGAACAAACCGCCGAGCGAGTGCGCGACGAGGAAGATCCTGCGCTCGCCTGTCTCCGCGCGGATGGCGTCGGCGCAGGCGAGCAGCAAGCGCTCGCCGTAGTCGGCCACGCCGAAGCTCTCGCTCGGCTCCTCCCAATGCGCGACATAGGGGCGCGCGCCGTGCCGCAGGGACTGCTCGACCGCGCTCGCACCGGGCGCCAGGTCCCAGATGTAGGCGCGCTTGATCGGCGCCGGCACGAGCAGCAGCGCCGGCCCCGGACGCGAGGGCTCGCAGTACGCCTTGAGCGCGACCCCGGGCGCGCGCAGCACCACTCTCGAGGGGGTCTGCGCGGGGCCGAAGCCGAGCGCATCGAGCATGCGGCCCTGGGCGCGCCGGGCCTCGTCCAGCGCCTCGTAGAGGCGCCAGCTCGCCGCCGCTATGCCGGCCGGATCTCTCCCTTGCGCACCCACACGCCGCGCTCCTCGCAGTGCAGCAGCTCGCTGCCGCTCAGCACGTAGCTGCCGAGCGGAAAGGCGACGTCGTTGAAGTAGCACACGCCGGTCTCGAGCTCGAGCTCGGGCTCGAGCTCTTCATCTTCCTCGTCGACGATCGGCGAAGTCTTGCGCTCGGGGTCGGGGGATCCGACCTGCGGGATGTTGCGCGGCATGAGTTGCTCCTTGTTCAGGTTTGATCGTCCGGCTTCTCGATGTCGGTGCCGCCGCGGTCACGCAGCCAGCGCTCGTCGTCGTCGTCCTCCCAGTCCTCGAGCGGATCCTCGACCGACCGGGCTTCGCGCGGCGCGCGTGGCGCTTCGCGCTCCGGGAGGGGCCCCGCGGAGGGCGCGCCCTTGCCCGCGGCGCGGCGTTTGCGCTTCGCCTTCTTCATGTGTTTCGTCTCCGCATGGATCGAATCATTTCCTTACAGTCTGCGGCCCGTTTTGATCTCGATCAAGCCGCGGGGAACCTCTGCCGCTACATTCGATCCATAGACGATCGCCGGGCCGCCCTCCGGTGCAGGGAGCTTGCAAATGGACATGACCGCAAAGCAAAAACAGGATTTCGGGAAGCTCATCCGCGCCCGGCGCGAACAGCTGCTCGGCGAATTGCTCGAGGATGTCGGGCGCTCGCGCGACGAAAGCTTCGCGGGCGTGGCCGGGCCGGTGACCGACCTCGGCGATGAGGCGCTCGCCGACCTGCTCGCAGACCTGGACAACGCCGAGGTGTCGCGCGATCTGCGCGAAATCCGGGCGCTGGACGCCGCGCTCGCGCGGCTGGACGACGGCAGCTACGGCGACTGCGTCGACTGCGGCGGCGAGATCGGGCTCGAGCGCCTGCGCGCCTATCCTACCGCCGAGCGCTGCATCCGCTGCCAGGAAGTGCACGAGAAGACCTTCGCGCATCCCGGCGAGCCGCGCCTGTAGGCCGGTAGCTATCCGGCGCGCGCCCGCTCGAGCTCGGCGCGCAGCTCGGCCTCGCGCTCGGCGTAGCGCGGCGAGAAATGAAACGGCACGACCAGGTGCGCGCGCGCCGCGCGCGCGATGCGCCCGGCCTGGCGCGAGGTGAGGTGGAACTTGCGCGCCGCGTGGTCCGCGTCCTCCTCCAGGAACACGCATTCGATGTACAGCTGGTCGGCGTCGGCGGCGAGCACCGCGAGGCGCCGCTCGTTCTCGGCGCTGTAGAGCACGTCGGTCGCGTAACAGAGCTTTTCGCCCGGCACCAGCTCGAGCACGCGCGCCTTGAGCTCGCCGAGGGGAAAACTCCTCTCGTGCAGCCCGTCGCGGTCGCGCCACCAGGCGCGCTGCGGCGCGTCGTCGGGCGCACCCTGCATCACCGCGCGCTTGAGCTCGTTCAGCCACGGCCCGGTCGGCAGCCCCATCTCGGCGAGCCGGTTCTTCCACACGTTCACGTGCGTCTTCTCCTCGAACGCGAAGGCGAGGCAGACGATGTCGTGATCGAGCGCCGCCGCGCGCACGCGGAACGCGTCCTCGTCCAGCAGCAGCCCGCCCGGGGCCGCGCGCTCGGCCAGCGGCTCGGGCGCGAAGCGCGCGTGGCAGCGAAAGCGCGCCGCCTGCAGCCGCTCGCCGTCCAGCTCGTGCACGACGAGCGCGAAGTCGGTCGGGTAGTTGTGCACCAGGTTCCAGCTGTAGGCGGCGAGCTTGTGCGCCACGCGCTCGATGAAGCCGGGCGGGCCGTACAGGCGCACCGCGGTGTCGCGCCCGAGGCACACGCGCAGCAGGCGGTCGAAGCCGACGAAGTGGTCCATGTGGGCGTGCGACACGAACACGTCCGTGAGGCGCAGGATCTTGCGCGGCGCGAGCGCCGCGATGTCGCCCAGGTCGAACAGCAGCGCGCGCCCCTCGAACTTGAAGTCCAGGTACAGGCAGGGGTCGCCGAACGGGCCGTTCACCAGCTCGGGCGTGAAGATCGGACGCACGTTTGCAAGAATAGCCCCGAAAGGAGGAGGCGATGACACAGGGTGCAGTGGGATTCGTCGGTCTGGGCGTCATGGGCGAGCCGATGTGCAGGAACCTGAAGGCGAAGTGCGGGCGGCGCGTGCTCGCCCACGACATCGACCCGGCGCCGCTCGCGCGCCTCGCCGCTCATGGCGTCGAGGAGCTCGCCGATGCGGCCGCGGTCTGCGCGGCGAGCGAGGTGGTGTTCGTTTCGATGCCTTCGGGCAAGGTGCTGGACGAGCTGGTTCACGCGGCCAGCGGGCTCCTCGCTCCGGCGCATGCAGGTCAGGTGTTCGTCGATCTCGGAACGTCCCCCGTGAAGCTCACGCGCGCGCTGGGCGCGGAGTTCGCCGCGCGCGGCGCGCATTGGCTCGATGCGCCGGTGGCGCGCACGCGCGCGGCGGCGGAGGCGGGCACGCTTTCGGTGATGGTCGGCGGCGAGGCGGAAGTCTTCGCGCGGGTGAAGCCGCTGCTCGGGTGCTTCGCCACCGAGATCACGCACTGCGGCACGCTCGGCGCGGGGCAGGTGGTCAAGATCCTCAACAATATGGTGCTGTTCGAAACGGTGGCCGCGCTCTCGGAGGCGCGTGCGATCGCCGCGCGTGCCGGCGTCGACGCGCGACTGCTGTTCGAGACGCTCGCCAAGGGCTCGGCCGACAGCTTCGCGCTGCGCAACCACGGCCTGAAGGCGATCGTCCCAGCGGAGTTCCCGCTGCGCGCCTTCTCGGTCGAGTACGCGCTCAAGGACCTCGAGTACGCGCTCGAGCTGGCCACCGACGGCGGCGTGGAGGCAGGCGGCGCGCGGCGCGTCGAGAAGATCTTCCACGACGCGATCGAGCGCGGGCTCGGTGCCCGTTACCACCCTGTGATCAGCACCTTGCTCGGATCCTGAACGCTCCCTGACCAAAGAAGTCTCGATGCCGTCAGAAGGGATGCTTATATGCTGCAGCGCAGAGCGACAACTGCGCGTCAAGATGGAATCATTCACCTGCCTAATGGGAGGGGCATATGACAACCAAAGAAGCGTGGGACGAGGCAGGTGAGGAGCCGCGGGCGCCCGAAGCCATCGGCTGGAAGCAGCTCTATCTGAAGGAAGACTGGTGGGCGATCTGGCTGGGGCTCGGTCTGATGATCGTCGCGGTGATCCTCTTCAGCGGCGGCAGCACAGTGCTGAAGACGCTGGCGATCAATCCGGGCGGGCTCAAGTGGCAGACCTTCGGCCAGCGGATGGGCCATTTCCAAGCGAACGCCGGGACGTATCTCGCGCAGTTCATCTGCTGGCTCGTGCTGTTCGGCGTCAGCGCGCGCATCATGGGCGCCAAGCTCGGGGAGTTCATCCCCTCGTTCATCGTGCTGTACATCCTGTCGATGATCATGTTCGGCATCGCGGGCTGGGCGAACGCGGCGAAGTTCAACATGGAAGCGCCGCTGGTCGCGCTCATCATCGGGCTGATCATCGCCAACGTGGTGCCGCTGCCGAAGTGGATGGACGCGGGCTTCCGGGTCGAGTACTTCATCAAGCTCGGCATCGTGCTGCTCGGCGCGACGTTTCCGATCACGCTTGTGCTGACCGCGGGGCCGGTGGCGATCGCGCAGGCGACGATCATCTCGCTGGTCACCTGCCTGGTGATCTTCTTCGTCGGCACGCGCGTGTTCGGTCTGGACAAGCGCCTGTGCGCGGTGCTCGGCGTGGGCGGCGCGGTATGCGGCGTGTCGGCGTCGATGGCGATCGCGGCCTCGGTCAACGCGAAGAAGGAGCACCTGTACACCTCCGTGACGCTGGTGGTCGTCTGGGCGCTGGTGATGATCCTGTTCCTGCCGTTCGTCGCGCGCGCGATGGGGCTTAATGCGGGCGTCGCGGGAAGCTGGATCGGCACCTCGGAGTTCGCCGACGCGGCCGGCTTCGCGGCCGCATCCACCTACGGCAAGATGGTCGGCAACGAGGACGTCGCGATCAAGGCCTTCACGCTGATGAAGGTCATCGGCCGCGACCTGTGGATCGGCATCTGGTCGTTCGTGTTCGCCCTGATTGCGACCGTGATGTGGGAGAAGGCCGAGACCGGGCGCAAGCCCGAGGCGATGGAGATCTGGTGGCGCTTCCCGAAGTTCGTCATCGGGTTCTTCGTCGCGTCGATCCTGATGACGATCATCACGGGCAGCTATTCGGCGGCGGACTTCAACAGCCAGGTGCGGCCGAATCTGATCCTGCCGCTCGTGTCGCTGCGCACCTGGGCGTTCATCTTCTGCTTCCTGAGCATCGGCCTGACGACGCGCTTCCGCGAGCTGAAGGGGGTCACAATGAAAACCTTCACTACCTTCACCATCGGCGTGATCGTCAACGTGATCCTCGGCTACCTGCTCTCGGTGCACGTGTTCGGCGATCACTGGTCGGCCCTCAAGTGACGCCGGCCTGCGAGCGCTGCCGCTCGTTCGTCGGCGAGGCGGCGGCGCTCGAGCGGGCCGTACCGGGGCTGAACATCCTCAGCTCCGCGTACGGCTCGGTGCGCGCACACACCGGGCTGTGCGAGCGGCACGGCAGCTTCGTCACGGCGAACCAGCGCTGCGCCGATTTCCGGCCGCCCGAGGCCGGTTATGGGCTCATCGAGAAGTGTGATTAGTAGGCCATGACCCCCTCACTTATGATCCCTCCAAAGGCCGCGTAACCCAAGAAAGCGGCGCGGGTTTTTCATAAGAGAGGGAGGGGGCATGAAAGAGCAGGGAAGGCGGCCCGACGCGGGCCGCAGGAAGCTGTTGCGCGCCGGCGCAGCACTGGGTGGGGCGGCGCTCGCCGGACGCGCGGCGCTTGCGGCGGCGGAACAGATGGTGCAGCTGCCAATGGTGAACGGCGCGCGCCGCTTCGCGGCCTATCCGCAGAAGCGCCCGCTGATCGTGATGACCGAGCGTCCGGTGCAGCTCGAGACGCCGATGGCGATCTTCAACGACGGCGTGTTCACGCCGAACGACGCGTTCTTCGTGCGCTGGCACCTTTCGAACGTGCCGACGAGCGTCGACGGCGCGGCGCACCGCATCAAGGTGCACGGCCTGGTCAACACGCCGCTGTCGCTTTCGGTCGCCGACCTGAGGAACAACTACGAGCAGGTCGAGATCGCCGCGGTTTGCCAGTGCTCGGGCAACAGCCGGGGCCTGTTCGAGCCGCGCGTGGTGGGCGGCGAGTGGGCCAACGGCGCGATGGGCAACGCCATGTGGAAGGGCGTGCGCCTGCGCGATATCCTGAACAAGGCCGGGATCCAGAAGGGCGCGCTGCAGGTGCGCCTGAACGGCCTCGAGACGCCTCCCATGACGACGACGCCGGATTTCGTGAAGGCGCTCGACATGGACCAGGCGCTGCGCGAGGAAGTGATCGTCGCCTACTCGATGAACGGCCAGCCGCTGCCGATCCTGAACGGCTTCCCGGTGCGCCTCGTGGTGCCCGGCTGGTACGCGACCTACTGGACCAAGATGCTCGCCGACGTCGAGGTGATCGGCTCGGTGGACAACAACTTCTGGATGAACCCGGCGTACCGCATCCCGGACAACGCCTGCGCCTGCGTCGAGCCGGGCAAGGCGGTCAAGACCGTGCCGATCAACCGCATGAACGTGCGCTCGTTCATCACCAGCCTGCAGGACGGCGCGAAGGTGCGCGCCGGACAGGAGGTCGAGGTGAAGGGCATTGCCTTCGACGGCGGCTACGGCATCCGTCGCGTGCTGCTCTCGGCCGACGGCGGCAAGAACTGGAGCGAGGCGCGCCTTGGCAAGGACCACGGCAACTACAGCTTCCGCGAGTGGTTCACGGGCTTCCGCGCGCCGCGCGCGGGCGACTACACGCTGCAGGTGATGGCGGTCAACGGCAACGGCGAATCGCAGCAGGTCGGGACCTCGCGCTGGAACCCCGCCGGCTACATGCGCAACGTGGTCGAAACCGTCCGCGTGCAGGCGGTCTGAGGAGGCGCACATGAAAACGAACGTCAAGAAAATCGCTCTCGCGGTCGCCGCGCTCGGACTGACGGCCTGCGTCACGCCCTCGGTCGCCGACAAGGCTTCGATCACGCTGCCGCAGGAAACGGCGCACTTCAAGCAGGGCCCCGGATCGGACGTGACGACCATCTACTGCACCATCTGCCACACCGCGGACTACGTGTACATGCAGCCGCCGCAGAACCGCGCAGGCTGGGAAGCGACGGTGACCAAGATGCGCAAGGTAATGGGCGCGCCGGCCAGCGACGCCGACGCGAAAATAATCGTCGACTACCTGATGACGCAGAACAGCAGGCAGTAGCCGCGCTCCAGATCGAAGGAAGAAACGCCCCGGCAGCACCGGGGCGTTTTCTTTTGCTACGCGGTATAGTCGCGCGATTTCAATCCAGGAGAACGACGATGTCCGCAGCCAGGCAGCCCACTTTCCGCGCCGAGCACATCGGCAGTTTCCTCAGGCCGGACCGGCTCATGGTCGCGGTGCGCCAGGCGCGCGAGGGCAAGCTCGCGCCCGAAGCGCTGCGCGCGGTGCAGGACGAGTGCGTTCGCGAGCTGGTGGCGTTGGAGGAAGCAGTCGGCCTGTCCTCGGTCACCGACGGCGAGTTCCGGCGGCGCGGCTGGTCGGCGGGCTTCATCGATGCGGTCGAGGGCTTCGGCCTGCGCGAAGGCACGCTGCTCGGCTTCCGCGACGAGAAGGGCGAGAAGGGCGGTGCGGCTTCACCCTACGCAAAGGCGCGGCTGAAGCGCACGCGCGGCATCGCCACGGACGAGTTCCGCTTCTTGAAGAGCGTCGCGAGGACCGGCCTGCCCAAGGTGACCATCCCGTCGCCCGACGTGATGCACTACTTCCTCGGGCCGAAGAGCGTGGACGAGAAGATCTACCCGGACATCGAGCGCTACTACGCGGACCTGGCGTCGATCTACGCCGCCGAGATCAGGGAGCTCGCGGCGCTCGGCTGCACCTACCTGCAGCTCGACAACACCGCGCTGCCGTGCAACTGCGACCTGCACGCGCGCGCCGACGTGAAGGCGCGCGGCGAGGACCCGGACGCGCTCACAGCGAGGTACGTCAAGCTGGTGAACGACGTGCTCGCCGCCTGCCCTCCGGGAATGGCCAAGGCGACGCACATGTGCCGCGGTAATCTGAAGGGCGCCTGGATGGCCGAGGGCGGCTACGAGCCGATCGCCGAGAAGGTGTTCGGCGGGCTGAACGTCGACGCGTTCCTGCTCGAGTTCGATACGCCGCGTGCGGGCGACTTCCGGCCGCTGCGCTTCGTGCCGGCTCCGAAGAAAGTGGTGCTCGGGCTGATCAGCACCAAGACGCCGCAGCTCGAGTCTGTGGAAGACCTCAAGCGGCGCATCGACGAGGCCTCGAAGTTCGTGCCGCTGGAGCGCCTGGGCATCTCGCCGCAATGCGGCTTCAGCTCGGCGCCGGGCGCCGGCCAGCCCCTGACCGCGGACGACCAGAAGCGCAAGCTCGAGCTGCTGGTGCGCGTCGCGCGCGACGTGTGGGGAAGCGCCTAGCGCGCGAGCGTCACGATCACCAGGCCGAGCCCGAGCAGCGCGATGCCGGCCAGCTCGAGCCGGCCGAGGCGCTCGCGGAACACGCGCCGCGACACGACGAGGGCGAACAGCAGCTCGACCAGGCCGAGCGTGCGCACGTGCGCCACCGGCTCGAGCGCCATCGCGGTGAACCATCCTGCGGACGCGGCCGCGCCCATGAAGCCGGCGAAAACCGAAGCGCGCCAGGCGCGCAGCACGCGGCCGAGCGCGCTCGAGTCGCGCGCCGCCAGCCAGCCGCCGAGCATCAGCGTCTGCACGAACTGTGACGCGGCGAGCGTGTAGGCGCCGGCCATCAGGAACTCGGTGTGCAGCGCGAGCGCGGCGCCGCGGTAGCCCACGGCGGCGAGCGCGAAGCCCGCGCCCGAGCCCAGGCCGAGCAGCGCGCTCCTAGACGTCCAGCCGGCGAGCAGGCTGCGCAGCGGGCGCGTGCGGTCCGCGGGCGAGAGCAGCAGCACGCCGAGCGTGCCACAGCCGATCGCGAGCGCGGTGAGCGGCTCGAGGCGGTCGCCGAGGAAGACGAGCGCGAACAGCGCCACCTGGATGATCTCGGTCTTGGAGTAGGCGACCCCGAGCGCGAAGTTGCGCTCGGCCATGACGCGCAGGAGCAGCGCCGTGGCGATGATCTGGCTGACGCCCGCCAGCAACACCCAGATCGCGAAGACGCGCCCGGGCGTGGGCAGGGCGTAGCCGACGAAGCGCTGCACGACCCAGAGCCAGGCCAGGGCAAAGGGCAGGCCGTACAGGAACCTGACGAGCGTCGCGCCGAGCGTGCCGAGCTCCGCGGTGAGCTGGCGCTGCGCGGCATTGCGCAGCGTCTGGGCGAACGCCGCCCAGACGGTGATCGGGATCCAGAGCCAGGCGGCGGGCACCGCTCAGCCGCCCGCGCCTTGCACCTTCTTGAGCACGTGCCGCCGGTTACGCGTATAGGGCCGCACCTCGCCGGGCCAGCGCCCCGAGTCGACGGCCCTGGCCCAGGCGGGGCTCGTCAGCACGTCGGCGCTCTCCAGCTCGTAGTAGGCGCTGTAGCGCGGCTCACCCTCGGCGACGAGCGTCTTCTTTTCGCCGCCGATCGCCATGCTGAGCGGCGCGCTGACGGCTCGCGTGACGGCGAGCACGCCCGGCACCTTGAGCAGCAGCGGCACGTGCTCGGTGTCGTAAACCTCGTTGAACAATGCTTCCTTGTCGGGGTCAACGTCCATGGAAGCGATGAACACATAGCGCGTCTTCGGATGCATGTCTTCCTCCCGGCGACATCCTAACCGAAGGACACCTGTCGGGCTGAGGCTACGGCGAACGGCTCTCGCCTTTCGTCAACCGCCTGAGAAGAAAGGGACTCTCTTCCGGCACGGCGCTTGCAGTCGTACCCGCGTGATCATCAACTCGTGAAAGGAGCAGTGCATGAAACGCTCAATCTTGCTGGTCGTGTTGTGCCTCTACGGCGGCGCCCTGCACGCCGCACCGAACAACGCGGCGTTCCAAAAGCTCGATACCAACCACGACGGCTACCTGTCGACCGCTGAGACGAGCGTCCTCCCGGGATTCTCGAAGGCATTCGAGGAAGCCGACGCGAATCACGACGGCCGGCTCAGCTATGACGAGTACATCAAGGCGGCCTCTTTGTACGACCGCGCGCGCGCGGAGAAGTACCTCGACGACAGCATTATCACGGCGAAGGTGAAGGCGGATCTGCTCGCGCAGCTGGGACGGCCATCGCTGGGCCTGGACGTCGAGACCGACCGCGGGCGCGTGTACCTCTCGGGATTCGTCAACAGCGACGCCGAGCGCGACAAGGTCGTTCAGGTCGCCTCCGCGGTGAGCGGCGTGACCGGCATCAAGGACGGGCTGACGCTGCGCTAGCGGTCGCGGCCGCCTGAACCGGGCGCAGCGCCGCGACCCGCGTCCGGTGCCACGCCACGACCCACGTCCGGCGCCGCGCCGCGACCAGCGTCGGGCGCGCCGCGCGGCCCCGCCTGACGCGCGTCGCCTGCCGGCCGCGATTCGCGGTGCGCCTGTCCCGGGCGCGCCTCGCCCGATGGCGCTGAGCGCTGCTGCGACTGAGGCGCTACCCGCTGGTGCTGCTGGAATCGCGGCTGTCCCTGCTGCGGCTGGAATCTTTGCTGTCCCTGCTGCGGCGCGGGGCGCTGCTGAGGTGCCGGCCGCGTGACGTCGGGCGCGCGAGGCGCCGTGCGCGGCGCGACCTGCCGGGTGGGCTCCGGGTAGCGGCGCCTCAGCTCCTGATTCCGGTAGGGCGCGCCGTGGCGATGCTGCACTTCGTGGTGCCACGGCAGCGGCGCAGAGTGCGCCACGCGCGGACGATAGTAGTAGTTGTTCGTGTACACGACGTCGACTTGGTGACGGTGCCAGTCGAAGGCGCCGAAGAAGAATCCCGTCGAAATGCGGATGCCGGTGCCCCAATAGATCCCGACCGATACGCCCGGGTAAACGTAGCCGGGCCAGGGCGCCCAGTACACCGGCGGATGGGCCGGCCACCACCAGGTGCCGAACACGATCCACGGATCGTAGTAGGGCACGTACACGACCGTCGGGACCGCCGGCGCGATGAGGATCGAGGAGGCCTCCTGCGTGACGAGCGTGTCGGAGTTCGACCTCAGGTTTCCCGCTTCGTAGGCGCGCCGGCGCAGCGACTGGATCGTTTCCAGCACGTACGGCTCCTGAGACAAGAACGCCTCGCCGAGCTGCTCGGTCCAGCCGATGCGCTCGTCCATCATCGCAAGCAGGCGCGGAAACGCGACCAGCGACTTGACGCTCGGGTCCCAGTCCTCGTTCGCCGCCGCGCGCACCGCTGCGTCGCCCTCCAGCCCGGGGTGGGCGCGCGACCAGCGCGCCGCCTTCACCACTTCGAGCGGGTAGGTCGCCGCCATGAGGATCTGCGTCAGCAGCTGATCCGGATAGAGCGCGATCGGGGCCAGCATCTGGTCGAGCTCCGCCTGGCTGTAGAAGTGCTCCGCGGCGGGGGATGGCTCCGTCTGCGCCTGTGCGAGCGAAAGAGCGCCCGCGGCGAGCAGCAGGCCGGCGCACCACCGTTTGATCGTCTTCAACATGATCGTCTCGTGTCGCATGCCGCCATTTGACTGCGATCAATCTCGCTATGCTTTGACAAATCGCAAGCGGTTGTAACCGGCCCGTCGATACAATTTGTTACCGAATTCCTGCCGAACTTGATGCACAGTGAAGCGGTCGAAATTTGAAGGGCTATTCCCGATGGAGGGAATCATGAAAGCGGCAAGAGCGCTGCTGGCGATCGCCGCACTGTGCGCGCTGTCGCTCACTGCGAGCGCGCCGGCGCGGGCTGATGGGCGCGGCGGGCACTATCACGGCGGCGGCCACTATCACGGTGGCTACTACGGACACGGAAACGTGGGCTGGGGCTTCTATTTCGGCTGGCCCTACTACAGCTCCTGGTACTACCCGCCGTATCCCTACTACTATCCATATGGATATGGGTATGGCTATCCGTCCTACCCGTATTACGGCGGCACGGTGGGGGTGCCAGGCGGGCCGACGACCTACGTCGAGCGCGGCGACCAGCAGGCTGCGCCTGAGCCCCAGGCGCAAAACTGGTGGTATTACTGTGCGGATTCGAAGACGTACTATCCGTACGTCAAGCAGTGCCCGGGCGGCTGGCAGAAGGTCGCTCCGCAACCGCCGGCGCAGTGACGAATGGAAGGAATGCCGATCATGAAACGCCTGCTCGTACTCGCGCCGCTCGCGCTGCTCGGCGCCTGCGTCGTCATGCCCTCCGGTCCGAGCATCATGGCGCTGCCGGGCACCGGCAAGAGCTTCGACCAGTTCCGCCTCGACGACTACCAGTGCCGCGAGTACGCCAATGCGCAGATCGGCGGCGCGACCGCGCAGCAGGCGGCCACGCAAAGCGGCGTGTCGAGCGCGGCGGTCGGCACGCTGATCGGCGCGGCGGCGGGCGCTGCGATCGGCGGACGCGAAGGCGCCGCAGTCGGCGCGGGTACGGGCCTTGCGACCGGTGCCCTCGTCGGCACGGGCACCGCGCAGCAGTCGGGCTACGACCTGCAGTGGCGCTACGACATGGGCTATGCGCAGTGCATGTACGCGAAGGGCAACCGCGTTCCAGTCTCCGGCAGCTTCGATTCGGGCCGCGGTCAGTCCGGCTACGCCCAGCAGCCAGGCTATTCCGCGCCGCCTGACTACTCCGCGCCGCCGGCCGATTACCGCGCGCCGCCTCCTCCGCCGCCCTCGCGCTGAGCGGCGCGCTCAGGCCTGGATCGAGTAGCCCCCGTCGACCGGGATCGCAGCACCCGTGATGAAATCCGAGGCGGGCGCTGCGAGGAACACCGCGATGCCGCGAAAGTCGTCGATCGCGCCCCAGCGTCCGGCGGGCGTGCGCCTGAGCACGTTCTCGTACAGCCCGCCGACCTGCTCGCGCGCCTTGCGCGTCAATTCGGTGTCGATCCATCCGGGAAGAATGGCGTTCACCTGGATGTTGTCCTGCGCCCAGGCCGAAGCGCAGGCGCGCGTGAACTGCACGATGCCGCCCTTGCTCGCCGCGTAGGCGGGCGCGAAGCTCGCGCCGAAGATCGACAGCATCGAGCCGATGTTGATCACCTTGCCGCCGCCGGCCTTCTTCAGATGCGGATAGGCGGCGTGCGAGCACAGGTAGGCGCTGGTGAGGTTGGTGTCGATCACCCGGCGCCACTCCTCGAGCGAGATCTCTTGCGGCGGCTTGCGGATGTTGATGCCGGCGTTGTTCACCAGGACGTGCAGCGCGCCGCAGCGCTCGAGCGTTTGCGCGAACAGCGCTTCGACCGAGCGTTCTTCGGTGACGTCGGCCTCGATCGCGAGCGCGCCGCCCGGCCCGAGAGCGGAAAGCTCGGCGACCGCGCGAGCCGACTTGTCGCGGTTGCGCGCCGCGACGACGACGCGCGCGCCCGCGGCGGCCAGGCCGCGCGCCATGCCCAGGCCGATGCCGCCGTTGCCGCCGGTGACGATGGCCACCTTGCCGCGCAGATCGAACACCCGGGTCCCCGTCAGCGCGCCGGCGCGTGCGCCGCGCAGAACGCCGCCAGCTCGCCGAGCAGCCGGGCGAGCGCGCGGTTGGCGGCAGCCACGCCGCCGTAGGGATCGTCGCTCGGCGCGTTCTCGGTGAGCGCGAAGTCCTGGGCCGCGAGCACGCGCCCATTGCGCAGGTCGATGAGCTGCGCATGCAGCGCGAGCTCGACGCGGCTCGGCTGCGCGCGGAAGTCCTGCACCAGGCGCACGAGGTCGGTGTCCAGGCGCAAGTCGGCCGCCGCCGGGCTGCGCGCACGCACCACCGCGCGGAAGGCGCCGGAGCGCTCGAGCGCCTGCGCCACCAGCGGCGTGAGCATGCGCGCCGGCGGCTCGGCCCAGCGGTTCCTGGCGAAGTACTCGATCTCGTTCGCGCGCCGGGTGTAGGCCATCGCGGAGCCGTCGAAGCCCGGCCAGGCGCGCGTCTCGCCCACCGCGAGCACGAGGTCGTGGCGGGCGACCTGCTGCGCCGCGGGCAGCTGCGCATCGAGCAGGAACGTGCTCTGGCTCTCGGGCTGCGGCAGCCTGAGCGGCGTGCAGGCGGCGAGCAGGGCCGCGGCGGCGAGCAGTACGCGAGTGGGTCTCATTCTCCGGGTCCCGGTTTGGCGGGCGGCCTGCCTTGCACCAGCAGGGCGGGGTTCGCTTCCAGCTCGTCGCTGAAGCGGCGCAGCGAGGCGCTCAGCCCGCGCAGCTCCGCCACCAGCGCGCGCGTCTCGGGTAGCGTCTCGCCGGTGAAGCGGTGCACGTCGGCGCCCGCGCCGCGCACCGTGGCGGCGACATCCGAGCTCGCCTCGCTCACGCGCGCCGACATGCGGTCGAAGCGCTCGGCGCTCGCCTGCACGCGCTCGACCAGCGCGGAGAGCTCGCCGCTCAGCTTGGCGACGTTGTCCATCGCGCCCGCGGTGCTCGACAGCGCGGCGTCGATCGACTGCGAGCGCGCTGCCAGCGTGCGCGTCACGGTCTCCAGGTTGGCGAGCGTCTGCGCGAGCGCCTTGCGGTTGTCGGCGTCGAGCACCCGGTTCAGGCTCGAGCTGGTCTTGTTCAGGTTGTCGAGCAGCTCGGTGACCGCGGTATCGAGGCGCGTGAGCAGCGACGG
>DASPRB010000231.1:0-14053 GCA_035624675.1 Burkholderiales bacterium
CTCGCGCATCCAGTTGCGCCGGCCCTCGGCTTCGCCCGAGTCCATGAGCAGCTCGAAGGTCGCGCGCGCCTGCTTGATCTTGGCCGCATCGAGCTGCATGCGCACCAGGCGCCGCGTGTCCGGATTCATGGTCGTCTCCCACAGCTGCTCCGGGCTCATCTCGCCCAGGCCCTTGAAGCGCGAGATCTCCCAGCCGCCTTCGCGCAGCTTCTCCTTCCTCAGCTGCCCGAGCGTCTCCTCAAGCTCGTCGTCGTCCAGGCAGTACAGGCGCCGCGCGGGCTTGCCCTTGCCCTGGCTCGGCACCTCCACCTTGTACAGCGGCGGCTGCGCGACGTACACGTGGCCGGCCTCGACCAGGCGCGGCGCGTGCATGAAGAAGAAGGTCAGCAGCAGCGCCTGGATGTGGCCGCCGTCCACGTCGGCGTCGGTCATGACGATGATCTTGCCGTAGCGCAGGCCCGAGAGGTCCGCGCTCTCCTCGGCGCCGTGCGGGTCGACGCCGATCGCGGTGGCGATCGCCTGCAGCTCCTTGTTGGCGAGCACCGTGCGCGCGTCCTTCGACATGGTGTTCAGCACCTTGCCGCGCAAGGGCAGCACGGCCTGCGTCTCCTTGTCGCGCGCCTCCTTGGCCGAGCCGCCGGCCGAGTCGCCCTCGACCATGAACAGCTCGTTCCGCGAGGTGTCGCCCGAGGCGCAGTCGACGAGCTTGCCAGGCAGGGTCGCGACTCCCGAGAACTTCTTCCTTTCGAATTTCTTGCCCTTGGACAGGCGCGACAGCGCCTGCTCCACGGCCAGCTCGACGATCTTCTTGCCTTCGTCCGGATGCGCGTTCAGCCACAGCTCGAAGGCGTCGCGCACGCACAGCTCCAGCAGCCGCGTGGCGTGCCGCGAGGTGAGCTTCTCCTTGGTCTGGCCGTGGAACTGGGTGCGCACGATCCTCGCCGAGAGCGTGAAGCAGGCGCGCGACCACAGGTCCTCGGCGATCAGCTTGACCCCCTTGGGCGTGAGCCCGCGCGTCTCCATGAAGGCGCGCAGCGCCTCGAAGATGCCGTTGCGGAAGCCCGCCTCGTGCGTGCCGTGCGAGCGCGTCGGGATCAGGTTGACGTGGCTGTCGGCGAACACCTCGCCCTCGGCGACCCAGCCGATCGCCCAGGCGGCGCCCTCGCCGGCCTCGATCTCGGCGCTCTCGCCCTGCGCGAAATAGCGCTCGCCGCTGAACAGTGGCGCCACGAGCTCGCGCCCCTGCAGCATGAACTCGAAGTACTGCGCCATGCCGCGCTCGTACCTCCAGGATTTTTCCTCCCGTCCCTCGACGCGCAGCACCGTGGTGAGGCCGGGCAGCAGGTAGGCCTTCGAGCGCACCAAGTGCTCGAGCTCGGCGAGCGGAATGTTCGGCGAATCGAAGTACTTCGGATCGGGCCACACGCGCACCACGGTGCCGGTGCCGCGGCGCTCCTTGGCTTTTTCGCTCTTCAGCTTCTGCTTGAGCTCGCCGCCCTCGAAGGCGAGCGTGTGCCTCTCGCCGCTGCGGTACACCGCGACCTCGAGGCGCTTGGCGAGCGCGTTGGTCACCGCGACGCCCACGCCGTGCAGGCCGCCCGAGATGTGGTACACCGACTCGCCGGAGCGGTTGAACTTGCCGCCGGCGTGCAGCATGCCGAAGGCGACCTCGACCGCGGGCTTCTTTTCCTCCGGGTGCATGTCGACCGGGATGCCGCGGCCCTCGTCGGCGACCTCGACCGAGCCGTCCTTGAACACCCTGACTTCGATCCGCTTGCCGTAGCCGGCGAGCGCCTCGTCCACGGCGTTGTCGATCACCTCCTGCACGATGTGCAGCGGATGCACCGTGTGGGTGTACATCCCCGGCATGCGGCGCACCGGCTCGAGGCCCTTGAGGGCCTGGATCGCTGACGCGTCGTAAGCTTGCCTTGCCATGTATCTAGTGCCTGTTCCTTGCCCTGACCCTACATATTGTAGTCGGCGTCGCCCGGCGGCGCTCGGGAACCCCGCCCTGCGGCGCGGGTCTCAGGGTGATGGACCGCCGCCGCGCCCTGAAATTCGCCGCCGGCCTGGCCGCCGCCCCGCTGGCGCTGCCGGCGCGCGGCGCATCCCTCGCCCCCACCCCGGCCTGCCCGGGCGAAGGCGCCACCCCGCGCCAGACCGAAGGGCCGTTCTACAGCCCGCGCTCGCCGCTCAAGTCGAACTTCCGCGCCGACGCGCGCGGCGAACCCCTGGTGCTGCAGGGTTACGTGCTCGATACGCGCTGCCGGCCCCTGCCGGGCGCCTGGCTCGACCTGTGGCACGCCGACGCCTCGGGCGCCTACGACAACCACGGCTTCCGGCTGCGCGGGCACCAGTTCACCGATGCCGGCGGACGCTACCGCTTCCAGACCATCGTCCCGGGGCTCTATCCGGGGCGTACGCGCCACTTTCACCTCAAGCTGCGCGCTCCGGGCGCGCGGCACGAGCTCGTCACGCAGCTGTATTTCCCGGACGAGCCCGAAAACGCGCGCGACGCGCTGTTTCGCGGCGAGCTGTCGCTGCGCGTCGACCGCGCGGCAGGGGTCGCGCGCTTCGACTTCGTGCTCGAATCCTAGTACAAATGTTCCATAGGTAAGAGTTCGCAAAGTTTCCCTACCCAAGCGGGACGTTGTCGATTACGCTCCCGCCCCATGCAAACGGATCTCGCTGCGGCGGCCCTCGCGGGCCTTGCCAAGCGCCGGGTTTTGGCCGTCGCCGTGCTGCGCCAGGGCCGCATCGTGTGGGCCAGCCCCGCGCTGCTCGCCATGTTCGCGCTCGAGCCGGAGGGCGCGATCGGCAAGCGCTTCATCGATCTGGTGGCACCCGACGATCGCGGCACGCTCGCGAGCACGCTGGACGAGACGCCCGGCGCCGAGTCCCCGCCGACCTCGTTCCGCGCCCTGCGCTTGGACGGCAGCCAGTTCGACGCCGAGCTGACGGCCTCGGCGTTCGACCTGCCCGGCGGGCCCGGGGCGGTGATCGCGCTGAGCGATGTGACCGAGCAGCGACGCGCGCAGACTCAGCTGTCCTACCTCGCGTTTCGCGACCCCCTCACCGAGCTGCCGAACCGCGCCCTGTTCTTCGACCGGCTGCGCCAGGCGCTGGTCGACGCGCGCCGGCACGGCAACAGCTTCGCCGTGCTGGTAAGCGACCTGGACGGCTTCAAGCTGATCAACGACCGCTACGGCCACGAGACCGGCGACGCGCTGCTGCAGGTGGCCGCGAAGCGCCTGCGCGCCGCGACGCGCGAGGGCGACACGGTGGCGCGCATCGGCGGCGACGAGTTCTCCGCGCTGCTCGCGCGGGCCGCGAGCCAGGAGGACGCCGCGATCGTGGCCGCGCGCATGGTGCGCGCGCTCGACGCGCCGATCGTGGTGGGCGGGCAGCCCTGCCAGGTCGGCGTGAGCATCGGCATCGCCCTGTACCCGGCCAACGGCAAGGACATGGACACGCTGGTCGCGCACGCCGACGGCGCGATGTACGCGGCCAAGCGCGTCGGCGGCAAATGCTTCAAGTTCGCGGGCGAGCGCGACCCGGAGATCTCCGGCCCGCTGCGGCTGCCGTTCCTCGAGTGGAACGAGACCCACGCGGTCGGCGTGCCGCTCATGGACGAGCAGCACAAGCAGCTCGCGACGCTCATCAACCGCCTGGGCGAGGAGCTCAAGGCAGGCCACGAGTCCGATCGCCTGAACGAGTCGCTCGCCATGCTGGTCGAGGCGGCGCGCGCGCACTTCGCCGACGAGGAGCGCCTGATGGTCGAGGCGGGCCTCGGCGCGGCGGCCGAGCGCCACAAGCAGGAGCACCGCAGGCTGCTCGAAGAGCTGCAGAGCCAGGCGGCGAAGTTCGACGGCCGCAGCATGGCGCTCAGCATGCGCTACCTGAATTTCTGGCTGCTGCACCACATCGAGACCATGGACAAGCCGCACGCCAAGCTGATGCTCGAGCGCGGCCTGGCGCAGGGGCAAGGCACCGGCCGCACCACGCCGCCGAGCGGCAACGTGCGCGCAGCGCCGTTCGCCTCGGCGGGCTAGATGCCCGCGTAGCGCGTCAAGCGGCGCGCCCAAGCGCGCGCCAGACCTTCTCCGGGGTGAGCGGCATGTCGAGCTCGGGGCGCCCGGGCAGCGCGTCGAGCACCGCATTCACCACCGCCGGCATCGCGCCGTGCGTGCCCGCCTCGCCCACGCCCTTGGCGCCGAGCGGATTGAGCAGCGTCGGCACCGACTCGTCGAAGGCGGTCGCGAGCTCGGGCAGCGCATCGGCCCGCGGCATCGCGTAGTCCATGAACGAGCCGGTGAGCAGCTGCCCTTCGGTGTCGTACACCGACTGCTCCATCAGCGCCTGGCCGATGCCCTGCATCATGCCGCCGTGCACCTGGCCCTCGGCGATCAGCGGATTGAGCACGCGCCCGACGTCGTCCACCGCCACCAGCCGCGCGAGCCGCACCTCGCCCGTGTCGGGATCGACCTCGGCCTCGCAAATCTGGCAGCCGTTGGGCCATGTCTGCCCCTTCACGGTCTCGGTGTGCGAGACGCTTATGCGCCGCTCCGGCTGCCGGCCCGCGAGCTCGGCCAGGCCGATCGCGCGGTCGGTGCCCGCGATGCGGTAGCGGCCGTCGGCGAACTCGATGTCGACCGCGGCGGCCTCGAGTTCCTTCGCCGCGAGCACCTTGCCCGCCTCGACGAGCGTTCGCGCGCCGACGAGCGCCGCGCTGCCGCCCACCTGCAGGCTCCTCGAGCCGCCGGCGCCGCCGCCGGTCCTGGCCACGTCGGTGTCGCCCTGGATCACGCGCACCGACTCCGGGGGGACGCCGAGCAGCTCGGCGACGATCTGCGCGTAGGAAGTCTGGATGCCCTGCCCGATCTGCTGCGTGCCGGAGACGAGCGTCACGCCGCCGTCGGCCGCGACCGTGACGCTTACCGTTTCGCTGACGCGCGCGCTGCCGGTGATCTCGACGTAGCAGCCCAGGCCGCGGCCGTACAGCTTGCCGCGGCGCGCCGCGGCCGCCTTGCGCGCGGCGAAGCCCTGCCAGTCCGCGGCCGCGACCGCCTCGCGCAGCATCCTGGAAAAGTCGCCGCAGTCGTAGGTCTGGCCGGCGGGGTTCTTCCACGGCATTTGCGCCGGCTTGACCATGTTCTTCAGGCGCAGCGCGACCGGATCGGCGTTCAGCTCGTGCGCGGCGCGGCTCACCAGGCGCTCGAGCAGGTAGCCCATCTCCGGGCGGCCCGCGCCGCGGTAGGCGTCCACCGGCGTGGTGTTGGTGAAGAACATCTTCACCTCGTGGTCGAGCAGCGGGATGTCGTACACGCCGGTCGGCGCGCGCACGCCGGACATCGCCGGCACGCAGGCGCCGAAATTCGAGGCGTAGGCGCCGATATTGGCGAGCGTGCGGACGCGCAGTGCGGTGAAGCGCTGCTCGCGGTCGACGGCGAGCTCGACCTCGGTGACGCTGTCGCGGCCGTGCACCTCCGACAGGAAATTCTCCGAGCGGTCGCTGCGCCATTTGACCGGGCGGCCGAGCGCGCGCGCCGCGAAGCACAGCGCCGCGTGCTCGGGGTACGCATAGCCGCGCGCGCCGAAGCCGCCGCCGAGATCCGTGCACACGATGCGCAGCCTGTCTTCCTCGACTGCGAACACCTTGGCGAGCTGGCCGCGCACGGTGTGCGTGTTCTGCGTCGGGCAATACAGCGTGAAGCGGCCGCTCGCCGCGTCGAACTGCGCCGCCAGCGCGCGCGGCTCGAGCGGGCTGGCGGTCACGCGGTTGTTGATCACCGTCAGCCTGACCACGTGCGCCGCGGCCGCGAACGCCGCGTCGCACTTCGCGCGCTCGCCCATGCGGTAGATCGCGGCGATGTTGCCGTATTCCGGCGTGAAGGCGGGCGCCCAGTGCACCGGTGCGTCGGCGCGCGCGGCGCTCGGCAGGTCGGCGTTCGCGGCGAGCGGCTGCCAGTCGACTTCGATCAGCTCCGTCGCATCGCGCGCCTGGTCGCGCGTCTCGGCCACCACCATCGCGACCGCGTCGCCGACGAAGCGCGCCACGTCCGCGGTGAGCGCGCGGCGCGGCGGCACCGTCATGTCGGCGCCGTCCGGGCGCTTGTGCAGCTGAGTGAAGGGCACCGGCGCGAGGCCGGCCGCAAGCAGGTCGGCGCCGGTGTACACCGCGCACACGCCGGGTGCGGCGCGCGCCGCCGCGACGTCGATCGCGGGGATCCTTGCGTGCGCGTACGGCGAGCGCAGGAAGGCGGCGTGCAGCGCTCCCGCGAGCGGCACGTCGTCGGTGAAGCGTCCCTGCCCGGTGAGGAGCCTCGCGTCCTCGAGCCGGCGCAGCGGCCGGCCGATCCACTGGCTTGCGCCGGGTTGCATCACTTGTTCGGTCATATGGGCCGATAATATGCCGTCCGGTCAGGCAAGGCGACCCATGGAACTGCCGAAATTCGAAACACTGCGCACCGAGCGCGACGGCGAGCACGTTCTCGTGGTGACGCTCGACCGCCCCCAGGTGCTGAATGCGTTCGACACGCAGATGGCGCTCGAGCAGACCGCGCTCTGGACGCAGCTCGTGGCGGACCCGGGCGAGCTGCGCTGCGTGGTGCTCACCGGCTCGGGCGAGCGCGCCTTCAGCGCGGGCGGCGACTTGAAGCAGCGCGAAGGCATGACGGACGAGGCCTGGCGCGCGCAGCACGAGATCTTCGAGCGCTGCTTCGTCGCGCTCATCGAGTGCCCGCTGCCGGCGATCGCCGCAGTGAACGGGCACGCCTACGGCGGCGGGCTCGAGCTCGCGCTGTGCTGCGACTTCGCCTACGCGGCGCCGCAGGCGCGCTTCGCGCTCTCCGAGGTGAAGCTCGGCATCATGCCCGGCGGCATGGGCACGCAGAACCTCGCGCGCGCGGCGGGCGAGCGGCGCGCCAAGGAGATGATCCTCACCGGGCGCCCGATCGACGCGCGCCAGGCGCTCGAGTGGGGCATCGTGAACCGCGTGTGCGAGCCCGGGCGCGTGCTCGCCGACGCGCTAGAGACCGCGCGCGCGATCGCCGCGAACGCGCCGCTCTCGGTGCGCCAGGCGAAGAAGTCGGCGCACTACGGCCTGCAGATGGACCTGCTGACCGGCTACCGCTTCGAGATCGAGGCCTACAACCGCCTCGTGGCCACCGAGGACCGGCGCGAAGGCGTGCGCGCCTTCAACGAGAAGCGCCCGCCGCGCTTCCGCGGGCGCTAGCCGAGCGTCGGCATGTGGAAGCCGGGCGCGGGCGTGTCCTGGTGCGGCCAGCGGCGCGTGATCACCTTGGTGCGGGTGTAGAACTTGACGCCCTCGACGCCGTGCACGTGCAGGTCGCCGAACAGCGAATTCTTCCAGCCGCCGAACGAGTAGAACGCCACGGGCACCGGGATCGGCACGTTGACGCCGACCATGCCGACCTGGATCTCGTTTTCGAAGCGCCGCGCCGCGCCGCCGGATTCGGTGAAGATCGCGGTGCCGTTCGCGTACGGATTCGCGTTGACGAGCGCGATCGCCTCTTCCAGCGATTTGCTGCGCAGCACGACGAGCACCGGCCCGAAGATCTCGTCCTGGTAGATCTTCATCCCGGGGTTGACGTGGTCGAACAGCGTGGTGCCGAGGAAGAAACCGCCCTTGGGCAGCGCCTGCGCACGGCCGTCGAGCACCAGCTTCGCGCCTTCCCTGACGCCCTGGTCGATGTAGCCGGCGACCTTGTCGCGGTGCTGCGCCGTGACCAGCGGCCCCATGTCCATCCCGTCCGCCGTGCCCGGCCCGATCTTGATGGCCTTCGCCTTTTTCTCCAGCAGCTTGACGAGCGGATCGCCCGCGGCGCCCACCGCGACCACGGCGCTGATCGCCATGCAGCGCTCGCCCGCCGAGCCGTACGCCGCACCGATCAGGGCATCGGCGGCGAACTCGAGGTCGGCGTCGGGCAGCACCACCGCGTGGTTCTTCGCGCCGCCGAGCGCCTGCACGCGCTTGCCCGTGCGTGCGCAGGTCTCGTAGATGTGCCGCGCGATCGGCGTCGATCCGACGAACGACACCGCAGCGATCCCCGGGTGCGCGAGGATCGCGTCGACCGCTTCCTTGTCGCCGTGCACCACATTGAAAACTCCGTCAGGCAGGCCTGCCTCGCGGAACAGCTCGGCCATGCGGATCGAGGCCGAGGGCACCTTCTCCGAAGGCTTGAGCACGAACGTGTTGCCGCAGGCGATCGCCATCGGGAACATCCACAGCGGCACCATCGCCGGGAAGTTGAAAGGCGTGATGCCGGCGCACACGCCCACCGGCTGGCGCAGCGAGTGCGTGTCCACGCCCGTGCCGACGTTCTCGGAGAACTCGCCCTTCAGGAGCTGCGGAATGCCGCAGGCGAACTCGACCACCTCGATGCCGCGCTGCACCGAGCCCATGGCGTCGGGCAGCGTCTTGCCGTGCTCCTCGGTGATCAGCTGCGCGATCTCCTTCTGGCTCGCCTGCATGAGCGCCAGGAACTTCTGCATCACGCGCGCGCGCCTGAGCGGCGGCGTGTCGCGCCAGGCCGGGAAAGCCGCGCCGGCGGCCTTGACCGCGGCGTCGACGGTCTTCGCGTCCGCATAGCCGACCTTCTTCGAGACCTCGCCGGTCGCGGGATTGAAGACGTCGCCGGTGCGCGCGGCAGGTGCCACCGCCTTGCCGCCGATCCACATGGGGACGGTGTGATGCCTGATCTCCGCGGGCTTGTTCATGTGCTGCCTCCTGGTCGAGCCGGGTATTCTACGGAATGGGCTTGCGCGCCGACACCCCTGGCTTGCGCCTCGCGCTCGCGTCGCTGCTGATCGCACTCGCCCCGGGCGGCGCGCACGCGGACGAGGTCGCCTTCGCAGCCGGCCCCGGGCTGCTGTTCTCGAAGCACTACAGGGGCTACTTTCTAAATTACTACCGCGACGTGACGAGCTGGAACGGGCGCGCCCCGTTCCTCGGCCTTTCCGCGGGCGGCTGGCCGGGCGAGGCGCAGGCCTCGATCGTCGCCGCGTCGCTGGGCTTGCGCGGCAGCTTCGCGCAGCACGGTTTCTGGCGCGCGAGCCTCGGCGGCGGCTATATCGACCACACGACCGAGCACCTCGGCACGCACGGTGAATTCATGATCCAGCTGCTCGCCGGCCGCGAGTTCGGCGACTACGACCTCGCCGCCGGCCTGATCCACGTCTCAAACGGGGACTACCTGTTCCACGACGGCAAGCCGAACGACGGCGAGAACTTCCTCGTCGCCCAGCTTGGCGTCGCGTTCTAGGGCGACGCGTGCCCGCGCCGCTCGTTCCCGCCGAGCTCGCCTTCGCCGCCGACGGCACGCCCTATTCGACGGCCTACGGCGACGTGTACCACAGCGCCGCGGGCGGACCCGCGCAGGCGCGCCACGTGTTTCTCGCCGGCAACGGCCTGCCGGGGCGCTGGGCCGGACGGCGGGCGTTCACGGTGCTGGAGACCGGCTTTGGCCTGGGGCTCAACTTCCTCGTCACCTGGGACGCGTGGCGCGGCGATCCGCAGCGCTGCGCGCGCCTGCACTTCGTCTCGGTGGAAAAACACCCGTTCCGCAGCGAGGATCTCGCGCGGCTGCACGAGCGCTATGCCGAGCTCGCGCCGCTCGCCGCCAAATTGCGCGCAGACTGGCCGCTGCTCGTTCCCGGCCTGCACCGGCTCGAATTCGACGGCGGGCGCGTGGTGCTCACGCTCGCCTTCGCCGATCTGGACGATGCGCTGCCGCAGCTGCGTCTCGCCGCGGACGCGATCTATCTGGACGGCTTCGCGCCGGCGAAGAACCCTGAGATGTGGTCGCCGCAGGCGCTGAAGGCGCTCGCGCGCAAGGCGGCGCCGGGCGCGAGCGCCGCGACCTGGAGCACGGCGGGAGCGGTGCGCGCCGCGCTCGAGCAGGCGGGCTTCGAAGTCGAGAAGCGCCCGGGCTTCGCCGCCAAGCGCGACATGCTGGTCGCGCGCTACGCGCCGCGCCGGCGGGCGGCTCCGCCGCCCGCCCCGCCCGAGCGCCGGGCGCTGGTGGTCGGCGCGGGCCTCGCCGGGGCAGCGGCCTGCGAGCGCCTCGCCGCGCGCGGCTGGGAGGTGACGCTCATCGAGCGCAGGCAAGAGCCGGCGCAGGAAGCCTCGGGCAACCACGCCGGCGTATTCCATCCGGTGGCGACAGCCGACGACAGCGTGCTCGCGCGCCTGACGCGCGCCGGGTCGCTGTACGCGCACTCGCGCTGGCGGGCGTTCGCGGGCGCGGTTTGGGCACCCTGCGGCGCGCTGCAGCTGGCGCGCGACGACGACGAGGACGCCGCGCAGCAGCGCGCGCTGGACGCGCTCGGCGCTCCGCGCGAATACGCGCGCCGCGTAACGCGCGCCGAGGCTTCCGAGCTCGCCGGCGCCGAGGTGGCCTGCGGCGGGCTCTGGTTCGGCCCGGCCGGCTGGGCGCGCCCGCCCGGCCTTGCGCGCGCGCAGATCGCCCATTCGGCGGCCGAGGCGTGCTTCGGCATCGAGGTCGCCACGCTCGAGCGCGACGGCGAAGCCTGGAGCGCGCGCGACGCGGCGGGCACTCTGATCGCGCGCGCGCCGGTGGTCGTGCTCGCCAACGCCGCCGATGCGCTGCGCCTCGCTCCCTCGCGGGACATCGCCCTGCGCCGCGTGCGCGGACAACTGACCCATCTGCCCGCGGGGAGCCTGTGCGCGCCGCGGCTGCCGCTGCTGCGCGGCGGATTCGTGCTGCCGGAGGTCGACGGCATCGTCGTCGCGGGCGCGAGCTTCGACTTCGACGACCCCGATCCTCATCCGCGGGTCGAGGGACACGCCGGCAATCTCGAGCGGCTGGAGCGCATCCTGCCGGGCGCGGCGCGCGGGCTCGATCCTGCGGCGCTCGAGGGTCGCGTCGGCTTCCGCGCGGCGACGCGCGACCGGCTGCCTGTGGTCGGCGCGCTCGCGCCGGGCCTGTATGGCGCCTTCGCCTACGGCTCGCGCGGACTGGTGTGGGCGGCGCTAGCTGCCGAGCTGCTCGCGAGCCTGCTCGAGGGCGAGCCGCTACCGCTCGAGGGGATGCTCGCCGACGCGCTCGATCCGGCGCGCTTCACTCGCCGGCCGGCGGCCGGCCGGCGAGCGCCCTGAAGTCGATGCGCGCCTGGGCGGCGTCGGGCTCGCCGGCGCACGCCAGGATCGCCTCGCGCGCGCGGTCGCGCAGCCGGATCGCGGCGTGCCAGTCGCTGCCGTCGGGGCGGATCGGCTCGCATACCAGCACCTCGAGGCGTCCGGGGCGCGGGAACCAGATACCGTCCGGCAGCATGCTGCGCGTGCCGCGCATCACGACCGGCACCACCGCGCAGCCCGCCCGCACGGCCGTCACGAACGCCCCCATGCGGAACGGCAGCAGGCCGGGATCGCGCCGCTGCGTGCCTTCCGGGAACACGAGCTGCAGCGTTCCCTCGCGCGCGCGCGCTTCGATCGTCTGGTGGTCCTCGACGCTGCGCGCGACGTCGACGCGCTCGACGAACACGCTGCCCAGGCGCGCGAGCAGCGTGCCGGCGAAGAATTGCGGCGCGAGCTCGCGCTTCGCGACGAAGGCGATGCGCGGCGGCAGCGCCGCGCTGAGCAGCACCCCGTCGAGATAGCTCGCGTGGTTCGAGATGACGACCGCGTTCGGCTCGCGCGCGAGGCGCTCGGCACCCTCGACGCGTGGCGTCGCGCCCCACAGCGCGAACAGCAGCCGCGCCGCACCGCGCGCGATTCCGCGCGCGCGCGCCGGCTGCCGCGTCGCGGCGATCATCAGCCAGGCGGGCAGCATGACGAGCACGAGGCTCGTCCACGCCCAGGCGCCCCAGACGAGCTCGCCCGCACGCGCCAGGGCGCTGCGCGCGCGCCCCGCGACGCCCTCGACGGCGAGCAGCGCGAGCTCGAGCCAGGCCGGGCGCGGCGCCCCGACGCCAAGCTGTCCGCGCTCGTACTGCTCGCGGCAGGCCGCGCGCCGGATCTTGCCGCTCGAGGTTTTGAGCACCGTGCGCGGCGGCGCGAGCACGACTTCATCGGCCGGCATGCCGGCCAGGTCCACCGCCAGCTGGTTGATGTCGGCGACGATGCGCGCGCGCTCCTCGGGCTTCGTCTCGCGCGACTCGGCGAGCACGATCAGGCGCTCGGTGCCGGTGCGCCGGTCGCTCGCGGCGAACACCGCGACGCCGCCGTGGCGCACGCCCTGCACCTCGCCGACTGCCTCTTCCAGCTCCATCGGGTGGATGTTGTGGCCGGCGCGGATGATCAGGTCCTTGGCGCGCCCGGTGATGAACAGCTCGCCGCCGGCGAGGTAGCCGAGGTCGCCGGTGTTGCGCCAGGCGCCATCGACGAGGCGCGCGGTCTCCTCCGGATTCTCGAAGTAGCCGCTGCTCGCCGAGGGCCCCGCGAACTGCACCCTGCCCTGCGTGCGCTCGCCGAGCTCGCGCCCGCGCTCGTCGACCACGCGCACCGCGTGGCCGGGCAGCGCGCGCCCGCAGGCCACCAGGCGCAGCGGCAGCGCATCGTCCTCGCGCGCTAGGCGCGCCACCCCGTGGCGCTGGAAGTGCGCGCGGTCGATGCGCTCGACGAGCGCGCCGCGCTCGAGCGGCGGGAAGGTGGTGCCCAGGCAGCACTCCGCGAGTCCGTAGACCGGGGTCATCGCCTCGCGCCTGAAGCCGTAGCGCGCGAAGCGCTCGCAGAAGCGCTCGACGGTGTCCGCGCTCACCGCTTCGGCGCCGTTGAACGACAGCCGCAGCGAGGAGAGGTCCAGCCCCTCGAGCTCGCGCTCCGCGAGCTTCGTCAGGCACAGCTCGTAGGCGAAGTTCGGCGCGGAGGTCATCGTGCCGCGGTGCTGCTGGATGCGCCGCAGCCAGCGCGCCGGGCGCGACAGGAACGCGAGCGGTGACATCAGCACGAGCGGGTACGCATACAGCATCGAGCCGAGACAGGCGCCGATCAGGCCCATGTCGTGATACAGCGGCAGCCAGGACACGAAGGTGTCCGCAGAGCTGACGCGCGCCGCCGTGCCCATGGCGCGCAGGTTGGCGAGCAGGTTCGCGTGGCTCAGCACCACGCCCTTGGGGCGGCCGGTGCTGCCCGAGGTGTACTGCAGGAACGCGGTGTCGCCCGGCGCGGCGCGGTGCGCCGGGGCCGCGCCGTTCGCGTCCAGCACCTCGGCGACCGTCGCCACGTGGCGCAACGACCCGGCGTGCGCCTGCAGCACGTGGGCGAAGGTCTTCGCCTGCTCGATGGTGACGAACAGGCGCGCGCCGCAGTTGGCGACGATGCCGGCGATGCGCCGGAAGTGCTGCTCGAGCTGCGCCGGGCGCGCCGGCGGATAGAGCGGCACCGGGATCGCGCCGATGCGCAGCGCGCCGTAGAACGCCACGAAGAACTCGCGGCTCGTGGGCAGCATGATCGCGACGCGCTCACCGGCGGCGACGCCGCGCGCCGCGAGCCCCGCGCCGAAGGCGCGCGCGGCTTGCGCGAGCGCGCCGTAGCTGACCTCTTCGGCCGCGTCGCGCTCGCCGTAGAGCGTGATATGCACGCGCTCCGGGTGGCGTTCGACGTGCCAGTCGAAAGCCTCGAGCAGCGTGCGCACCGACGCGGGCGCCGAATCGACCGCCTCGGCCGCGGGCGCCGGCGCCGCCTGGGGCGGCAGCGAAGGCTCGGCGGCCGGCGCGCTGGCGACGAACGCTAGCAATTCGCGCGGCGTCTCGGCCTCGCTGAACGCCTCCTCGGGCAGGCGCACGCCCCAGGCCTGCTCGATGCGGGCGGCGAGCTCGACGCGCGCCAGGCTGTCCAGCCCGTAGTCGCGCTCGAGCGAGTGATCCAGTCCGAGCGTGTCGACGCGCACGTCCTGCGGATGCAGCTCGCGCGCCAGGGCGTGCACCAGCTCGAGCAGCCGCTCGCCGGCGGGATCCTGCCGTGCACCCGCGGGCTTCAATGCGCAGCGAGCCGCGTGAGCGCTGCCGCGAGCAGCGGCGCGATGCCGATCACCTCGAGGCGTGCGGCCGGCGGCGGCGGGACGCTGTCGGT
>DASPRB010000240.1:0-2321 GCA_035624675.1 Burkholderiales bacterium
CCCTGGCGCTTGATGAGCGGGACGATGGCGAGCAGCTCGTCGCTTTCGCCGGAGTGGGAAATGCCGATGAACACGTCCTCGGCCTGGATCATCCCCAGGTCGCCGTGGCTCGCCTCGGCCGGGTGCACGAAATACGCCGGCGTGCCGGTGCTGGCAAGCGTGGACGCCACCTTGCGCGCGATGTGTCCGGACTTGCCGATGCCGCTCACCACCACGCGCCCGCGCCGCTCGAGGATCAAGGACACCGCGGCGAGAAAGTTTTCGTCGATGCGCGCGATCAGCGCCCGCACCGCGTCCGCCTCGATCGCGAGCACCCTGCGCGCCAGCTCCAGCGCGGCGGGAGTCACTGCGCCGCGCGGCGACGCAGCCTCGGCCGAGGCTGCGCCCTGTCCCGGCGCTGACGCTGCGCTTATCATAGAGAAGAAGTATAGCCCAAGCCCACTCTTCGACCGCCCTCTCCCCATGCACGAAGTAGGCATGTCGCTGCTGCCGGTTCTGGTCCTGCTCGCGGGCAGCGTGCTCGCGGTGGCGCTGTGCCGGCGGCTGTCGCTGCCGCCCATCATCGGCTACCTGGTCACCGGGCTGGTGCTCGGTCCTCAGGCGTTCGGGCTGATCGAGGATACCGAGCAGACGCGGCGACTCGCCGAGTTCGGCGTCGTGTTCCTGATGTTCTCGATCGGGCTGGAATTCAGCATGCCGAAGCTGATGGCGATGCGGCGCGTCGTGTTCGGCCTGGGATCCGCGCAGGTGATCGCCACGGTGTCGCTGTGCGTCGCGGCTGCGCTCGCGTTCGGCGGCTCGTGGCAGGCAGGAGTCGCGCTCGGCGGCGCGGCGGCCATGTCCTCGACCGCGATCGTCTCCAGGCTGCTCGCCGAGCGCATGGAGCTCGACACGCCGCACGGGCGCGAGATCATCGGCGTACTGCTGTTCCAGGACCTGGCGGTCGTGCCGCTCCTGATCCTCGTCCCGGCACTCGGGCGTCCCGCTGGCGAGATCGGCGTGGCGATCGCGCTGGCGCTCGCCAAGGCGGCGCTCGCGCTCGGCGTGCTGGTGCTGGTGGGATCGCGGGCGATGCGCGCCTGGCTCGGCTTGGTGGCGCGCCGCCGCTCGACCGAACTATTCGTCCTGAACGTGCTACTCGTCACGCTGGCGCTGGCGTTCGTCACGGGCCTGGCGGGGCTTTCGCTCGCGCTCGGAGCGTTCCTGGCGGGCATGCTCATCTCGGAGACCGAGTACCGCTACCAGGTCGAGGAAGATATCAAGCCGTTTCGCGACGTGCTGCTCGGACTGTTCTTCATTACGGTTGGCATGCTGCTCGACGTACGCCTGGTGCTCGGAGAGCCGGCGCTGGTGCTGTTGCTGGTGGTGCTGCTGATCGGCGCGAAGTTCGGCTTGATCGCGCTGCTGTCGCGGGCGTTCGGCAGCCCGCCGGGAACCGCGCTGCGCGTTGGGCTCGGACTTGCGCAAGGCGGCGAGTTCGGCTTTGTGCTGCTGGCGATCGCGCACCGGAACACGGTGGCGCCCGAGCCGGTCCTGCACGCGCTGCTCGCGGCGATGATCCTGTCGATGCTGGCGACGCCGTTCGTGATCGCGGCGAGCAACCGCATCGTGATGCGCCTGGCGCGCTCGGAGTGGATGCTGCGCTCGCTCGAGCTGCACCGCATCGCGGTGCAGGCGATCGAGACCGAACGCCACGTGATCATCCTCGGCTACGGCAGGAACGGGCAGCGGCTGGCGCGCATGCTCGACGCGGAGAAGGTGCGCTACGTCGCGCTCGATCTCGATCCGGAGCGCGTGCGCGAGGCGGCGCTCGCCGGAGATACGGTGGTGTTCGCCGACTGCGCGCGGCGCGAGGCGCTGGTCGCCGCAGGCATCTCGCGCGCGGCCGCCGTCGTGGTGACCTTCGCCGACGCTGCGGCCGCCGCGCGGGTGCTCGCCAACATCCACGACCTGAACCCGGCGGTGCCGGTCATCGTGCGCGCGCACGAGGAGCGCGACATCGAACGCCTGACTGCCGCGGGCGCCTCGGAGGTCGTGCCGGAGGCGTTCGAGTCCGGGCTGATGCTCGCGTCGCACACCCTCATCTGGATCGGCGTGCCGCTGACCCGCGTCGTGCGGCGCATGCGCCAGGTGCGCGACCAGCAGTACGGCTTGCTGCGCGGCCTGTTCCGCGGCGCGAGCGACGAGGCGGAGCTCGGCGAAGAACTCGCGCCGCGGCTGCACGCCGTCACGCTCGGTGCCGGCGCCTACGCGGTCGGCCGTCCGCAGGAAGAGCTCAGGCTGGAGGACACGGGCGCGGAAGTGAAGGCGGTGCGCCGTCC
>DASPRB010000246.1:0-9744 GCA_035624675.1 Burkholderiales bacterium
CACTGCGCGCCTGCCGCGCGGGAGAAAGCGAAAAGCGCGGTCCCGGCTACTGCCCGTCCAAGGTCGACGCGGAAGGCATCGCCGGCGCCGCGGATTACCTGCGCGATCCGTTCGTCGAGCGCGTCGCGCGCGTCTCGGCGCGGGTCGAGAGCGAGGGCTACTGCAAGTGGACGCGCGTCGAGGAGATCTGCCAGTTCGCCATGCGCATGGGCTTCAAGCGCGTCGGCATCGCGACCTGCATCAGCTTTGTCGACCTGGCGCGCGTGTTCAGCGCCGTCCTCGAAAGCCACGGCCTGGAAGTCGCCTCGGTCGCGTGCAAGAACGGCGGCGTGCCGAAGGAAGACATCGGCCTGGCCGACGCGGACAAGATCCGCCCCGGCACCTTCGAGGCGATCTGCAACCCCATCTCGCAGGCCGAGCTGCTCAACCGCGCCGGCTGCGAATTGAACGTGATCCTCGGCCTGTGCGTCGGGCACGACAGCCTGTTCATGCGCCACTCGCAGGGGCTGGTCACCACGCTGGTCGCCAAGGACCGCGTGCTGGCGCACAACCCGGTGGCCGCGCTGCAGCTCGCCGACACCTACTACAGCCGCGTGTGGGGACCGAACAAGCCGGACAAGCTGCCCAACAAGCCGCCTAGCGCGGCGGCCACTCGGGCGGGTGATAGCCGAGGGGCACCGGAGGCCGGTCCCAGCGCGGCGGCGTCGCCGACATCTCGAGCACCGGGCGCAGGTGCGTGATACGGCCGTCGGGGGCCATCGTCTCGATCAATAGATTGGCCAACACCTCCGGTGCGAGCTCGTCGGCTCCGCCCGCGGGCGCCTGCCCCAGGTCGCTGATCCACTTTCCGGTGCGCGCGAGCGCCACGCGCACCAGCCAGCTTCCGCCTTCGCGCGCGCGCCGCTCGAGCGCGACGAGCGCGCCGAAGGCCATCAGGTAGCCGGTCACGTAGTCGTTCGCCGCCACCGGCAGCTGGCGCGGCTTGCCGTCCGCACCGGCCGAGGCCTGCGCCATGCCGTTCACCGCCTGTACGATGGTGTCGAAGCCGCGGCGCAGCCGCCAGGGGCCGCTCGTGCCCCAGGCGTCGAGCGACAGGCACACGATCCCCGGGCGCAGCGCGGCGAGCGCCTCGGGCGCGAAGCCGCGCGCGGCGAGCGTGCCCGGACGATACGACTGCGAGAACACGTCGGCCTCGCGCACGAGCGCGCGCAGCGTCCGCATGCCCTCGTCCTCGCGCAGGTCGAGGCGCGCGGAGAGCTTGCCGATGCCGGTGTCGAGCTCGACCGCGCCCGAGTCGGCGAGGTGCGCAGCGCTGATCTTGAGCACGTCGGCGCCGTGCTCGGCCAGGCTGCGCGCGCAGGTCGGCCCGGCGAGCACGCGCGTGAGGTCGAGCACGCGCACGCCGGCGAGCGGGCGCGCGGCAGCGGGAAGCGGCTCGGGTGGCGCGTCGCCGATGCGGCGGATCTCGATGAGCGGCTGCGCCGCCACCGCATGCGACTGCGGGTGGCGCGCCCAGTCTTCGCTCGTCCGCACGTAGCCGGCGCAGCCGCCTGCCGCATGGATCGCGTCCTCGAGCGCCACGCCCGTCCAGCTCCGGCACGCCGCTTCCGCCGCCTCGCGCGTCTGCGCGGCGCCGAGCACGCGAAAGGCGGCATCGCGGTGCAACGGAAAGTTGCAGTGCAGGCGAATCCAGCCGTCCTGCACGGGGTAGATGCCGCTCAAGGGGTCCCACAGCTCGGCCGGGCGCTTGCCGTCGATCCTCAGGTAGTTGGTGCTGCGCAGCGCCGCCGCGGCGGCCGCGACGTCGACCGTGATCTTCTGCGCGCGTCCGCCGCGCGTTTGCCAGAGGCGCGCGGCGGCCAGGCCGAGCGCGGCGAGCGCCCCCGCGCCGGCGGTGCCGACTCGGTAGCGCGTCTTGAACACCGGATCGGCGCCGCGGATCTCAACGTCGTTCCTTGCCTCGACCTTTGCGGCAGTCAGGATCTGCTCGAGCGCGCGATAGGGCATGTCTATTCCTTGGGGACGACCAGTCCGTCGACCGCGACGGCGCCTTGGCGCTTCACAATGACCGGGTTGATCTCGGCTTCCGCGACCGGCCTGCCGCGCGCGAGCGCGAGCCGCGACAGCGCGGCGACCGCTTCGGCGAGCGCGCGCACATCGCCGCGCGGCAGGCCGCGGTAGCCGCGCACGAGCGCGAGGCCTTTGACCTCCTCGATCATTTCCTCGGCCTCGTCGACGCTCACCGGCGCGAGACGCAGCACGGTGTCGCGGTACAGCTCGGCGAGCACGCCCCCTGCGCCGACCATAACCAGCGGACCCACCAGGGGATCGTCGCGGTAGCCTACGATCGCCTCGGCGAGGCCTCGTTCCATCCTTTGCACGAGAATCGTGTCGCCCAGTTTCGCGAGCGGTTTCGTTTTCGCGCGAAAGTCGTTTTCGTCGGAAATGTCCAGAACGACGCCCCCTGCTTCAGTCTTATGCGCGATCTCCGCCGACAGGATCTTCGCGGCGACGGGGTACGGCACCGAATGCGCGAACGCCGGTGCGCGCGCGACCTGCGACTCGACGGCTGCGACGCCGAGCGCCGCGAAAAGCTCGAGAGCAGACTTTTCGTCGAATTTGGCGTCTCGCATTTTCAATTCGATATCGGGTGAAGAAACACGAGATCGAGGCACCTGCCACGCGAAATAAGCACGAAAGGCGTCGGCGCAGGCTTCCGGCGTGCGGAACGCGGCGACGCCGCCCTTGGCGAGCATCGCGAGCGACGCGTCGGCGTGCGGCGTGAGGAACGCGGCGAGCGGCTTCGCCGTGCGCCGCGCGCGCAGGATCGGCTCGACCGCGTGCTGGGGGTGGAACATCGCCGAGGAGCCGACCACGGCGAGCACCGCATCGCATTCGGGCGAGTCGAGCAGCGAGTCGAGCGTCGCGGCGTACTGGGCCGAGGTGCCGGCCATGGTCAGGTCGATGATCGGCGCGTCGCGTCCGGGCGCCACGGTCTCGATGCCGGACAGGCCGAGGCGGTCGACGACGCTCGCCGCGCCGCCGCCCGTCGTGGTCACCACCGCGACGCGGGGAGCGTGCACAAGGCGCGGTGGGGTGCGCCCCTCGACGAGCGGCGCGATCTCGAACAGCGCTTCGAGCAGGTCGACGCGCAGGATGCCGCAATCGCGGAAGTACGCGTCGAGCGCCGCATCGCTGCCCGCGAGCGCGCCGGTGTGCGAGCGCGCCAGGCGCTCGCCGAGCGCCGAGCGCCCGAGCTTGTAGGCGACCACCGGCTTGCCCGCGGCGTGCGCGCGGCGCGCCGCTTCGGCGAGCCGCGCCGCGTCGCGCACCGTCTCGAGGAAAAGAAGGATTACGCGCGTCGCCGGGTCGTCGGCGAGCAGCCCGACGATCTCGCCCACGCCGAGGTCCGCCTCGTTGCCCACCGAGACGAGCTTGGCGAAGCCCAGGCCGCGCGCGGCGCCGCGCGAGAGCACCGTGCCGAGCATGGTGCCGCTCTGCGACACCATGCTGATGCCGCCCGACGGCGGCGCATCCATCTCGAGCACCGCGTTGACCGTGAGCGCAAGGCGCCCGGGCAAATCGATCACGCCCATGCTGTTCGGCCCCAGCAGCCGCACGCCGAGCTCGCGCGCGCGCGCCGCGAGCCGCGCCTGGCGCGCGGCACCGTCGGCACCGCGGTCGGCGAAGCCGTCCGAGAAGACGCTCGCCACGCGCACGCCCGCGCGCGCGCAGTCCTCGAGCGCCTGCTCGACCTCCGGAATCATGATGAAGGCGTGGTCCACCGGGCCGGGCGCCTCGACTACGCTGCGATACGCCTTCGCTCCCAACACCTCCGCGCGCGTGGGATTGATCGGCAGCACGCGGCCCGCGTAGCCGTGCTTGGCGAGGAAGCGCTGCGGGCGCGCGGTGTTCTTTTTTGCGTCGCCGGAGGCGCCTACGAGCGCCACCGCGCGCGGCGCGAACAAGGCCTGCGCCAGGCTCATTCGGAGAAGTCGCAGCGCGGCTCGCGCTCGAGGCGCCACAGGCGCGCGAGCAGCGCGCGCGCGCGGCGCGCCCCGAGCACCGGGCCGGCGAGCTCGAGGTACTTCTCGTCGAGCTGCGCGTCGGAGAGCGGCGCGTCGGGATCGCCGATGCGCGTGGGCTGCAGATGCTGCTCGCGCCGCCCGGTGCGCGTCTCGATCTCGATACGCGCCGCGCGCTGGCGCGGAAAGGCGGCGTCGAGCTCCGGATCGACCGCTAGCTCGATTCGCTTCATCAGCGCGCGCGTGGCCGGGTCTTCGAGCCGCTCCGGCTCGAAAGCGGCGAAGCGCACACTGCCGTGCACCAGCGCCGTCGCGACGGTGTACTGGGTGGAGAAGCGCGCCTCCGATGCCGTCTTCGGAGACTCGATGCCCGCCACCTCCAGCGCGGCCTTGTAGGTGCCGACGCGCACGCGCGCGATGTCCTCCGCCGCCACGCCCATGCGCTTTTTCAGCGCGAGTGCGCCGTCGATCGCGGCGAAGCTGTGCCCGCAGCAGGTGTGGTTCTTGAAGGTCATGCGCGTGATGTTGAATTCGCGGTCGAGCGAATGGAAGGCCGCGTCCCAGTCGGGACCGGCCTGCGCGCCGTCGTAGCCCATGGCGCGCCCGTAGCCGCCCTCGCCCTCGAGCACGTCGAGCGCGCCGATCACCCCTTCGCGCGCGGCGAGCGCGGCGGTCACGCCGCTCTGTGCCGCCTGGCCGCCGTGCAGGGGCTTGGACATCGAATCGCCGCGCATGGCGCGCTGCAGCCCCGCGGAGAAGGTGGCCACGGTGGCGAGGGCGTGCGCGAACTGCATGCGCTCGAGCTCGAGCAGCTCGGCGGCCGCGGCGCAGGCGCCGAAGGCGCCGACCGTGCCGGTGTTGTGCCAGTAGCGGTAGTGCGCGCGCCCGAGCGCCACGCCGATGCGCGTCGAGATCTCGTAGCCCACCGTCACCGCGCGCAGCAGGCGCTCGCCCGAGGCGCCGTGCGCCTGCGCGAGCGCGAGCGCCGCGGCGATCGTCGGCGCGCCCGGATGGTAGATGCCGTCGCGGAAGATGTCGTCCACCTCGGCGGTGTGCGCCGCGGTGCCGTTCACGAGCGCCGCCGCACGCACGGTCGCGGGCCGCCCGAGCGCGAGGCGCGCCTCGCCCCGGTCGAGCTCCTCGGCGAGCGCGCGCTCGAGCAGGCGCGCGGGCGCCATCACCGCGCCGGGAAACAGCGCCGCGTGCCAGTCGATCACCGCGCGCTTGGCGTGGTGCAGCACCTCGGGCGCCAGCGGCCGGGCGCGGATCGCCTGCGCGAAGGCGGCGCAACGCTCGACGACGTGCATGGCTAGCGGAACTGCTCGCGCAGCTTGACCTTCCAGAATTTGCCGGTCGAAGTCTTGGGGATCGCCTCGAGAAACTCGAAGCGGTCGGGCAGCTGCCACTTGGCGAACTTGCCGGAGAGGTGCGTGCGCAGGTCGTCGGGGGCGGCCTGCTTGCCGTTCTTCAGCACCACGCAGGCGAGCGGCCGCTCGCCCCACTTCGCGTCCGCGATCGCGATCACGGCGGCCTCCTGCACCGCGGGATGCGCCATCAGCAGATTCTCCATGTCGACCGAGCTGATCCACTCGCCGCCCGACTTGATCAGGTCCTTGGTGCGGTCGGCGATGCGCACATAGCCGTGCGCGTCGAGCGAGGCGACGTCGCCGGTGCGCAGCCAGCCATCGGCAGTGAACTTGTCCGGGTCGCTCGGCACTTCGTGATAGCCGCCGGCGATGAACGGCCCGCGCACCTGGATCTCGCCCACGCTCTTGCCGTCCCAGGGCTGCTCGGAGCCGTCGTTGCCGATGATGCGCATGTCTACCATCGGCACCGGCACGCCCGCCATGGCGAAGCGCGCGAAGCGCTCGTCCTCGCCCGCGCCCTGCAGCTCGGGCTTGAGGTAGGCGGCGGTGCCGAGCGGGCTCATCTCGGTCATGCCCCAGCCGTGCGTCACCTGCGCACCGTGCTTCGCATAGGCGCGGATCATCGCTTCAGGCATCGCCGCGCCGCCGACCAGCATGCGGATTCCCGGGGGCAACCGGTTGCGCTCCGGGTCGGCCTCGATCAGCTGCGCCATGCCGATCCAGATCGACGGCACGCCGAGCGCGTAGCTCGGCTGCTCGGCCTTGAACAGGTCGAGCAGGTCCTGCGGGTGCAGGTGAGGCCCGGGGAAGATCATCTTCACGCCCATCATCGCGCAGGTGTAGGGCACGCCCCAGCTGTTGGCGTGGAACATCGGCGTCACAGGCAGCACGCTGTCCTTCGCCGACAGGCACCAGAAGTCGGGTTGATTGGCGACCAGCGAATGGATCACCGTCGAGCGGTGCGAGTACACCACGCCCTTCGGCCGGCCCGTGGTGCCCGAGGTGTAGCACATCGCGACCGGGTCGTCCTCGTCGTGCGGCGGGTAATCGAACTTCTGCGGCGCGCGCTCGAGGAACGCCTCGTAGTCGACGAAGGGAGCGGCCACCGGCTTGCCCGCGAACGGCACCACGATCACCTTCTCGAACGAAGCCTTGCTTTTGAACTGCTCGTACAGCGGCAGCAGGATGTCGTCGACCACCAGGAAGCGGTCCTTGGCGTGCGTTGCGATCCAGCCGATGTCGTCGGGCGCAAGGCGCAGGTTCAAGGTATGCATCACGCCGCCCGCGGCCGGTATGCCGAAGTAGCACTCCAGGTGCGCGTAGTGGTTCCAGCACAGCGTCGCCACACGGTCGCCCTTCTTCAGGCCGGCGGCGAGCAGCGCTGCGGCGAGCGCTCGCGCGCGCCGGTAGAAATCTGCGAAGCGGTAGCGCTTCAGCGACTTGTCCGGCAGGCGGCTGACGATCTCGGACTCGGGGAACAGCTTCCCGGCGCGCTCGAGGAAATGATTGAGCGACAGCGGCACGCGCTGCATGGTGGAACGGATCATCGGTGCCCTCCTCCAATGACGGGCCGCGACAATTTACCCCGGCGGTCCATGCCTGCGCAAAGGCTATCATCCAGACATGAAGATCATGCGCGTCGAGGCGATCCCGCTCTCCATTCCGGCCCGTTACGGCGCCGACGCCTGGACGCTCGGCACCGGCGGCTGGCAGGCGCTCGATTTCTGCCTGGTGCGCGTGGACACCGACGCCGGGCTCACCGGCTGGGGCGAGGCGTTCTCCTATTCCTGCCGGCGACCGGTCGCCGCGGCAATCAACGACATGATCGCGCCGCTGGCCGTGGGGCACGACGCAACGGACATCGACGGGCTGCACGCGACGATCCAGCGGCGGCTGCACATCTTCGGCCGCTTCGGCATCGCGGCGTTTGCCCTCTCGGGCCTGGACATCGCGCTGTGGGACATCGCCGGCAAGGCGGCGGACAGGCCGCTGCACGCCCTGCTCGGCGGCGCGCGCCGCGAGCGGCTCGCGTGCTACGCGAGCCTGCTGCGCTACGCCGACGGCGCGCTCGCCGCGCGCTATTGCGAAAGGGCGCTCGGCGAAGGCTTCGGCGCGATCAAGCTGCACGAAGTGAGCGAGCCGGTGATCGCGGCAGCGCGCGCTGCCGTGCCGCGCGAAATTCCGCTGCTCCTCGACGTCAACTGCGAGTGGATCGTCGAGGCGGCGACCGCGGTCGGCAGGCGCCTTGCGCCGCTCGGCCTCGGATGGTTCGAGGAGCCGGTCTTCCCGCCGGAGAACGGCGCCGGGCTGCGCGCGGTGGGCGAAGCCTGCGGCATCCCGATCGCGGCCGGCGAGAACTGCTGCTTCGCGACGCAATTCGCCGCGCTGTTCGACGCGCGGGCAGTGCAGATCGCGCAGCCCTCCGTCACCAAGGTGGGCGGCATCACCGAGTTCCGGCGCGTAGCCGAACTCGCCGCGCGGCGCGGCGTGCGGCTCGCACCGCACTCGCCCTACTTCGGCCCGGGCGCGCTCGCCACGCTGCACCTGCTCGCGGCGCTCGACGCGGCCGAGCGCTTCGAATACTTCTATCTCTGGGCCGAAGCCTCCCCGTACGGCGCAGCGCTCGCGCCCGAGAGGGGCGAATTGCCCGTGCCCCAGGGCCCCGGTCTGGGCGCCGACCCGGACCCCGAGGTCATCCGGCGCTACCGCGTCGATTGAAACGCCGGTAACAGGTTCGAGCGCGGGCGCGACAGGCGGCGGATGCGTTTCATATACTGGCGCGGTCGCGTCTCCGGTACCAAAAAATGAGAGTCTTTCAGATCCAGGACGACTGGGGCATGGAGCACCTGCAGCTCGCCACGCGCCCCGATCCGAAGCCCGGCCCGGGCCAGGTGCTGCTCAGGATGAAGGCCGCGTCGCTCAACTACCGGGATCTCCTCGTGCCGAACCGCGGCTACGGCGCGCACACCGGCACGCTCCCTCTGATACCGGTGTCGGACGGCGTCGGCGAGGTGATCGGGGTCGGCGCGGGCGTCACGCGCGTCAAGGTCGGCGAGCGCGCCTGCCCGTGCTTCACTCAGGGCTGGATCTCGGGCCCACCCGCGCCGGACCGGCAGGCGCATAACCTCGGCGGCCCGATCGATGGCACGATGGCGGAGTTGATGTGCCTGAACGAGTCGGGCGTGGTCCGGGTGCCGGAGTACCTCTCCGACGAGCAGGCGGCGACCCTGCCCTGCGCCGCGCTCACAGCCTGGAGCGCGCTCATGGTGCAGGACCACCTCGCGCCGGGGGCGAAAGTGCTGGTGCAGGGCACCGGGGGCGTCGCCCTGTTCGCGCTGCAGTTCGCCAAGCTCTCCGGCGCGCACGTCACGGTGATCTCCTCGAGCGACGAGAAGATCGCGCGCGCCAAGGCGCTCGGCGCCGACGCCGCGATCAACTACCGTACGACGCCCGAGTGGGCCAAGGCGACGCTCGCGATAACCGGCGGGCGCGGCTTCGAGCACGTGCTCGAGCTGGGCGGCGAGAGAACGCTGCAGCAGTCGCTGCTGTGCGTAGCGACCGGCGGTACGATCTCGATCATCGGCGTGCTGTCGGGCGGCACGATGACGGCGCAGCTCGGGCGCATCATCATGAAGCAGTGCCGCATGGTCGGCATCGGCGTGGGCAACCGAGACGGCTTCGAGGCGATGCTGCGCGCGATGGCGCAGCACAAGGTCGTACCCGTCGTCGACCGCGTGTTCGCCTTCGAGGAGCTGAAGCAAGCGATGGCCCATTTGCAGAGCGGCGCGCACTTCGGCAAGGTCTGCATCGGGCACTGAGGAATCCCATGGAGATCTCGTTTCGCAGCAAGAACGCCGTCGTGACGGGCGGCAGTCGCGGCATCGGGCGCTCGATCGCGCTCGCCTTCGCAGCTGCCGGCGCGAACGTCTCCGTCTGCGCGCGCGGCGCCGAGGCGCTCGCCGCCACCGCGCGCGAACTCGGGGCGCGCGGCGGCAAGGTGCACAGCGCGACCTGCGATCTCGGCGACGGGGACGCGGTGCAGCGCTACGTCGCGGCGGCCGGCGCAGCGCTCGGCGGCATCGACGTGCTGGTGAACAACGCTTCGGGCTTCGGCGCGAGCGACGACGAGGCCGGCTGGGCGGCGAGCATCCAGGTCGACCTGATGGCGAGCGTGCGCGCCTCGCGCGCCGCGCTGCCCTTCCTCGAGCGCTCGGGCGGCGGCTCGATCGTGCACATCGGCTCGATCGCGGGCCTGCGCTCGAGCGCGCGCACGCCGCCCTACGGCGCGGTGAAGGCCGCGCTCGCGCAGTACACGATGAGCCAGGGCCTCGCGCTCGCGCCGAAGAAGATCC
>DASPRB010000080.1:0-32402 GCA_035624675.1 Burkholderiales bacterium
GCTCGTTTCCTTGTATGCGTAGGCGTGCAGCACGTATCCCGGCTCATGGTCCACGCGACGCCTGCTCATTTCTCAGTTCCCATATCCCAGTTGGCGCAGCACGCGCTCATTGTCGCTCCAGCCGCGCCTGACCTTGACCCATACGCCGAGGAACACCTTGCCGCCAAACAGCCGCTCCATGTCCTTGCGTGCGGCCTCGGCGATGCGCTTCAGGCGCGCCCCCTTCGCGCCGACCACTATGCCCTTCTGGCTCTCCTTGTCCACCAGAATTGCCGCTTCGATCCGCCGCAACTTGCCCTCCTCGCGGAAGCTCTCCACCAGCACCTCGCAACGATAGGGCAATTCCTCGCCGAGCTGCTGGAACAGCTTCTCGCGCAGCAGCTCGGCGGCGAAAAAGCGCTCGTCGCGGTCGGTGACTTGCTCCGGCGGGAACATGCGGGGCGCCACGGGCAGCGCTGCGCGCAGCACACGCAGCAGCTCCGGAATGTTTTTCCCGGTTCGGGCGCTCAGCGGGACGATGGCATGAAACTCGCGCTCGCGCGCGAGCCGTTCGATGAACGGCAGCAGCTCGCTCTTCTGCCTCAGCCGGTCGACCTTGTTCACCACGGCAACGGTCTGGCGCTCCCGCGGAATATGTCCCAGCACCATTCGGTCTTCGGCTCCGAAGCGCCCTGCTTCGACAACGAATACGACGATGTCCGAGCTGCGCAGGACCTCCAGCGCCCGCCGGTTCAGCATGCGATGCACGGTCTCGCGCTCGCGCGCCTGAAGCCCCGGTGCGTCGAGGAACACGAACTGGTACTCCGGCTCGCTCAGAATTCCGGTGACGACGTGCCGGGTCGTCTGCGCCTTCGGAGAGACGATCGACAGCTTCTCTCCCACGAGGCGGTTGAGCAGCGTCGATTTTCCCGTATTCGGGCGACCGACGATCGCTATCGTTCCGCAGCGGAACGTGCTCACTCGACCAACTCCGCCAGCAGCGCTTCGGCGGCGCGCTGCTCCGCGCGCTGCCGGCTCGTCCCGCTGCCGACGGCCCGCAGGACCTGGTCGGACAGCGCGCACTCCACCTCGAACGTCTGCTCGTGCGCGGCGCCGCGAACGGCCAGCAGACGGTATTCGGGCAACGGGCGGTGCTGGCCCTGCAACAATTCCTGCAATCGTGTTTTCGCGTCCTTGGTTGCAGCCCGCCCATCGAGGCCGCTGAGCGCCTCGCCGTAGGTGCGCAGAATCGCCGCGCGCGCGGCCTCGTAGCCGCCGTCCAGGAACACCGCGCCGAACACCGCCTCGAGCGCATCCGCGAGGATCGAGGGCCTCCGTTCCCGGCCCGCGCTCAGCTCGGCAGCTCCCACGCGTAAGGCCTCCGGCAAGTCCAGCGTACGGGCGAGCCCGGCGAGCGCCTCCTCGCGCACCAGGCTGGCGCGCAGGCGCGTCAGATCTCCTTCGGCAAGGTCGGCGAACCGGCTATGCAGCTGCTCAGCGATGACGCAGCCGAGCACCCCGTCGCCGAGAAACTCGAGCCGTTCATTGTGCGGTGTTCCGTAGCTGCGGTGGGTCAGCGCCTGCTGCAGGAGCGCTGCGCGGCGAAAGCGGTATCCAAGCCGGCTCTCGAGCGGAGCAGTCCGGGTCAAGGGAGGCTATCGTCCTCTCGTCGAGGCCCTGAAGTCGAAATACAGCCCGACGTTCGCGAACAGAGGCACTTCCTTGCGATACGCGAACGAGATCACGTTCACGCCACCTTCCTTGGAGATGTCCAGGTCGCTCGGCTTGAGCGACGGGATGTCGTCGACTGCCTCGCGAAGCTCGAACGCCCTGCGGACTTCCGCCGGCGTCGAGTCCGCGTTGTCCTTGGCGACGGCGTTGATGGTCTTTACGGCCGTGAAATACTCGACGTATTCCGGTACGACCTTGAACCCGAGCAATGCGAGAAAGATGAGCACGATGGACCCGAAAATCAATCCGGTCAGGGTGATACCGTATTGTCTATTGCGCATCAGTCCTCCCAGCGTGAGCGTTATCGAAAGGTGCCGAACCGGCTCAGGTCATTGAGGTTCAGCCAAATGAAGAACGCCTTTCCGACGATGTTCGCTTCCGGCACGAAACCCCAGACCCGGCTGTCGCTGGAATTGTCCCGGTTATCGCCCATCACGAAATAGTGGCCGACCGGCACCTTGCACACTAGGCTGTCGGCATTGTAGTTGCAATCCCGCGAGAAGGGGAACGTCTTGACCTGCGGCACGAAGGCTGGCGCACTGCTGTCGATCAGGATCTGGTGCTCGACGCCGTCGAGCTTCTCCAGGTAGCGGCTGTAGTACTGCATCGTGTCCTTGGAAAGATAGTCGCTGATCTGGCGCTCGGGCATCAGATGCCCGTTGATGATGAGTCGCTTGTCGCGGTATTCGATCCGGTCGCCGGGCAGTCCGACGACGCGCTTGATGTAATCGAGCGAGGGATCGTCCGGGTAGCGAAACACCATGACATCGCCGCGCTTTGGCTCCCCGATCGGAATGACCTTCTCGTTGATGATGGGGAGTCTGATGCCGTAGGCGAACTTGTTGACCAGGATGAAGTCGCCGACCTGCAGCGTCGGGATCATGGATCCCGACGGGATCTTGAACGGCTCCACGACGAACGAGCGCAGCAGGAAGACTACCAGGATGACAGGGAAGAAGCTGACGGAGTACTCGATCCACCACGGCTGGCGCGCGTTCTCCGGGCGCTTCCTGCGCAGCCAGGCGAGCTCGAGCGCCCATACGGCGCCCGTCACCACGAGCAACAGGAACAGGAACAGAGCGAAGTTCACTTGTCGCCCATTTGCAGCACGGCGAGGAACGCTTCCTGCGGTATCTCCACGGATCCGACCTGCTTCATGCGTTTCTTGCCTTCTTTTTGCTTTTCAAGCAGCTTCTTCTTGCGCGTCACATCGCCTCCGTAGCATTTCGCCAGAACGTTCTTGCGCAGCGCCTTCACGTTCTCGCGCGCAACGATATGTGAGCCGATGGCCGCCTGGATGGCAACGTCGAACATCTGCCTCGGGATCAGGCCGCGCAGCCGGGAAACCAGATCGCGCCCGCGAAATTGAGCAGCCGAACGATGCACCATGCTGGACAGCGCGTCGACGCGCTCGCCGTTCACCAGGACATCGAGCCGCACCATGTCGGCCGCGCGGTATTCCTTGAAATCGTAGTCGAGCGAACCGTAGCCGCGCGTGAGCGACTTCAGCCGATCGAAGAAGTCGAGCACCACCTCGTTCAAAGGCAAGTCGTAGGACAGCACCACGTGGCGCGCCGAGTAATGCATGTTGGTCTGTGCGCCGCGCTTCTGCGTGCACAGCGTCATCACGGGCCCGACGTACTCCTGCGGCACGAAGATCGTCGTCGCGATCATCGGCTCGCGGATTTCCTCGATGTTGGACGGCTCCGGGAGCTTGGCGGGATTGGATACCTGCTCGACCGAGCCATCCCGCAGCAGAACCTCGTACACGACCGACGGGGCGGTCGTGATCAGGCTCATGCCGTACTCACGCTCCAGGCGCTCTTGCACGATGTCCATGTGCAGCAGCCCCAGAAACCCGCAGCGGAATCCGAAGCCCAGGGCCTGCGACACCTCCGGCTCGTAGTGGAACGATGCGTCGTTCAGATGGAGCTTTTCTAGCGCATCGCGCAGCGCCTCGTACTGGTTCGCCTCGACCGGATAGAGGCCTGCGAAGACCTGGGGTTTCACTTCCTTGAAGCCGGGCAGCGGCCCGACTGCCGGCTTGTCCGCGTGCGTGAGCGTGTCGCCGACCTTGGCCGCGCGCAGCTCCTTGATGCCCGCGACCACGAATCCCACTTCGCCCGCCGCAAGCTGCTCGCAGTTGCGCGCCTTGGGCGTGAATATGCCGATCTGCTCGCAGTGGTGCACCGACTGCGTGCTCATCAGCAGGATCTTGTCTTTGGGGCGCAAGGTGCCGTCGACGACGCGCACGAGCATCACCACGCCGACATAATTGTCGAACCAGGAGTCGATCACCAGGGCCTTGAGCCGTTCCCCGGGTCTCCCCTTCGGCGGCGGCACGCGCGCAATGACCGCTTCGAGGATGTCTTGCACGCGTTCGCCCGTCTTCGCGCTCGCCCGGATCGCCTCGCGCGCGTCGATCCCGATGACGTCCTCGATCTCCTGGATCGCCTTCTCGGGGTCCGCCGAGGGCAGGTCGATCTTGTTGAGCACCGGTATCACGTCGACGCCCTGTTCGATCGCCGTGTAGCAATTGGCGACCGTCTGCGCCTCGACCCCTTGCGATGCGTCGACGACCAGCACAGCGCCTTCGCAAGCTGCCAGCGAACGACTCACCTCGTAGGAAAAGTCGACGTGCCCGGGCGTGTCGATCAGATTCAGGAGATACGTCTCGCCGTTGCGCGCCCGGTACTCCAGCGCCGCCGTCTGCGCCTTGATGGTGATGCCGCGCTCGCGCTCGAGCTCCATCGTATCGAGCACTTGCTCGGCCATCTCTCTGTCCGCCAGGCCACCGCAGATCTGAATGAATCGGTCGGCGAGCGTCGACTTGCCGTGGTCGATATGCGCGATGATCGAGAAATTGCGGATGTGGCTCTGCGCGATCATGAAAAAGGGTGCCCCGGGCACCCTTCTGGAAAACGGCGGCTATTTTACCGCAAGCCGCTCGGCAAGCGCCCGCAGGTCGAGGAAATGGCGGCAGATTTCGCGGCCGTCCGGCCCTGCGAGCACGGGCACCAGCTCTCCGTACGCGCGCTCGAGCGCCTTGTCGCCATCGACGTCGACGACCTCCAGCGAGAAGCCTAGCTCGGCCTGCAGTGGTCCGAGCGCGCGCTCCATGTCTTCGCACAAATGGCAGTACCGGCGCCCATAGAGCGTCAGACGCACGTCAGTCGCTCAGCCCCGGTCGTCGAAACCTGCCACCGTGACGAACGCCGTGCTGCCGCCGCGCCTCACTTGGAGTGTGATGACGGCGTCCTTCGCGAGACCGTTTAGCAGCGTGTTCAGCTGCTTCACGGAGTCGAGTTGCGTCTGCTTGCCTGCGTGAGCGAGCATCAACAGGACGTCGCCGCGCTGCACCTCTGCGCGCGCTTCCGGACGAACGTCGGTAACCACCAGGCCGTGCTTGAGTCCCAGCTCTCTGCCTTGTTCCGCCGACAGCTCGCTCACGACGATGCCCAGACGGTTGGCGGCCACCTCGATTGGCTTCGCTGCGGGGGGCGCTTCCGCTCCCGCAACGCGCTCTTCTTTCAGCTCGCCGACGGTGATCGTGAGCCGCACGACGCCGCCCTTGCGCCACACTTCGAGCGGAACCTTGGCCCCGGGCGGCGTGGCTCCGACGATGCGCGGCAGGTCGACCGACGATTCGACCGGTTTGCCGTTGAAGCTGAGGATGATGTCGGTGCTCTCGACGCCCGCGCGCGACGCCGGGCTGCCCTTCTCGACCGAGTTCACGAGCGCGCCGCGCGGCTGCTCGAGGCCGAAAGATGTCGCCAGGTCCCTGGTGACCTCCTGGATCACGACGCCGATGCGCCCGCGCGACACGCGCCCTTTGCTGCGCAGCTGTTTCTGCACGTCGAGCGCGACGTCGATCGGGATGGCGAACGAAAGTCCCATGAACCCGCCGGTACGGCTGTAGATCTGCGAGTTTATGCCGACCACTTCGCCGCGCATGTTGAAAAGCGGACCACCGGAGTTGCCTGGATTGATCGCCACGTCGGTCTGGATGAACGGCACCAGGTTCTCCTCCGGCAGAGAACGCCCCTTGGCCGAGACGATTCCAGCCGTGACGGTGTTTTCGAATCCGAACGGCGAACCGATTGCGACGACCCACTCGCCGACCTTGAGATGGGCGGGATCGCCGAACTTCACGACGGAAAGCCCCTTCGCGTCCACCTTGATGAGTGCGACGTCGGTGCGCTTGTCGGCGCCGATGACGCGCGCCTTGAGCTCGCGCTTGTCGGTGAAGCGCACGTCGATTTCGTCGGCCCCGTCGATGACGTGGGCGTTGGTGAGAATGTAGCCGTCCTCGCTGATGATGAAGCCTGAGCCCAGAGAGCGGGCCTCGGATCGCGGGCCAGGCTCGACCGGCGGCCGGCGCGGCATGAAACGCCGGAAGAACTCACGCAGCTCTTCGTCGTCGACGCCAGGGATCTGCGGCAGTGCACTCCTTTGGATAGCCTGTTTGGTGCTGATGTTCACGACCGCGGGGCCCTGCTTCTCCACGAGCTGTGTGAAATCCGGGAGCTCGCGCGTCTGGGCAAAGACCTGCCCCCCCGCGACGAGCAAGAACAACAACGCGACGACGCTTTTCACCCCTTTCATGCGATGTCTCCCTTCCGCTCCCGGACGGATCCGGCGGCCGGCTGCGCTCCGCCGCGTCTCTATTGCGGCTGGCGGTAGTTTACGGTCTCGGCGATGCGCTGGACACTGGCGGCGGGCGCCTCGCCGACCACGGTTACCAAGTGGTTGGCCACTTCGCGCGTATAGATGTTCGTTGCGCCCAGGCTCGCGAGACCGGTTCGGACGGGCTTGTCCTGATCCGTCACCGGCTCGATGAACACAGAAACGGCGGCCAGGCCGTCGGAGTAGACCACTTGCTCGACGGTGCGCGAGTTGTGCAGGGTGCGCCTCACCTCCACCACCTTGCGGAAGCCCGGCGGTACCGATTCGACGCTCCAACCTTCAGCTTCCAGATTGGCTGGCGCAACCTCGGCATCTTCGATGTGCCACTTTCCCGTCGTTCGTTGCGGCTTGACCTCATCTGGCGTCACCTTGCCGATGGTCAGCTGCGTGAAGGTGAACTGCTCGACCGTGTGGCCCCGGTCGTCGAACGTGAGCGCCTTGAGCAGCATGCCGGAGTCGGCATCGGCCCACAGCTTGTAGCCATAGCGCAGATCGTCCTTGGGCGTGAGCACGACCACCTGGCAGCGATAGCCCGCGATCCGCTCGTTGTGCGCTAGCGCGACAGCATAGTTCTCCGTCAGAGCGCCGATCTCTCCTTGCAGCAAGGCCGGAAATCCGCGGTGGTCGAAGCGTCGGTCGACCTTGACGATCTGGCTCTTGGGAAAAAAGCAGCGCACGGCGTCATTGGTGCGCAGGATCTCGCGCGGCTCTCCGTCAAGCGCCTCGAGCTTCTCGATGTTTCCGTGCACACCGGCGAGCCGCGTGATGCGGGAGGTTTCGCTGTGCTCGCCCTGCTGGTAGACGAACGTGCCGACGTAGGAAAGATTGTGAGTCGCCTGATAGATCTTGCGCAGCCACTCGACGGCATCGGAGGCGTTCTGCGCATGCGCCAGCGCCGCCGCCGCGGCAAGCAGCGCGGCAAAGGAATGCGTAATTAGAGCCCGGGCGATCGGCCGCCGGCTCATCGCGCGCCCTTGTCCACCACCTCGTCCGACACGGTACGAATGTAGGGCGCCATTCCCTGCAGGGTAACGCGAGGCGAATAAATCTGATGCGCGAGCAGGTAGTCGTTGGTCGCGCTGGGTAGCGGAACACGTTCCGGAGCCCGAGGCTTCGCTTCGGCGACCGCGCCCGGCGCGGTCGCGACGGGGGGCCCCACTACGGCCTGCCTGGGTGCATACGCCAGCCAGCCGACGAGCGCGACGGCGGCGACGCTCGCTGCCGCGGACAGCGCCACCCATCGGCTGCGCTCGCGTCGGCTGCGTATCGCCCTGGGCGCCAGCACGGTGGGCTCCCTGGACAGGCGCTCTCTCAGGCGCGCGTCAAAATCCCGCGACAGCGCGACCCGGCCGTGCATCGCGTCTCCGATCAGATGATAGGTGCGCCAGCCCTCCTGGGCGTCGGCGTCGCGCGCCAGAGCCGACAGCGCCTCGCCGATTTCACTCTGCGAGGCCTCGCCGTCCATCAAGGCGGAAATCTTGATCTTCATGGCTCTACCACCTCTTGTCCTTGCCCGTATCGAGCAGCGGTCGCAGCCGCTCGGCAATCGCCTCGCGGGCGCGGAATATGCGCGATCTCACGGTGCCGATCGGGCAGTCCATGATGCGCGCGATGTCCTCGTAGCTCATGCCTTCAATCTCGCGCAGCTGGATGGCGGTGCGCAATTCCTCGGGCAACTCGGCGATCGTCGCGTTCACGGTCGCGCCGATCTCATTGGACAGTAACACGCTCTCGGGCGTATTGATGTCGCGCAACTGATCCGCTTCCTCGAAACCTTCCGCTTCCTCGGCCTCGATCTCGGTCGAAGTCGGCGCACGCCGACCGAGCGCCATGAGGTAGTTTTTGGCGGTATTGATGCCGATGCGGTAGAGCCAGGTGTAGAACGCGCTGTCGCCGCGGAATGCGGGCAGGGCTCGATACGCCTTGATGAATGCCTCCTGCGTCACGTCTTCCACCTCCGACGGGTCGCGAACGAACCGCGACAGCAACCGCGCGAGCTTGCGCTGGTACTTCTCGACTAGCAATTCAAACGCGCGCTTGTCGCCCTTCTGGGCCCTCGCCACCAGCTCCCGGTCGACGTCGTTACCGCTCACGTCCCGGCCCCACCCGGCGAGCATCCCAGGCGGCGGGCTACCTGCCACCCCGCCAACAGATCGCTACGTCTACTTGCCACAGACACTCGCTCTTACAAATAGTTCGCTGGTTCGCGCCTAGGCGGGTATGGCAGTCCGGCCATCTGGCCCTGCGCCAGGCACTTTGCCCCACAGCGCCCATAGCCTGAGCCTGCGGAACGACTCCGCGTCGAGCATGTCGCGCACGACCACGATGGTGCGGCGCATCGAACCGCGCACCGGAACGATCACCGCGAGGCGACTCACATGCTTGCGGCCGGTTGCACGCACTTCGGTCTCGCGCCCGTCGCGCGTCCTGAGCCGAAGGCTGGCTGGGCCCTCGATCACCATGCCTGTGACCGATTTCCTGCCGCGTAGCAGCGCCCGGTCCCAGGCGGCCGCGACGCCGAGCGCCGGCAGCAGCAGCGCCAGGACGGCGCCGCCCGGCCCCGACAAGGCGAGCGCCGCGCAAGCGCCTGCCAACGCGTGTATGGCGACGATAGTCCCGGCCAGGACGCCCGACGGCGAAAGTTCGACGCTAAGCCTGCGCTCGATGCTCAAGCGCGCGCGAACACCAATGTTCCGTTGGTGCCACCGAAGCCGAACGAATTCGATAGCGCGACGCGAATCGGCAGCTTGCGCGACGCATTGGGTACGTAGTCCAAGTCGCACTGCGGATCCGGGTTCTGCAGGTTGATGGTCGGTGGCGATACCTGATTGAGGGTGGCGAGCGCCGTGAATACCGCCTCGACGCCGCCCGCGGCACCGAGCAGGTGTCCGGTCATGGACTTCGTGGAATTGACGGCCACCTTCGCGGCGCGCTCGCCGAGCAGGCGCTTGATGGCAACGGTCTCGGCGATATCCCCCAGAGGGGTCGAGGTGCCGTGCGCGTTGATGTAGTCGACATCCGACACACCCACTCCGGCGTCACGCAACGCGTTGCGCATGCACCGGAACGCGCCGTCGCCGTCTTCGCAGGGTGCAGTCATGTGGTATGCATCGGCCGAGACGCCATAGCCGGCCAGCTCGCAATAGATTTTCGCACCACGCGCCTTCGCGTGCTCGTATTCCTCCAGCACCATCGCCCCTGCACCTTCGCCCAGGACGAATCCGTCCCGATCCCTGTCCCACGGCCGGCTGGCGCCTTCCGGGTCGTCGTTGCGCGTAGACAGCGCGCGCGCCGACGCAAAGCCTCCGACCGCGAGCTCCGTAACCGTCGACTCGGCGCCTCCCGCGATCATGACATCGGCCTCGCCATGGCGGATGGACTTGGCCGCCTCGCCGATGCAATGCGTGGAAGTCGTGCACGCCGTCACGATCGCCAGGTTCGGTCCCTTCAGGCCGAGCATGATCGAGAGATTGCCCGCGATCATGTTGATGATCGTTCCGGGAATGAAGAAAGGCGAAATTCGCCGCGGGCCGTTCTTGATCAATTCATCGTGCGACGCTTCGATCATCGGCAGACCGCCGATGCCGGATCCGAAATTCACTCCGGCGCGCTCCGCGTCGTTCGCGGCAAGCGAGATACCGGCATCGCGCCACGCCTGCAATCCGGCCGCCATGCCGTAGTGGATGAACGTGTCCATGCGCCGGGCTTCCTTCGGCGAAAGGTACTGCGACACGTCGAACCCCTTGACCTCGCCGGCAATCTGGCTGGCGACCCGGGACGGATCGAAGCGCGTGATGCGCGAAATGCCGGACCGCCCGGCGAGTATATTGCTCCAGGCGTCCGCAACACTGTTGCCTACCGGCGATATGATCCCCAGCCCGGTGACGACGACTCTGCGACGGGACAACTTCTCTCCTAGCGGGACACTCGACCCGGGTCCGCCGTGCGCGCCCGGTGACTAAGGTTACGGCTAGCCCTTCTGGTGGGCCTTGATGTAGTCCACTGCCTGTTGCACGGTCGTGATCTTCTCCGCGTCCTCGTCGGGAATCTCGGTCTCGAATTCCTCCTCGAGGGCCATGACCAGCTCGACCGTGTCCAGGGAGTCAGCACCCAGATCGTCGACGAAAGACGACTCGTTCTTGATCTCGGCCTCGTTTACGCCGAGCTGCTCGGCGATGATCTTCTTGACGCGTTGTTCGATGTTTTCCATTTGCTGCTCCTTCCCTATGGGGCCAAGAGGGCCCGTATTCTACCAAAAGGATCGATCTCTCCGGCTGCGAGAAATCTTCGTTACTACATGTACATGCCGCCGTTCACGTGCAGCACCGCACCCGTGACGTAATCACCCGCCGGCGACGCGAGGTAGCCGACGGCGGCGGCAACGTCCTCCGGCCGTCCCAGCCTGCCGAGTGGGATCTGCTGCAGCAGGGCGGCACGCTGCTCTTCGCTCAGCGCTCGCGTCATGTCCGTGTCGATGAATCCCGGAGCGACGCAGTTGACCGTAATGTTGCGACTGCCGAGCTCGCGCGCGAGAGACTTGGTCATCCCGACTACGCCCGCCTTCGCCGCCGCGTAATTCGCCTGGCCCGGATTTCCGGCCGCGCCGACTACGGACGTGATGTTGACGATTCGACCCCAGCGCGCCTTCATCATGCCCCGCATCACCGCGCGTGACAGACGAAACACCGCGCGCAGATCGGTCTCGATCACTTCGTCCCACTCAGCGTCTTTCATGCGCAGCGCCAAGTTGTCGCGCACGACCGCCGCATTATTGACCAGGACCAGGATGTCGCCGAACTCCTTCTGCACGGCTTCGACGAGCTGGTCGCATCGCCCGGCGTCGCGCACGTTCAGCACCCGCCCTGCGCCCTTCGCCCCCGACGCCGCCAGCGCCGAATCGATCTGCGCGGCACCCGCCTCGCCGGTCGCCGTTCCCACCACGGTTGCGCCCAGTCGTGCCAGCTCGAGCGAAATGGCGCGTCCGATGCCGCGGGTGGCACCCGTAACGAGAGCGATTTTTCCTTGCAGCATGTCTAGCCCTGTTTGAGTGTCGCGAGCGCCTGCTCGAGGGAGGCGCGATCGGCCAGAGCGAGGCCCTGCATGCCGGAGTCGATGCGCTTCACTAGCGCAGATAGCACCTTGCCCGGCCCGCACTCGATGACGTGCGTGATGCCCATGTCCGCCATGTGACGGATGATCTCGACCCAGCGCACGGGCGAAGCTGCCTGCCGCACCAACGCGTCCTTGATCTGCGCGGGATCGCGCGGTGTCGCGACGTCGACATTGTTGACCAGCGGCACGGCCGGCGCCGCGACGCGGGTGTTGCCGAGGATACCGCGCAGCCGCTCGGCCGCAGGTTGCATCAGGCTGGAGTGGAATGGCGCACTGACCGGCAGCGGAAGCGCTCGCTTGGCGCCGCGCGCCTTGCAGGCATCCATGGCGCGCGCCACCGCCGCGCGGTGTCCCGCGATCACGACCTGCCCTGGCGCGTTGAAATTGACCGCTTGCACCACTTCGCCCTGAGCGGCTTCGCTACAGGCCGCGCGCACGGCGTCGTCGTCCAGATTCAGGATCGCGGCCATGGCGCCCTGCCCTTCCGGCACGGCTTCCTGCATCGCCTGTGCGCGAAAGCGCACCAGCGGCAGGCAATCGCGGAACGCGATCGCGCCTGCGGCTACGAGCGCCGTGTATTCGCCCAGGCTGTGGCCCGCGACGACCTCGGGCATCGGTCCGCCGAGCGCACGCCAGGCGCGGTAGGCCGCATAGCCGGCCGTCACCATCGCGGGCTGCGTGTTGACCGTGAGATTGAGCGATTCCGCGGGGCCCTGGTCGAGCAGCGCGACGAACTCGGCGCCGAGCGTCGCGGCCGCCTCTGCACGCACCGCGTCGACCTCGGGCAGTCCAGCATATGCATGCAGCATTCCCACCGCCTGAGACCCCTGTCCGGGGAACACCATAGCCAGTTTCATGCGCCGCGCGCCCTCACATCGTCACCAGTGCGGAACCCCAGGTGAAACCGCCGCCGACGCCTTGCATCAGCACGCGCTGGCCGGTGCGGATCTTGCCAACCCGCACCCATTCGTCGAGCGCCAACGGCACGGAAGCCGCCGAGGTGTTGCCATGCCTATCCACGGTGACGACCAGTCGGTCATCCGCGAGCCCGAGCTTCCTGGTCGTCGCTTCCAGAATGCGCACGTTCGCCTGGTGGGGAATCAGCCAGTCGATATCCTCGAGGCGCATGCCCGCGGCGGCTACTGTTTCGCGCGCCGATTCGTCCAGCACTTTCACCGCCAGGCGAAACACCTGGTTGCCGGCCATCTGCAGGTAGGGCGAGCCGACGATGCGGCCGCGGCAGATATTGCCGGGCACCGACAGAATCCCGGCATGGCTGCCGTCCGCGTGCAGCCTTGTCGCGTGCACGCCCGGGCGCTCTGCGGCGGCGAGTACGACCGCGCCAGCGCCGTCCCCAAAGAGTACGCAGGTCGTGCGATCGTTCCAGTCCAGGATGCGCGAAAACACCTCGGCGCCGACTACCAGGGCCGAGCGGTAACTGCCCGCACGGATAAAGCTGTCGGCGGTGGCCAGCGCGTAGACAAACCCGCTGCACACCGCCTGTACGTCGAACGCCGGGCAATTCTTGATTCCCAGCTTGGCCTGAAGCAAGCAAGCCGTGCTCGGAAAGACGAAATCCGGGGTCGACGTCGCGACGATAATCAGGTCTATGTCGGAGGCCGCGAGTCCCGCGGCCTGCAGAGCGCGGCTGCTTGCTTCGAAGGCGAGATCGCTCGAAGTCTGAGACTCGTCTGCAATGTGGCGCTGAACAATGCCGGTTCGCTCCCTGATCCACTGGTCACTCGTGTCCAGGCGCGCCGCGAACTCGTCGTTATGCATGACGCGCGCCGGCAAGTAACTTCCCGTCCCCACGATACGCGAGTAGGTCATTCGTTGCTGGCCTGCATCCATTCCGTAGGAGCCGACTGGTTTCGTTGTGCCATTCGCTGCGCGATCCGCTGCGGAACGTTATTGCGCACCTCGTCGACCGCGCGGCCGATCGCCTGCTCGAACGCGAAGATGTCGGCCGAACCGTGGCTCTTAATCACGATTCCTCGCAGGCCGAGCAAGCTGGCGCCGTTGTAGCGGCGGTAGTCCATGCGCCGCCGGAAGGATCGGATGACCGGAAGCGCGAACAGCGCCCCGAGCTTGGCGATCAGATTGCGACTGAACTCCTCGCGCAGGGCCGACGCCATCATCTGCGCAACTCCCTCTGACGCCTTGAGCGCGACGTTGCCGACAAACCCATCGCAGGAAACCACGTCCGTGGTGCCCTTGTAGATATCGTCGCCCTCGACGTTACCGTAGAAGTTCAGGCCACTCGTGCGCAACAACTCGGCTGCCTGCTTGACGGTCTCGTTGCCCTTGATGTCTTCGACCCCAATGTTCAACAGTCCGACGCTGGGAGACTCCTTGTGCTCGACCGCAGCAACCAGCATCGCGCCCATGATGCCGAACTGCAGCAGGTGCTCCGGGGTGCAATCCACATTCGCACCAAGGTCCAGCACATAAGTGTGCGTACCGCGCATGTTGGGCAATACGGTGGCGATCGCAGGACGATCGATACCAGGCAGGGTCTTCAGGACGAAGCGCGAGATCGCCATCAGCGCGCCCGTGTTTCCCGCACTCACGCAGGCGTGTGCCTCCCCGCTCTTGACGAGGTTGATGGCCACGCGCATCGACGAATCCTTCTTGTAGCGCAGCGCGGCGGCCGGCGGCTCGTCCATCGCGACCACCTCGCTGGCATGGTGCACGCGCAGCCGCGGCCCCTGCGCGGCGCGCTGCGCGGCGAGCTCCGCCTCGAGCGCGTCGCGCGGACCGACGAGCAGAACGTCCACATCGGCATGCTGCCGCTGGTACGCGAGCACGGCCGGCACCGTCACATGGGGGCCATGATCGCCACCCATGCAGTCGACCGCTACGGTGGTTTCCATCGGGCGCTGGACGCAGATGGCCGCGCCCGCACGCCGGGCACGGCCTGAGCCGCCGATCCTATTCGCCCTTAGTCTGGACGACCTTCTTGCCGCGATAGTAGCCCGTCGGGCTCACGTGGTGGCGCAAGTGCACTTCGCCGGTCGTCGGTTCGACCGCGACGGCGGGACGCCCGAGGAAATCATGCGCACGGCGCATACCGCGCCGCGAGGGGGACTTCTTGTTCTGCTGGACTGCCATGTCAAAACTCCTCTGTTCAATTCCTTCGTCTGCGGGCGCCCGCGGCGCCCAACAGACTTCTCAAATCAGCGAACGGCGAGCCTACGCCGCCCGTTGCCAAATTTCCTCGTGCCTCGCAGCGCTCGTGCCGGGGAGCATAAGGCACCGCGAGCAAAAGCTCGTCCTCGAGCAGCTCGCCGACCGGCATCTCCTTGCCCCCCACGATGCGCTCCGGCTCGCTCACATCATCCGCCAGCCCCTCGATTTCCGCCTCGGAGCGCGCCAACACGAGCGTCGTGTCCACGCGCACCGCGAAATCAAGCGGCTCGAGGCAACGCTGGCACGTGAGCCGCAGCGCGCCATTCATCCTCACGCGCAGCGCAGCGCGCCCCAGCTCGTCGTGCACCCCTTCGACCCTGTAGTCGATCGCGCCCGCGCTCGATGCAAGCCTATCGCGCAAACGCGGGAAATCTCCGACCGCCCAAGTGCCTTGAAGCGTCGCGCCGGCCGCTGCGAAATCATAGCCGTCGATCACCGGCCGGTGTGGCATAAACGTGAAATGCTATCATCCTGGAAAAACCGTGTCAAAACAAAGTCATGGCCCGAAGCCGTCAACTGGTCCTCGCGTCGACCTCGATCTATCGCCGGCAGCTGCTACAGCGCCTTGCGCTTCCATTCGAATGCGCCGCGCCGGACATTGACGAGTCGCCCCTCCCGGGAGAGCGCCCGCAGGACATGGCGCTGCGCCTGTCGCTCGCCAAAGCGCAGGCCGTCGCCCCGCGCTTCCCGCAGGCGCTCGTTATCGGTTCCGACCAAGTCGCCGTGCGGGACGGCGAGTTACTGGGCAAGCCCGGCAGTCACGCGCGCGCGCTGGCCCAGCTGCGCAGCCTGAGCGGCCGCGCGGCCGATTTTCACACCGCAGTCAGCCTGCTCGACGCGCGTACCGGGGAAGCGCGTTCACAGCTCGTGTCCTGTCGCGTCGTGTTCCGCGAGCTCGACGATCGCCTGATCGAGGATTACCTGCGACTCGAGCAGCCCTACGACTGCGCGGGCAGCGCGAAATCGGAAGGCTTGGGTATCGCCCTCATTCGACGCATCGAGACCGACGATCCGACCTCGCTCGTCGGCCTGCCGCTCATCGCGCTCACGACCATGCTCGAGCAGGCAGGACTCGCGGTTCTCGGCTGATGCGCGCGATCCTGTATGTCGTTCCTACGCCCCTCGGCGGCTCGCCCGCAGATGCGCTGCCGCCGACCACCCTGCAGACGATCCGCCAGCTCGCCGACTTTGTCGTCGAGAACGAGAAGAGCGCGCGCGCCTTTTTCGCCGCCATGGGAATGCCGCGGCCGCTCCGCGAGCTGCGGCTGAGTCGGCTGGACGAACACACGGCGCCGCGCGACGTCCGCGCCTTGCTCGCGCCGCTGCGCGAGGGGCGCTCGCTCGGATTGCTGTCCGAGGCAGGCTGCCCCGCGATCGCTGATCCCGGCGCGGCCCTGGTCGCCGCGGCGCACGACGCGGGCTTTCGCGTCGCGCCGCTCGTCGGCCCATCTGCGATCCTGCTGGCGCTGATGGCGTCGGGGCTGGAAGGCCAGCGCTTCTCCTTTTGCGGCTACCTGCCGCGCGAGGCGGCGGCACGCACGCGCCGCATACGGGAGCTCGAGCAGCGCTCGCGCACCGAGTGCGAGACCGAGATCTTCATCGAAACCCCCTATCGCAACGATGCGCTGCTGTCCGCCCTGCTCGCGACCTGCGCTGTCTCAACCCGGCTGTGCCTGGCCACCGATCTGACGCTGCCGGATCAGAGCGTCGCGCTGCGCTCGATCGGGGACTGGCGCCGCGCGCCGCCCGTCATCGGCCGGCGGCCCACCGTGTTTCTGATGCTGGCCGCCTAGCGTATCGCCGGCGTGTAGTGCAGCGCCAGCTCGGCGAGCGTGCTCGCCGCTGCAGCGCCGAAGCGGCGTGCGAACTTCTCGGCGATGCTCTCCTTCTGCGTGTAGTCGACGATCTCCTCGGCCTTGATGACGTCGCGCGCTACCGTTCTGAGCGTGCCGTAGCCGTCGGCGAGTCCCAGCTGGATGCTCTGCTGGCCGGTCCAGATCAGGCCGCTGAACATGTCGGGCGTCTCCTTAAGACGCTTGCCGCGCCCCTGGCGCACGTCGCTGATGAACTGCTGGTGGATGTCGTCGAGCATGGCCTGGGCGAACTCCTTCTGCTTCGGATCCTCGGGCAGGAACGGATCAAGAAAGCCCTTGTTCTTGCCGGCCGTGAGCAGCCGCCGCTCGACGCCGAGCTTGTCCATCAGGCCGGTTACGCCGAAACCGTCCATGCGCACGCCGATCGAGCCGACGATGCTCGACCGTGTTACGTAGATCTTGTCGGCGGCGGACGCGACGTAATACCCGCCCGAAGCGCAGATGTCCTCGATCACCACGTAGAGCGGAATATCTGGATATTTCATGCGCAGCCTGCGGATCTCGTCGTACAGGTTCTGCGCCTGCACCGGACTTCCGCCGGGACTGTTGATTCGCAATACGACGCCTTGCGTGTTCTTGTCCTTGAAGGCCGAGCGCAGCGCCGAGCCAATCCTGTCGGCGCTTGCGTCGCCCCCGGGCGCGATCAGGCCGTCCACCTCGACCAGCGCCGTGTGCTTGCCGCCGACCTCGACGGATTTCTCGCTCCAGCCGAACGCGAGCATCAGCAGTATGGTCAGATAGGCGAAGCCGAGCAGCTTGAAGAATATTCCCCACATGCGCGCGCGGCGCTGCTCCTTGAGCGCCGCGGTGGCGAGCTTCTCCAACAGCCCGCGTTCCCACTGTCCGCCGTTGTCAGTCATCTGCAAACCCCAGGAAGTAGACGTTGCCGCCGCGCTCTTCCACCTTGAGCGCCACCAGAGGCGCGCCACCGCACGGCCCGCCGAGACATTTGCCGCTCGCCGCGTCGTAGACCGCGCCGTGCGCCGAGCATATCAAATCGCGTCCGTCGGAGTCGAAAAAATCGCCCTCCCGCCAGTCGAGTTCCAGGGCTACGTGGCTGCAACGGTTTAGGTAGCCACGCACCATGCCGCGATGGCGCACCGCGAACGCAGGCACGGTCTCGCCGAAGTACTGCACTTCGAAGCGCGCACCGCGGCCTGCATCCTCGAGCAGGCTCGAGGCGCAGATCAGCCGTGGCGCGTCAGCCACTTGGCGAGCTCCTCGACGCTGGCCAGGCAGGCGAGCGGCTCGAGCGCACGCAACTCCGACTCCGGGTGCGCACCGTAGCTCACGGCAAGCGCGTCGACCCCGGCGCTGCGCGCCATCAGCAGGTCGTGCGACGTGTCGCCGACCATGAGCGCGCGCTCGGGCCCAACCTCCAGTTCGGCCATGAGCTCCCGCAGCATCGCCGGATCCGGCTTCGGAATGGTCTCGTCGGCGCAGCGCGAACACGAAAAATGGGTCCCCAGCCCGCTCGCCGCGAGCGCGCGCTCGAGCCCGCGGCGACTCTTGCCGGTGGCCACCGCGAGGCGGTGCCCGCGCCCCCTCAGGCGCTCGAGCAGCCGCCGCACCCCCGGGAACAGAGGCATGGAGTCCTCGCGCGCCAGGAAATGGCGCCGGTAGCTGGCGACAAATTCGCCGTAGCGCTCGCGCGGCAGTTGGGGCACGGCCTTGCGCAGGGAGTCCTCCAGTCCCAGACCGATGACGTGGCTCGCGCGTTCGCGGTCCGGCACGTCGAGACCGAGATCGCGGCTCGCCTGCTGGATGCATTCGACGATGGCTGCGGGCGAGTCGATCAGCGTGCCGTCCCAGTCGAACACGATGAGCGCGTAGCGGAGCTCAGCGGGCATCGCGCTGCGCCCTGAAGCGGTGGTCGATGAACCCCTGCATGTCCGCCGGCAGTGGCGCCTCCAGCCGCAGCGGCGCCCCGCTCAGCGGATGACGGAACGCGAGTCGCCGCGCATGCAGGAACAGGCGACGCGCGCCTTGCTTGGCGAGCGCGCGGTTGAGCGCAAAATCTCCGTATTTGTCGTCCCCGATCACCGGGTGCCCCGCGTGCGCGAGATGCACCCTGATCTGGTGCGTGCGCCCCGTGAGCAGGCGCAGCTCGAGCAGGCTCAGTTCGTCGCTGACAACCAGCGGTCGTACCTGGGTAGCGGCCGCCTGGCCGTCTGCGGCGACCCGCACGCGCCGCTCGCCGCTCGCTGTCACATGCTTGTGCAACGCCTCGCGCAGTTCGCGTGCGCCCCCGCTCCAGCGCCCTGCCGCGAGGGCGACGTACACTTTCTCCACTTCGCCTTCGCGCAGCATGCGATGCAGTTCGACCAGCGCGCTGCGCTTCTTCGCCACCACCAGCAGGCCCGAGGTATCCCGGTCAAGACGATGCGCGAGTTCCAGAAACTTCGCCTGCGGGCGGGCGGCACGCAGCGACTCGATCACCCCGTAGCTGACCCCGCTGCCGCCGTGCACCGCGACGCCCGAAGGCTTGTCGATCACCAGCAGCGCCTCGTCCTCGTAGACCGCCGGCAGCTCGAGCGGCCTCGGAGCGGGCTTGGCCGGGCGCTCGGCTGCACGAACCGGCGGCACGCGTACCCGGTCGCCGGCGCGCAGCCGGTAGTCGGGGCGCACCCGCGCGCTGTTTACGCGCACCTGCCCGCTGCGCAGCACGCGATAGACATGGCTTTTCGGCACGCCCTTCAGCCGGCGCAGCAGGAAGTTGTCGATGCGCTGCGCCGCGCTTTCCTCGCCGACTTCCAGCAGAGTGGCCCGAGGCTTGCTTAAGTCATTCATTTTCCGTATGATCTCGGGACTGCTTCGAGCCGCGAGGCACAGATCTTCAAGCATGCGCACTGCGCCGCCACTGGATCTGCAACCCGCCTCCTGCCCGGCCGATGGACGGGCCTGATGCAGCGGTTAATTTCGCTCACCGGAAGTAGCGATAGTACTAGAAGCGCGCGCAGTGGGTCTTTTCCCACGGAAACGCCCGCACCCCTTAAGGAAGGGTGCACGGATTCCGGCCGCCGCCGGCATTTCGCTCAACCGACACTTCATCATGTCGCCGAACCGAAATAGGACTTTGACTGGCACAGACTAGGAGAATCCTGACCGACGAGCGCCGGTTCCCCTGCCAGCGCAGGAGAATTGGAAGTGAAGCGCATGTTATTCAACGCGACGCAGCAGGAAGAGCTGCGCGTCGCCATCGTCGAGGGGCAGAAGCTCGTCGACCTGGACATCGAGTCCGCATCGAGGGAACAGCGTAAGAGCAACATCTACAAAGGCCTCATCACCCGCATCGAGCCCAGTCTCGAGGCGGCCTTCGTAGATTACGGCGAGGAGCGTCACGGCTTCCTCCCGTTCAAGGAAGTGGCGCGCAGCTACTTCCGCTCGGACGTCGACGTCGGGCGCGCCAAGATCCAGGACGCGCTCAGGGAAGGCCAGGAGCTGATCGTCCAGGTCGAGAAGGACGAGCGCGGCACCAAGGGCGCCGCGCTCACCACCTTCATCAGCCTCGCCGGGCGCTACCTCGTGCTGATGCCCAACAATCCGCGCGGCGGCGGCGTCTCGCGCCGCGTCGAGGGCGAGGACCGCAGCGAGCTGCGCGACACGCTCGATCAGCTGAAGCTCCCCGAAGGCATGAGCGTGATCGCCCGCACCGCCGCGATCGGCCGCTCCGCAGAGGAACTCGACTGGGACCTGAACTACCTGCTGCAGCTATGGCAGGCGGTCGAGGCCGCGGCCAGCGACCGCACGCCGGGGCCGGAGGGAAAGTATGTCGCCAAGCCGTTCCTCATCTATCTCGAGTCGAGCCTGGTGATCCGCGCGATACGCGACTACTTCCAGCCCGACATCGGCGAGATCCTGATCGACACCGAGGAGATCTACGAGCAGGCGCGCGCCTTCATGCAGACGGTGATGCCCGGCAATGTCGGCAAGGTGAAGCTGTACCGCGACGACGTGCCGCTGTTCTCGCGTTTCCAGATCGAGCACCAGATCGAGAGCGCCTACGCGCGCCAGGTCACGCTGCCCTCCGGCGGCTCGATCGTCATCGATCACACCGAGGCGCTGGTGGCCATCGATGTCAACTCGGCGCGCGCGACCAAGGGCCATGACATCGAGGAGACGGCGCTGCGCACCAACCTGGAAGCGGCCGACGAGGCCGCACGCCAGCTGCGGCTGCGCGACCTGGGCGGCCTGATCGTGGTCGACTTCATCGACATGGAATCGCAGCGCAACCAGCGCGAGGTCGAGGACCGCTTCCGCGAGGCGCTGCGCTACGACCGCGCGCGCGTGCAGATCGGCAAGATTTCGCGCTTCGGCCTGATGGAGCTGTCGCGCCAGAGGCTGCGCCCGTCACTCGAGGAAACCGCGCACATAAACTGCCCGCGCTGCAGCGGAACGGGCTTCATCCGCGGCACCGAGTCCACCGCGCTGCACGTGCTGCGGATACTGCAGGAAGAGGCGATGAAGGAGAACACTGGCGCGGTGCACGCCCAGGTGCCCGTGGACGTGGCAAGCTTCCTGCTCAACGAGAAGCGCAGCGAGATCCAGAAGCTCGAGCAGCGCCTCAAGGTCAATGTCGTGCTGGTGCCGAATCCCCATCTCGAGACGCCGCACTACAAGGTGCAGCGGCTGCGTCACGACGAGCTGAACCAGATGGAGCACGTGCCTGCCAGCTACGAGCTGGTCGAGCAGCCCGAGGAGCCCAAGCTCGGCGCCGAGGCCGAGCCCGCGCGCGAGCGCCAGGAGGCTGTGGTCAAGGCGATCACCCCTGCTCAGCCCGCGCCCATGGTTCCCGAGCCCGTAGCGCGGGAGCATCGGCCGCCGGCGGCGCAGCCGGCGCCGCGCCCGGCACAACCGCTGCCGCGCACCGAGGAGGCACCCGGCATCATCAGCCGCATTCTCGGCTGGTTCCGGCTCGAGCAGCCCGCACCGGTACCGGCAGCGGGCGCGCCGGCAGCGCCCGAGCCGGGGGCGCGTGAGCCCCGCAGGCCGGAACCGCGGCGCGGCGAGCGGCGCGATCGTCGCCCCGAGCAGCGTCGCGGAGGCGAACGTGGGGAGCGGGGTGAACGCGGTGAGCGCGGTGAACGCGGCGGACGCCGCGACCAACGCGAGCGCGGCGGCGAGCGCCGCGAGCCGCAGCACGGCAGGCTCGAGCAGCAACAGCGCGGCGAGCGCCGTCACGAACAGCGCCCGCCCCGTCCGCAGCAGGCGCCGCAGCAGCCGCCCGCGGCCGCTGCGCCGGAGCGCGAGGGCGAGGAGCCGCGCCGGGGCCGCCGCGGCCGGCGTGATCGGCACCGCGAGCGCCGTCCGGAGCAGCCTGCGCAGAGCGCGGCGCCGGCCGTTTCCGAGCAGGCAAGCGTCGTCACTGCGCCAGTGCCGCAGCATCCCGCCCCGGCACCCAGCGAGACGGCACAGCCCTCGGTCGTGGTAAGCGAGGCGCCCAGGGCGGAAGAGCCAAGGGTGGAGATGCCGAAGGTGGAGATCCCGAGCGGGGAAACTCCGCGCGTGGAAGAGCCGAAGGTCGAAAGGCCGAGCATCGATACGCAGACGCTGCTCGGCGGGGCCGGTCTCGTCATGATCGAGACGGATCCGACCAAAGCGCAGGCTACGCCAGCCGAAGCCGAGGAGGCGCCTAGGCTCGGCCGGCCGCGTCGCCCGCGGCCGGAGGCGCAGACCGGCGGCGAGCTGGTGCAAGTCGAAACGCGCAAGTAACGAGAAGGCGCGCGAGCGACGAAGAAAAGGCCGGCCATGAGCCGGCCTTTTCTCTTTTACTGCGGGTGCCATGCGACCAATCTGGCTCGAGTCCTATCCTCCCGGAGTTCCGGCGGATATCGCGCCACTCGAGCATGCTTCGCTATGCGAGCTGTTCGAGCGTAGTTGCGCCCGCTTCCGAAATCGGCCCGCGCTCAGCTGCATGGGCGCCACACTCGACTTCGGGGAGCTCGCGCGCCAGGCGCGAGATTTCGGCGCTTATCTGCAGAAGGATGCAGGGCTGGCACGGGGGGATCGCGTCGCGATCATGTTGCCGAATCTGCTCCAGTATCCGGTCGCGCTGTTCGGAGCGCTGTGCGCCGGGCTGGCGGTGGTAAATGTCAATCCGCTTTATACCGCTGCGGAGCTCGGGCGCCAGCTTTCGGATTCCGGCGCGCGCGCGATCATCGTGCTGGAAAGCTTCGCCCATACGCTCGAACATGCGCTCGGTGCGAGCTCCGTTCAGCACGTGATCACGACGCAGCCGGGCGACCTGCTCCCGTTAGCGCGGCGTTGGGTGGTCAACCTGGGCGCGAAGTACGTGAAGCGCATGGTTCCGCCGTGGCGCATCGACGGCGCCGTGAGCCTGCGGCAAGCGCTCGCGCGCGGGCGGCGGCGCGCGCTCGACCGCCCTCCCATCGGCCCGAAGGAGATCGCCTTTCTGCAGTACACCGGCGGTACCACCGGAAGCCCCAAGGGCGCCATGCTGACGCACGGCAATCTGCTCGCGAACGTCGCGCAGACGCGGGCCTGGGGCCGCGCAACGCTGCGCGAAGGGCAGGAAATCGTCGTCACCGCCCTGCCCCTCTACCATGTCTTTGCCCTGACCGCGAACCTGCTGCTCTTCGTCGCGCTCGGCGGGCGCAATCTGCTGATCCCCGACCCGCGCAATCTGTCTGCGATGCTCGCCGAGCTTCGCCGAACACGCTTCACGGCGATGACCGGCGTGAACACGCTGTACCGCGCGCTGCTCGATGCTCCGGGCTTCGCGCGCGTGCGCGCCGCCAACCGAGGCGCGCTCAGGCTCGCGGTCGCCGGCGGCATGGCCGTGCAGCCGGAGGTTGCCGAGCGCTGGCAGCATGCGACCGGGGTGCCGCTCGTGGAAGGGTACGGGCTGACCGAAGCCTCCCCCAACGTATGCGCGAACCCGTTCGTCGCACGCGAATTCAGCGGCAAGCTCGGCCTGCCACTGCCTTCGACCGAGGTTGCGATTCTCGACGAGCACGGCGCGGAACTGCCGCTCGGCGAGCAAGGCGAGATCTGCGTGCGCGGGCCGCAAGTCATGCGCGCCTACTGGAACCGGCCGCAGGAGAGCGCCGAGGCGTTCACGCCGCAGGGCTGGCTGAGGACTGGCGACATCGGTCGAATGGACGCGCGCGGCTACCTCGAGTTCGTCGACCGCAAGAAGGACGTGATCGTGGTGTCGGGCTTCAAGGCCTACCCGACCGAGATCGAGGAAGTCGCCCTGCGCTGCCCAGGCGTGCTGGACGCCGGAGCGGTCGGCGTACCGGACGTTCGCAGCGGCGAGGCGGTCGCTCTGTTCGCGGTGAAAAGCGACCCTGCCCTTGCTGCCGAGGCCCTGCGGCGCCATTGCTCGCAGTATCTGACGGGCTACAAGCTGCCGGCACACGTCGAATTCCGCAGCGCGCTGCCGAAGAACCCGCTCGGCAAGGTCTTGCGGCGCCGGCTGCGGGAGGAATGGATCGCCGCGCATGGCTGAGTATCCCGCCCAGCTCGAGCACCGGCATCAGCTGTTCGACGGCCGCGCGGTCACGATCAGGCCGATCCGGCCGCAGGATGATTTGCGCGAGCGCGATTTTCTCGCGCACGGACTTTCAGGCGAAACGCGCTACCTGCGCTTCCAGAAATGGGTTGGCGCGCCGTCGGACAATCTGATCCATTTCCTCACCGACATCGACTATCAGCGCCACATGGCATTCGTGTGTACGTCGGGCGAAGGCGGCGACGAGGAGATCGTCGGCGAAGCGCGCTATGTCGCCAATCCGGACGGCAGGAGCTGCGAGTTCGGCATCATGATCGCCGACGCCTGGCACAAGAGCGGCATCGCAGGTTTGTTGATGGACGATCTCATGCGCACCGCCCGCGCAAACGGATTGCAGACGATGGAAGGCATCGTGCTGCGCAACAACGCCACGATGCTCAAGTTCGTGCGCGCCCTCGGCTTCGAGGTGCACCACGTGCCCGAGGACCCGGTCAACGCGCGCGTGATCAAGAAGCTTTGAGCGCGGCGCGCAGCTCGGCGAGCACGCCGCGCGCTCGAGCAGCGCCAGATGGCCGCGATCCATGGCGAGGATCAGGTCGAAACGCTCGAAATCCGCCCTCTCGATCTGGCGTGCGCGCAGTTCCCCGAGGTCGTAGCCGCGACGCAGGGCATGGCGCTGGGCGCGGTCGTCCGGCGCTTCGCCGACGTGGTAGTCGTGGGTGCCGGCGGAATCCACTTCGATCAGAGTCTCGAGGCCCGCGTCGCGCGCCAGGCGGCGCAGCACGCCATCTGCGGTCGGCGAGCGGCAGATGTTGCCGGTGCAGACGACCAGCACAGACGTTTTTGCGCGCAGAATCATGCCGTTAGAAACAAAAAAATGTCCTTTCGGCCCGCACGCGGCCTCGAAGCTGTGTATATGGGACAATACGGTAGACTCATCGCGATGACCGACTCCAGGAATACGAAGAAGCCACGAGCAGGGCGGCGGACGCTTGTCGATGTCCGAGGTCGGGAATGGTTTGCTGTCGGCAAGTATCGGGTCCTAAGCGAGCCTCTTCCCGGCGCGATGCAGATGCGGCGGTACAGTATTTTTTCCGACGGACGCCGGATTGGCGCTACGGTGAGCATGCCAACAGAGTCGGATTGCCTGCATCTTGAACGGCCTCGGCCAGTTCCGCCCCTAAAGCCGTTCTTCGTTGCGTACCGTCCCGGCCGCCCTAAGAAGGGCGCTACGCCCCCTGCCGCAGCGGCCACATTTTCAGAGAGAGCCCACACCGTCTCGCGCGAGGACCTGCCCCCGGGAGCGCCGATCCGCGAGTTCGCCGCGTCGGAAGAAGACGGCTGAGCGCCTTGCCGTACTAGATCTTCAGCCGGGAGGAATGTTCGTCGGCGAGGCGCCGGCCAAGATCGGCCGCGAACCGAGCTGCGGCCTTCGCGGTGTGGAACGCAGGCGACAAACCGGGAAACGACTGACACTTTTCGAGGACGCCGGCGTGGGCGAGCCGTGTCATCATGAGCCTCGGCTGCCACAAGCCACCCGGCAGCTGAAACGCCGTCGCCTCAATCAGATATCCTTCATGTTGCGCGCGGTAAATTGGCATGCCGATCGTCTTCTCGCTGCGGCCACTGTACCACTGTTAAGAGACGACCCTGCCGAGTGCGCGTCGAGCAGTCCGGCACGGCCGAAACTAGCGGGTTGCAGACGCATGGCTGATCTGGGCCTTGTAGGCACTGGCGTCTGGCGGAACCTGCCTGTTCCTCGCCAAGCCGACGAAAGCGGAACCGCTAGAGACCGGGTACCCGCAGCTTTCAATCCGCGGGTTCTGAGTGCAGCGCCAACGTCATTGTCAGCGGAAGAGCAAACGCATCTCGCTAATCGTTGCGGTCTCAGAAGACTGCGCAGAACGTAGCGGCGAGGTGAAGGGTGCGAAACGGTGTATAAAGGTGGACGAAGCGCTGCGTTAGAAGCCCGCGACTGACGCGGATTTCCCTCCCTTTGCTTCGCACTTTGTCGTTTCCAGGAGCGAAGCAAATGCCTCCGATTTTCAAGCGCGGCCGTGCCGCAAGCTGGACGCTTGAGCGCGTCGCGCGCCTGACCGTCCAGGAGATCAAGCGACTGCGCGAGAACGCCGAGCGCCTGAACGAGCCAGCTATCGTCGCGCTTTGCGACGAAGCGCTCAAGGACGCGCGAGCTGCGCTTCGCAAGGCGGCCGTATCCGCGTCCGCCGACCGCTGAGCCCGTGACGCGAGCTGTCTCTCAGTTGACCGTTTTGGCGGCGCTTGTCTCGTACGCCGCCTTCGCGTTTCCGTGGAAGGAGAAGGTGCTCGATTGGCCAAGGAAGAACTGATCGAGGTGGAAGGGATCGTGGAGGAGGTGCTGCCCAATACGCAGTTCCGCGTGCGGCTGCCCAACGGGGCTGAAGTGCTCGCTTACGCGGGCGGGAAGATGCGCCAGCGCCACATTCGCATCATGGCCGGCGACCGCGTCAGGCTGGAAATGTCTGCCTACGACGCGACGCGAGCGCGTATCAACTTCCGTCACCTCGACGCGCCTGCGCCTGCCGCGCCGAAACGCCGCTTTGCGTTCAAGAAGCGCTAGCAGCCGAGGCGTGCCATACTGCGCGCGCAGTGATCTTCAAGCAGTGAAGTGCGCAGTCCCTCAATCGCCGCGCAAGCGGTGCCGAGGTGGCCGTTCAATTCCTTCCTTGATCGTCATGCCCGTACGCGGGGCCCGGTTTCGCCTCGCACCAAGAAAGGAAGCATGAGCATGTCTACAGGTACCGTGAAGTGGTTCAACGACGCCAAGGGCTTCGGATTCATTACGCCGGATGACGGCGGCAAGGATCTGTTCGCGCATCACTCGTCGATCCAGGGCACTGGCTTCAAGTCGCTCAAGGAGGGTCAGAAGGTCTCCTTCGACGTGACGCAGGGCCAGAAGGGCCCGGCCGCGACGAACATCAAGCCGCTCTAAGCGCCTCGCAGGTAGAAGGCCCGGGTTTCCTGGGCCTTTCTCTTTTGCGTGCTCACTCCGAGGCAAGCGCGACGCCGAACACCCGTTTCTTGAGCTCGGCGAGCCGGTCGCGCAGCTTGGCTGCCTGCTCGAACTCCAGGTTGCGCGCGTGCTCGAGCATCTTCTTCTCGAGCTGCTTGATCTCGCGCGCGACCTGCTTCTCGCTCATCGCCTCGTAGCGCGCCTCGTCCTGCGCGGCCGCCAGCTGCGTCTGGGCCTGCTCAGCGTCGTACACGCCATCGATCAGGTCTTTGATGCGCTTGGAGATGCCCTTCGGCGTGATGCCGTGCGCGCGGTTGAACTCGATCTGCTTGCGGCGCCGGCGCTCGGTCTCGCCGATCGCGCGCCGCATCGAATCGGTCATGACGTCCGCATACAGGATGGCGGCCCCGTTTATGTGGCGCGCCGCGCGCCCGATGGTCTGGACCAGCGAGCGCTCGGAGCGCAGGAAGCCCTCCTTGTCGGCGTCGAGGATCGCCACGAGCGACACCTCCGGCAGGTCGAGGCCTTCGCGCAGCAGGTTGATGCCCACCAGCACGTCGAATTCGCCCAGGCGCAGGTCGCGGATGATCTCCACGCGCTCGACCGTGTCGACTTCCGAATGCAAGTAGCGCACCTTGACACCGTGCTCGGACAGGTATTCGGTCAGCTCCTCAGCCATGCGCTTGGTGAGCGTGGTGACCAGCACGCGCTCGTTCTTCGCTACGCGCTGGTGGATCTCCGACAGCAGGTCGTCCACCTGGCTGCTCGCCGGCCGCACCTCCACCCTCGGGTCGACCAGGCCCGTCGGGCGCACGACCTGCTCGACCACTTGGGCGGACTTCTGCGCCTCGTAGTCGGCCGGCGTCGCGGAGACGAAGACCGTCTGACGCACCACCTTCTCGAATTCGTCGAAGCGCAGCGGCCGGTTGTCGAGCGCGGAAGGCAGGCGAAACCCGTACTCGACCAGGTTCTCCTTGCGCGAGCGGTCGCCGCGGTACATGCCGCCGAGCTGCCCGATCGTGACGTGGCTCTCGTCGATGAACATCAGCGCGTCGGACGGCAGGTAGTCGATCAGCGTCGGCGGCGGCTCGCCAGGTTTGCGTCCTGAGAGATGGCGCGAGTAGTTCTCGATGCCCTTGCAGAAGCCCAGCTCGGCAAGCATCTCCAGATCGAAGCGCGTGCGCTGCTCGATCCTCTGCGCCTCGACCAGCTTGGCGGCCGTCTGGAAGAACTCGATGCGCTCGCGCAGCTCGGCCTTGATCGCCTCGATCGCGCGCAGCGTGGTCTCGCGCGGCGTCACGTAGTGGCTCGACGGATACACCGTGAAGCGCGCCATCGGGTGCAGCACGCGCCCGGTGAGCGGGTCGAACACCTGCAGCTCCTCGATCTCGTCGTCGAACAGCGAAATGCGCACCGCATGCTCGGCGTGCTCGGCGGGGAACACGTCGATCACGTCGCCGCGCACGCGGAAGTTGCCGCGCCGGAAGTCGAGCTCGTTGCGCTCGTACTGCATCGCCACCAGGCGCGCCAGCACGTCGCGCTGCGAGAGCTTCTCGCCGCGGCGCAGGTGCAGGATCATGCCGTGGTACTCGGAGGGATCGCCGATGCCGTAGATCGCCGACACCGTGGCCACGATCACCACGTCGCGCCGCTCCATCAGGGACTTGGTCGCGGACAGGCGCATCTGTTCGATGTGCTCGTTGATCGAGGAGTCCTTCTCGATAAAGAGATCCCGCGACGGGACGTAGGCCTCGGGCTGGTAGTAGTCATAGTACGAGACGAAGTACTCGACCGCGTTCTCGGGAAAGAACTCGCGGAACTCCGAATACAGCTGCGCGGCAAGCGTCTTGTTCGGCGCCAGCACCATCGCCGGCCGCCCGAGCCGCGCGATGACGTTGGCCATGGTGTAGGTCTTGCCGGAGCCGGTGACACCGAGCAGGGTCTGGAAAGCGAGTCCGTCCTCGATCCCCTCGACCAGCTTTTCGATCGCCTCGGGTTGATCGCCGGCCGGCGCGTAGGCGCGGTGCAGCTTGAAAGGACTTTGCGGGACCGGCTCCTTCGCCATGCTTCGGGTCTCGGACAAAGCGAATATTTTCCCACAGCGGCCCGCCCGGTAGAATACGCACATGACTCTCCCCTCCTCAGCCATGAGCGCATCCATCCTCGCAGCCGTGCCGATGGCGCCGCGCGACCCGATCCTCGGCGTCACCGAAACCTATGTCGCCGACCAGAATCCCAGGAAAGTCAACCTCGGCGTCGGCGTGTACTACGACGACAACGGCAAGGTGCCGCTGCTCGAGTGCGTGCGGAGCGCCGAGCGCGCGCGCGTCGAAGCCGCGCCGCCGCACAGCTACCTGCCGATCGACGGGCTGCAGACCTACGATCGGGCGGTGATGCAGCTGGTGTTCGGCGGCGAGCTCGCGGCGAGCGGGCGAATCGTGACGGTGCAGGCGCTCGGCGGCACGGGCGGGCTCAAGATCGGCGCGGACTTCCTGCGCCTGTTCGATCCGAAGGCCCAGGTGTGGATCAGCGAGCCGAGCTGGGAGAACCACCGCGCGCTGTTCGAGGCCGCCGGGTTCAAGGTCAACACGTATCCGTACTACGACGCCAAGACCCACGGCCTCGACTTCGAGGGCATGCGCGGCGCGCTCGACAAGCTGGCGGCGGGATCGATCGTGGTGCTGCACGCCTGCTGCCACAACCCCACCGGCGTCGATCTGAGCGAGGCGCAGTGGCGGACCGTGCTGGACATCGTGCGGCGCCGGCAGCTGATACCGTTCCTCGATCTCGCCTACCAGGGCTTTGCCGAAGGCATCGACTCCGACGGCTACGCCGTGCGGCTGTTCGCCGGCGCCTATGCCCCGGTGTTCGTCTCGAGCTCGTTCTCGAAATCCTTCTCCCTGTACGGCGAGCGGGTGGGCGCGTTCAGCGCGCTCACGGAGAGCGCGGACGAGGCCGCGCGCGTGCTCTCGCAGGTGAAGCGCATCGTGCGCACTAACTACTCCAACCCGCCGACGCATGGCGGCCAGATCGTCGCCACCGTCCTCGCCGCGCCAGAGCTGCGCGCGCTGTGGGAGAAGGAGCTCGCCGGAATGCGCGAGCGCATCAAGGCGATGCGCAAGGCGCTGGTCGACAAGATCAAGGCGCGGGCGCCGAAGGCGGACTTCGGCTTCGTGCTCGCGCAGCGCGGCATGTTCTCGTACTCGGGCCTCACCAAGGAGCAGGTCGCGCGCCTGCGCACCGAATACTCGATCTACGCGATCGACACGGGACGCATCTGCGTCGCCGCGCTCAATTCCAAGAATATCGATTACGTTGCGGACGCGATCGCGAAGGTGATCTAGGCCGCGGCGCCGGCCTATTTGCAGGCTGACACGGAATCGAACTTCGCCCCGGCCGTGGCGCCGATGGTGGTACCCACGCCCGGGAGCACCAGGGTGCCGATGACCGCACCGATTTTCGCGCCGGTGGTCAGCCCGACGGAGGGGTCCGACAGCGTGCCGCCGAGGGCGAGCGGCACGCCCACGAATCCGCCGGTCCGCGCCACCGACACGTCGAGCAGGCCGCTTAGCGCCTCGTCGGCGGCGACCTCCGCGTGCCCGCCTGCCACCAGGTCGGGCGAGCGCGCGCAGATGTCGTCCAGGCGCAGCGCCTTGCCGCGCAGCGCGACGATGGCACGCAGCGTCTCGAACGGCGTCTCGCCGCCCTCGGCCAGATTGCCGAGCGGCATTTCCGCGGCGCGCGCCAGGTCGATGCCGTGCCAGGCGCCGCCCTGCACCGCCGCCGCGGAGTCGAGCACGAGCGCGTCGCCGAGCCGAGCGGCGGCTCCGGCGCGTGCGGAGAACACCGCGCGCGCGTTCAGCCGGCCGCTCAACCTGGCCGGCTTGCCGAGGTCCTTGAGAAGCGGCACCAGCTGCACCCGCGTAACGTCCGCCCTGCCGCCCAGACGCCAGCCCTTCGACCAATCCATGAAGAAGCTGCCTGCGAGCTTTCCGCCGTACAGCCGGCCCGTTACCTTCGGCAGCGCGAGGCGTCCGCCGCGCAGCGTGCCGCTCGCCTCGAGGGACTCGAAGCTGAGCGGCGCGACGCGTAACGGCAAGCGCCAGCCGCGCGCCCCGAGCGTGACGCGGGCCGAGCCGTCGCCTTCCGGGGCGAGGCGCGCCTCGAGCGCGTCGTCGACCGTGCGCAAGAGGGCGCGCCGCGGTGCGTAGTCCGGCCCGAGGTCGACGCTCAGGTCGAAGGGCGGCACGTTCAGGATACGGTAATCGAAGCTCACGTTGCGCAGGTCGATCCGCCGAACGCTCACCTGCGCGCCCGCCGGATTGGACTTGGGCATGCCGTTCAGCATGGCGAGCGCGGCCTGGCGCACGCGTACGCCGTCGGCGCTCACCAGGCGGATCACCTTGTGCTCGCCGAAGAGCGACAGGAGTTCGGGCACCACGCGCAGCTCGTCGATCGTGAGCGGCGCGCCCCTGCCGACCTTGATTCCGTACAGCGCCACGCGCGGCGTCGGCAGAATGTGAAGGCGCATACCCTGCAGCGTCACCGGCTGGCCGATGCGTTGCGCCGCCACGTCCATCACTTCCGGAATGTAGTCATCGAGCGGCACCGCGTACGGCACCGCTAGCGCGACCGCGACCAACACGCTCCCGACTGCCGCTAGCCAGGACCACTTGCCGCGGGTGAAGCGACTAAATGCGGACATTCAATTGCTTGGACAGGCGGAAATCCATAAAATACGCGGCTTTCCCAGATCCCCGATAGCTCAGTCGGTAGAGCGACGGACTGTTAATCCGCAGGTCCCAGGTTCGAGCCCTGGTCGGGGAGCCAAGATCACACAAAGGCCTAGCTCGAGCTAGGGCTTATTGCTATTTGCGGGAGCGAGGCTCGCAGTCTTAACGAGTCTTTGCAGGTTCGCGCAACCTGCGTCAGGCGCGCTTAACGCAGCAGCGCCGGATCGAGCCGCACGGCGACCGCGGCGCTCGCGATGATGGTCGGGTCGCGCCCGCTCTCGTCGGGCACGTCGAGGCCGCCCTTGACGACGCTCACCGCGACCTGGCCGTAGGGAAAGGCGCGCCTGACCGCCGCCTGGTCGACCTTGTCCGGCTGCTGCACGCCGATGGTGGCCTCGACCTGCATCGAGTTCGGGTCGATGCCGAGGCTGCGGAACAGCGTGAGCGAGCTGTGGTGGAGCGCGTCTTCGACGGCGCGAACGGCGGCCTTGGTGTAGTCGCCGCCGTGCAGGTCGTTGCCGGTGCCGATCTCCAGAAAGAAGCGCTTGGCCGTCATGCCGCGCCGCGCGCCGGCGCTAGGCTTGCGCGCGCTTCTCGACGCTCACGCCCGAGCGCGCCACGCTCGCGAGCAG